>DATGKM010000037.1:0-7835 GCA_035294665.1 Bryobacteraceae bacterium | reverse complement strand
TGGCGCCACCAGCGTCTTCTGCACCCAGGCGTACACTTCGGCACGGGTTTGGCCGGCAAACTCGATCGCCTCGCTGGCCTTCAAGAATTCGCCAATTTGCGAATGGGTGAGACTCTCGGCATTCCGCATTCTGATCTGCATTCCCCAGCGGCGTGCCTATCCAGCACCTCCCATTTTCAGGATCGTCTTGCATTAGAAACAAGTCCCGTTTCAGGATCATCTTGCATTGGACAATTCTGCGGCCAAGAAGGCAACGCGAGCAGGTGTATACTGGCAGGTTCACAATGCCCCGGGTCTTGGCGCTTGTTGCCGGCACAATTTCGATAGCGGCGGCGGTTCAGGCACAAATACCAAATCCGGACAGTAGCGATTTCCATCTGATCCCCGTGCAGGGCAGCGTTTACATGCTGATGGGTCCGGCGGGAAATATTACGGTGCAGGCGGGCAACGATGGCGTACTGCTGGTGGACACGATGACCGCGCCGTTTGCGCCACGCATTGCCGCCGAGATCCGGAAGCTTTCCCCGTTGCCCATCCGCTTCATCATCGATACCTCGGTGGACCCCGATCACGCCGGCGGCAACGAAGCGCTGGCGAAAATGGGCGTGCCCGGAGCCTCGCCCACCGATACCGGCGGCGCCACCATCATCGCGCACGAAAACGTGGTGAACCGCATGGCCCGGCCGGCCGCGCCGGGCGTAACTCCCAAAGCCACTCCCGGCCTTCCGAATGACGAGTACTTCACACCCTCAAAGGATTTTTACTTCAACGGCGAACCCGTCTTCGTGATCCACGAGGCCAACGCCCACACCGATGGCGATAGCATCGTGCTCTTCCGCCGCTCCGATACCATCAGCACGGGCGATATCTTCACGCCGGAACGCTATCCGGTGATCGATACCGAGCGTGGCGGCAGCGTGCAGGGCATGCTCGACGCGCTGAACCACATTCTGCATCTCACGGTTCCAGCGCATTTGCAGGAAGGAGGCACGCGGGTAATTCCCGGCCACGGCCGCCTGTGCGACGAGGCTGAAGTGGTGGAGTACCGCAACATGATCACCATAGTCCGCGACCGCATTCAGGACATGATTCAAAAGGGCATGTCACTCGAACAGGTGAAGGCGGCCAGGCCGACGCTCGATTACGACGTGCAGTACGGCCCCGGCGATGCGTTCGTCGAGGCGGTTTACCGGAGCCTGCGCAATCCGCCGGCGCGCGCGAGAAATCAATGAGCGCTCGCAAGCCCAGCCCCTATTTCCGGCTCCTGGTTCCTTGCTGCCTGCTCCTGCTGGCGGCCCTCCTGCCGGCCCAGCCCCCGGGCCCGCCGCAGCCGCCGCGAACGGCCAAAGCCGCCGCGCCGGTGGATTTCACCGGGTACTGGGTTTCGCCGGTGATGGAAGACTGGCGCTGGCGCATGGTGACGCCGCTCAAAGGAGACTTCGCCAGCATCCCCATCAACCGCGCCGGTTACGACCTGGGCATGCAATGGGACCCGGCCAAGGATGAAGCCGCCGGACTGCAGTGCAAAGCCTATGGCGCGCCCGCCATTATGCGCATTCCGGGACGCGTTCACATCACCTGGCAGGATGAGAACACGCTCAAGATCGAAACCGATGCCGGCACGCAAACGCGGATTTTCCACTTCAATAGCAAAGCGCCCCCCGATGAGCCGGCCACGTGGCAGGGATACTCGGAGGCCAATTGGGAGCGGCCCGTGCGGGGTGAAGGCGATCCGCGCAACGACGTGCCGCCGATTTTTTCGACGCGCACGGGGCTGCGCGGCAAATCCCTCGAAGTGGTCACCACTCACCTGCGCCCCGGCTACCTGCGCAAAAACGGCGTGCCCTATAGCGAAAACACCATGCTCGAAGAGTTCTACGACTATCGCACCGCGCCGGACGGCACGCCCTGGTTTACCGTGACTACGGTGGTGCACGACGCCAGGTATTTGAACGTGCCTTTCATTACGAGCACCGATTTCAAAAAAGAGGCGGACGGTTCCCGCTGGCATCCGACACCGTGCGAGGTGCGTTAATGCGGCTGAGTACGATTGTTGTTCCGGCGGCGCTTGTTCTGGTGGCAGCGCCGGCGTTTGCCCAAGTGGATTTCACGGGCGAATGGGCGCCCGCGTATCATGAGGATGCTCCCGAGCGCATCCCCGGGCCCGAACTCGGCGACTACATGGGTCTGCCGATCAACGACGCCGCCCGGCTGCGCGCCGATAGCTACGATGCCGACCGCATCTCCGTGGTGACCGAATACGAGTGCCGCCCGCATTCGGCCGATTACGGCATGCGCGGCCTGGGAGACCTGCGCGTCACGCGCGAAATCAATCCCATCACGCAGGAACTGGTCGCATTCCACACCTACATGCCGGCCTGGGGCAGCGTGCGCACCATCTGGATGGATGGCCGCCCGCACCCGCCGGAGTGGGCCGAGCACACCTGGCAAGGCTTTTCGACCGGCGTATGGGACGGCAACACCCTCGTCATCACCACCACTCATCTGAAGGCGAACTATTACCGGCGGAATGGGATCGAAAGCAGCGACAAGCGCACCGTGACCGAATACTGGACGCGGCACCGCGATTATCTGACCGTGGTGACCCACGTGGTGGATCCGGTGCTGCTCACCGAGCCGCTGGTGCGCAGCCAGAATTGGACGCTCGATCCCGGCCAAAAGACCCAGCGCATGTTCTGCGAGTACCAGCCCGAAGTGCCGGGCGCGCCGGGCGCCGTGCCGAACCATTTGCCCGGCACAAATCCTTTCCTGCACGAAGTGGCCGATTGGTACGGGCTACCCTACGAAGCTACCCGCGGCGGAGCGAAGACCATTTATCCCGAATACAAGCTGACCATGCCGAAACCGGAAAAACAGCCGCCGGCGAAATGCGAGCGTTTCTGCGTCTGCACCGTGCTGCAGGATTGCCAGTTGCACGCCGCGCCACCGCGGTGAGCGCCGGCGTGCCGCGCCAGGCGAGACTAAGGCGTGAACGATACCAGCTTTTTGGTGTATTCGTCGTATGTGCCGTTGTGTATGTAGTGCTCGCCGACAACCCCGATTCCTTTTTGAAACCAGACATCGTCCCATCCGCCACTGCCGAAATGACTGGAGAAAATATGAATCGCGCCAGCATAGTTCTGCGGGACGAAGGACGCCATACCGGCGCGGGCCGGCTCGACACTCCAAGGTACATCATTGTTTCCCCAGTGTTGGCCCATTTGTAACGGGAAGCAAAAATCAGCCGAAAGCTCATTGTGGGCCAAATACTGCTGGTACCTCGGGCGGAGGCTCTGGTTCTGGCGATCCCAGCCCTCGCCGATCACGTATACACAATTGGCGTGGACAAGGTATGGCTGCCCGTCGCGAGCAACAAGATAACCGGGGTGGGTAACTCTTGGTGCTTCCTTTATCTCTACGCGGCGTAGAACGACAAGTCCCTCGGGAACCTTCACCTTGCCGGTGACTGTTTCCTCGGTGCGCCAGCGGTCCACGTCCGGCCGGTTCCGGTCGCCCGATTTCCACTCATGTTCGTAAGTCCAACGAGTCCCCACCTGGAGTGGGATCCACATAAGGGGATCTTGCTGCGCACATGCAATCGACGACACGGCGCATGACAACCAGAGCAGATGACGCATAGTACTTTCCGCCATCTATTCTAGGTCTTTGCTCCCGGGTGGCGGCAGTCAAACGGTTCGGGCGATGACGAAAATCATGCTACGATGGCGCATCGGTTCAGAGGAAATTGATGAAAATATCCACGCGGATGACATGCACGTTGGCTCTGATTGCAATGCTTACGGTTGGCCGGGCATATGCCATCTGCGCTTTCGACACCGGTGTTTTTGGTTCGGCCATGCAGGTGGGGCCCGATACGTGGACATATGACCTCAGCGTCATAAACGGTTGCGATTTCGAGAATCAACCGTTTATGAACGATTTCTACATTCCGTATTTCAATGATGCCGGCATCACGGATATTACGGTTCCACCGCCGGATACAACCAGTACGACCAGCACAATCACCTGGTCGGATACGATTCTTGCCAATGACAATTTGTTCGACCTTCCTGGGGCGGGCGTGATTGACTTTCATGTAACCGCGACACCGGAACTGCAGGGGAGCTCAGGCCAAAATGCTCCCGGAGTTGGGTACTACGGCGCGTCGGGATTCACGTTTACAGCGAATTTTGCGCCGGTAGAGGGACCGGGCGCCGTGCTGCAGTATCTGCCGCCGGATTACTCGACGACCACTATCGTGTTCGCCGACCCGCCGATACCGGCAAGCCCGGAAACGATCGCGGCCCTTGGGTCCACGGCGACGCCGGAACCGGCGTTCGCAGGGCTAACGGCAGTTGGTTTGTCGGGCATATTGATTTTGGCGCGAAAGCGTCAATGTGGCTCCGCCCGGCGTGCTCGCTCCGCCGCCGGTGGCGGCGTATGATCCTGCCCGGACCTACAGCCCTGCCACGTTAAGCCGAGTTGCGGAACGGCAGCAACAGCCAGTGCTTGACGCGCTCCAGCCGCCCGCATTCCAGGCATTCGGGCGGACAGTCGCGGCCACCATGGGTAACCAGGTATTGAAGCTGGTCGAACAAAACGTCCACCACCGGAGCGGACGCGACGTAGCACGATTGAACCGAACGGGCAGGTTGGCCGTTGGGATAGCCTCCAGGCCCGGCCGGGCTGTTGGCACTTCCTAAAAGACGATGCGAATTCATCCTTGCCGGCCTCCCGAAAACCATATCGGCGGCTTTGGTGGAAATCCTTAGGGGCGCGAACAAAAATACCGGGAAGGACGGGCGGAACGCCATAGAGTTCGATCCCTCCGCTTGGTGCCTCCTATGTTCTAATCGTGTCTTGGCCATTCCCGAATCGGCAAAAGCGTTCCTCGCTCAATTGACAGAGCGGGCGCGCCAACAGAAAAAGACGATTGTGTTTCCTGAAGGCTCGGACCCGCGGGTGCTGGAAGCGGCCGCCCGGCTGGCCCACGACGGCGTGGTCCGCCCCATTCTGGTGGGATCGCCCCCGGCCGCTCCGCCCACCGGCATTCTCTTCGCCGATCCGCAGCATTGGCCCGCGCTTACCAGGTACGCCGCCCTCTACTACGAGCGCCGCCGCGCGAAAGGCATCACCGCGGTCGAAGCGGGCGAAATCGCCCGCCAGCCGCTGTTCTTCGCGGCGCTAATGGTGGCCTCGGGCGATGCCGATGGCTTCGTGGGCGGCGCGGCGAACACCACTGCGGAAACCGTGCGCGCCGCCCTGCACTGCGTGGGCGTCGACCCCAACGCGCGGCTCGTCTCCAGCGCCTTCGTCATGGCCCTGCGCGATTGCACCCTCGGCCACAACGGCTTGATGACGTTTGCCGATTGCGCCGTAGTGATCGACCCCAACCCGGTCGAACTGGCGGAGATCGCCATCGCCACCGCACGCAGCACCCGCGCCTTGCTGGGCGTCGAGCCGGTGGTCGCGCTGCTCAGCTTCTCGACCCGTGGGAGTGCCCGCCACCCGCAGGTCGATGCCGTAGTGGAGGCCCTCAAAATCGTGCGGGCGCGCGCGCCGGAACTGATTGTGGATGGGGAAATGCAAGCCGATGCCGCCGTGAACCGCATCGTCGGCCATTCCAAAGCCCCCGGCTCGCCCGTGGCCGGGCGCGCCAACACGCTGGTTTTCCCCAACCTCGCCGCGGGCAATATCGCCTGCAAACTGGTCGAGCGGCTGGGCGGCGCCGCCGCCCTCGGCCCCTTCCTCCAAGGTTTGGCAAAACCGGCCAACGATCTGTCGCGCGGCTGCTCGGCGGACGATATCTATAGCGTGGCCGTGGTGACCGCGCTACAGGATACCGCCGCGCCCGGATAAGGCATGATCGCGTGCTACAATCCGTCCCAATGTCACGTCCTGAACGGGTCGGCCGGCTGTGCTTCGCCGCCTGGATGGCGGCATCCACGATCGGGATCCAGGCCGCACAAGCGGCGCACCTCGGACTGAAAGCATCCCCTCCCCTGGGCTGGAGCAGTTGGAGCAGCTTCGAAGCGAGCGTCAATGAGACCACTGTCCATGCCGTGGCGCAATCGCTGGTTTCGACTCTGAAGCCGGCCGGGTATGTGTACGTGAATATAGACGCCGGCTGGTATCAAAATCCCGACACGGCAGTGGACGCCTATGGCCGCTGGATCGCCGATCCATCTAAATTTCCCAGCGGAATGGCGGCCCTGGGCAGTTATCTCCACAGTCTCGGACTCAAGTTCGGCATCTACGTGAGTCCAGGCATCCCCATGTTGGCCGTCACGCAGAATACGCCTGTCCAGGGCACTCCCTACCATGCCGCCGATATCGCCATTCCCGGCAAACTGGAAGTCACCTATACCGTGCCTTCCATCGGCCTTTACGGCGGCACGATGTACTATATCGACTACACTAAGCCCGGCGCACAGGCTTTTATCAATTCGTGGGCGAACCTGTTTGCGTCCTGGGGAGTCGATTATATAAAGCTCGATGGCGTCGGCGACGCGGATATTCCCGATGTCGAAGCGTGGTCGAAAGCGCTTTTGCTGACCGGGCGGCCCATTTACCTGGGCTTGGCGAACCATCTGGACCCCGCCAACGCGCCGATCTGGAGCGCGTTCTCGGATGGCTGGCGCATCTCGCCCGATATCGAAAGCTACAACGGCAGCACGCTGACCACCTGGAACCTGGTGGAAGAGCGCTTTACGGCGGAACCGTACTGGCTCGCGGCCGCGCCTTACGGCGGCTGGAACGACCTCGATTCGCTCGACGCAGGCTCGCCCGAAGATGGCCTCTCAAGCGATGAGCGGCAAACCATGGTGACCTTCTGGGCGCTGGCGGCTTCTCCCCTGATCGTGGGAGACGATCCCCGCAACCTCGATTCGGCCGGCTTCCAGTTGCTTACCAATCCCGAGGCAATCGCGGTCGATCAGCAAGGCATCGTGGCCGCCCCGATAAACAACGGCTCTGCGCAGCAGGTGTGGACGGCGCTCGAACCGGATGGCACTTACGCGGTGGGCCTATTCAACCTGAGCGATTCGCCGGCCACAGTCACCGTGCCCTGGTCCGGCTTGGGATTCACGGGCTTGGCAGCGGTTCGGGACCACTGGCGCCGCGCCGGCCTGGGTTGGTTTTCGCAGAGCTTCAGCGCCTCTCTGAACCCGCACGCTTCGATGCTGTTGGGAGTGCAGCCGCTGGCGCCTGTGCGGTATTTCCCGGCATCCGGCGCGACGTTGAGCGGTGGAGCGGCTCTGGTATCCAGCACCGTGAGTCCCGGAGGCTTGCGCGTACACCTTCCGGCCGCCGGCGCCACGGCCACGTTCTCCCCAATCGAAATGCTTGCGGCGGGCAACTATAATCTGACGATCAACTACATCAACGGCGATCCCACTCCCCGTAGCGCCACCCTTATCGTGAACGGCAACCCGGTGCCGCTGAATTTTCCGGGAGCCGGCGATTGGGCCGCCAACCTCACCAATCAGGGCCTCTCAACTGCCATTTCCCTCAACGCAGGCGCCAATTCCATCGGCCTGGCGGCTGCGGCCGGCCCTGCCCCGGATTTCATCGGAATCACCCTCCAACCGCGCTGGTGAAGTTCTCCGTGGCGCAGGCACTCGCGCCGGTCTATCCCAAACCGCAAACTTCCGCAATCAGTTCGTAAGACCGGCGGCGGAAACGATGCTCGTACATAATCCTAAAAACGGCGGTTGGGCTTCCGTTTGAAAAGTAAAGTGGCTGATACTATTCGGAATGAACGACGATAAGGCTCTGATTCGGATTCACCCGGAAGGTGAGCCACGAATCGAGGGAAATCAGCCAGCCGAAACACC
>DATGKM010000036.1:0-13138 GCA_035294665.1 Bryobacteraceae bacterium | reverse complement strand
GAGGTTGCGCCCGCCGACGGCAAGCTCTACGCCCTGCGCGATGCGACCGCAAGCGTCGAATCCATTCCGCTGATCGCCACTTCGATCATGTCGAAGAAGCTGGCCGTCAGCCTAGACGCCCTCGTATTAGACGTGAAGGTCGGCTCCGGCGCGTTCATGAAGAAGCAGGTCGAAGCGCGCCGCCTCGCGCAGATGATGGTGGGCATCGGGCGCCGCATGGATAAACGGGTGCAAGCCCTGATTACGGATATGAGCCAGCCGCTGGGATACGCCATCGGCAACGCGCTCGAAGTGATGGAAGCTTCGCAAACTTTGCAGAACGCCGGCCCTGCCGACCTCACCAAGCTTTCCATTGAACTTGCGGGCCGCATGATTTTCCTTGCCAAGAAGGCGCCAACGCTCGAAGACGCGCGCCGCCTGGCCGAAGAGCGGCTGGTAGATGGCTCCGGCTACCGGAAATTCAAGCAGATTGTGGCGGCGCAGGGCGGCAACCCGCAGGCGCTCGATAAGTTCGAACTGCTGCCTAACGCCACCGGCATGCGCGAAGTCACCTCGCCGCGCGGCGGCTATGTCACTTCTATTGAAGCCGAATATATCGGCACGGCTTCCAATATGATCGGCGCCGGCCGCGACCGCAAAGAAGATCCCATCGATCCGGCCGTGGGTATCATTTTGGAAGTGAAGGTGGGCGAAAAAGTGGACGCCGGTTCGGTGCTCTGCCGCCTGTATTACACCCGCGAGGACCGCGTGGAAGAGGCCGCCGAATTGGTAGAGGACGCCTTCCGGATTTCCGCGCAGAAACCGGAGGAGCGCGAGTTGATTCTGGAAGTTGTGGGCTAATTTTGAGGGCCTATGGGCCGTTTTACTGGCCTTTTGGGCCTGATTATCATCATCGCCGCCGCCTGGTTGTGCTCGTCGCATAAGCGGGCTATCAAAGGCCGTATCATTGCGTGGGGCCTGGGTCTGCAGTTCCTCTTCGCCCTGCTGGTTCTGAAAACCGGCTTCGGGCAAATATTTCAGGCCATCAGCCGTGGCGTCACGGCCATGCTGAATTACTCCCAGGAAGGCAGCGCCTTCGTTTTCGGAGATCAGCTCGGCCGGCCCAATGGCCCCTTCGGCGTCGTCTTCGCCTTCCAGGTGCTTACGCTCATCGTCTTCATCGCGTCGTTCTTCTCCATTCTCTATTACCTGGGCATCATGCAGTGGATCGTGCGCGTGCTCGCCATCGGCATGCAGAAGCTAATGGGCGTGAGCGGCGCCGAATCGCTTAATGTGGCGGCGAGCATCTTCATGGGCCAGACCGAAGCGCCGCTCACGATCAAGCCTTTTCTCGCCGGCCTCACCGAATCCGAGCTGTTCACCATTATGACCAGCGGCATGGCACACATCTCCGGCGCCGTAATGGCGGCCTATGTTCTGATCGCGCACGTGCGCATCGAACACCTGCTCACAGCCGTCATCATGACGGCTCCCGCCACCATCATGCTCTCGAAGATCTTTATTCCCGAAACGGAAAAGCCGGCCACCGCGGGAAGGGTCGAAATCAAGGTGGAAAAGACGGCGGTGAACGTGATCGATGCCGCGGCGCAAGGCGCGGGCGATGGCCTGCGGCTGGCGCTCAATGTCGGGGCCATGCTGGTGGCCTTCATCTCGCTCATCGCCATGATGAACGGCATCCTCGGCTGGGTCCACGCGCTCCCCTTGCTCGGCTGGGTCCCGGATACGCTTCCCAAGCTGTTTGGCGTTATTTTCGCGCCGGTCGCCTGGATCATGGGTGTGCCCTGGAAAGACGCCTTCGATGTGGGCAACCTCCTCGGCACGCGGCTGGTCCTCAACGAATTCGTCGCCTTCACGCAGCTCGGCCCGATGCAGCCGCGGCTCGATCCGCGCTCCTTCACGATCGCGACTTACGCCCTGTGCGGGTTCGCCAACTTTAGCTCGATCGCGATTCAGATCGGCGGCATCGGCGGCCTGGCGCCCAATCGCAAATCCGATCTCGCGCGTCTGGGCCTGCGGGCGGTCGCGGCCGGATCCATGGCCAACTTCATGTCGGCTTGTATCGCGGGCATGCTGTTATGATCCGGGCCGCCGTCGAGTATATCGAAGGCCGCGCCCATCTGCGGCCGGCGGTGGCCGTTGTTCTCGGCAGCGGCCTGGGCGCGTTCGCAAACGAGCTCGCCAACGCCATTGCGATTCCGTACGCCGAGATCCCCGGCTGGCCAACTTCGACCGCCGTGGGCCACGCCGGTCAACTGATTTTCGGCTGTCTGCCTGCGATGAGAAACGCTTGGCTGCCGCTAGCCGTGATGGCCGGACGCGCGCATCTGTATGAAGGCTACTCTCCCGCGCAAGTCACTTTCGGCGTGCGTGTGCTCGGCCGCCTGGGCGTGCGCTCGATGGTCTTCACCAACGCGGCGGGCGGCATCAACCTCAGTTTCGAGCGCGGCGCCCTGGTGCTGATTTCCGATCACATCAACCTGCAAGGCATGAACCCGCTGGTTGGCCCCAATGACGAAAGCTTTGGACCGCGCTTCCCCGATATGTCGGAAGCCTGGTGTGCGGGATACCGCGAGATCGCCCGCGAGGCCGCCGCCGAACTGGGCATCCCGCTGGCGGAGGGCGTCTATGCCGCGCTGCTTGGCCCCTCTTACGAGACGCCCGCCGAGATCCGGTATCTGCGCGCCATCGGGGCAGACCTGGTGGGCATGTCGACCGTTCCGGAAGCGATTGTGGCCAATCACATGGGGATGAAAATCCTGGGTATTTCCTGTGTCACCAACATGGCGGCAGGCATTCTCCCCCAAAAGATCACGCACGCGGAAGTGCTCGAAACCGGAGAGCAGGCGCGCGGCGCGCTGGTGGAACTGCTGAAGCGCGTGCTGCCGCGGCTGGACCAAGCACGTCTGGATGCGGCATGACCGACAGGCTTGTTTCCGCCGCGCTCGCCGCGCGTAACAACGCCTACGCGCCCTTCTCGAAGTTTTACGTCGGCGCGGCGATTGAAGACGCGACTGGCGCGATCCACACCGGCTGCAACATCGAAAACGCCACCTATGGCTTGACGATCTGCGCCGAGCGCGTGGCCCTGTTCAAAGCCATTTCCGAAGGCGCCCGCCAGTTCCGCCGGGTGGCGGTCGCCGCCACGTCTCTAACCCCTCCCTGCGGCGCCTGCCGCCAGTTGCTCTGGGAGTTCTGCGGCGATATCGAGATCGCCCTGGTCAACCTGAATGGCAAGGTGGAAACTCACCGCCTGCGAGAACTTTTCCCAAAACCCTTCGATGCTTCGTATCTGTAAACTTCTAGTCAGCCTTTTGCTGCCGGCTTGGCCGCTGGTTGCCCAGCCAGCCGACTGGATCTGGAGCGGACGCTACGTCATCACCATGGACGCTTCCCGCCGGGTCATTGAAAACGGCGCGGTCGCTATCCGCGCCGATCGCATCGTCGCCGTAGGCTCGAGAGCAGAAATCGATCGCCGCTTCGAAGCCCGCCAGCGCCTCGACCGCCCGGACGCCATTCTCGCACCAGGCCTAATCAACACCCACACGCACGCCGCCATGTCCCTGTTCCGCGGCATCGCGGACGACCTCAAACTGCAAGACTGGCTCAACCGCTTCATCTTTCCAGCCGAAGCCAAAAATCTTTCGCCCGAATTCGTCCGCTGGGGCACGCGCCTGGGCGCGCTCGAAATGTTGCTTGGCGGCACCACCACCTTCACCGATATGTACTACTTCGAAGACGTGGTGGCCGAGGTGGCCAAAGAGGCCGGCATTCGCGGCGTGCTCGGCGAAACCATCATTGGATTTGCCGTGGCCGATGCCAAAACTCCGGCCGACTCGCTCCGCTTCACCGAGCGCTACCTCACGCGCTTCCGCAACGACCCGCTGATCACGCCTGCCGTGGCCCCGCACGCCATCTACACCACCTCCGAACAAACCCTGCGAGCCGCCCGCGCCCTGGCCAATAAATACAGCGCGCCGCTCATCATTCATGTGGCCGAAACCAAAAAAGAGGTTGACGACGAAATGGCCGCGCGCCACCTGACCCCGGTGCAGGCCCTTGATTCCTTCGGCGAATTCCAGGGCCGCACCGTAGCCGCGCATTGCGTCTGGGTGAACGACCGCGACCTGGCGATCCTCAAAGCTCGCGGCGCCGGCGTGGCGCATTGCCCTTCAAGCAATACCAAGCTCGCCAGCGGGGTGGCGCCGGTCGTGAAGATGCGCGCTTTCGGCATCAACGTCGGCCTGGGGACCGATAGTTCGGCCGGCAGCAACAACGATGTGAACATGTTCGAAGAAATGGATCTGGCCGCCAAGCTGCAAAAGGTGACCACGCTCGATCCCGAAGCGCTCCCGGCCCGCGCCGCGCTTGAAATGGCCACCATCGGAGGCGCGCGCGTGCTCGGCCTTGAAAAACAGATCGGCTCGCTCGAAGCCGGCAAGCGCGCCGACCTGATCGCCGTGCGCCTCGACCGGCCCAACGCCCTTCCGCTCTACGATCCCATCTCCGCCATGGTGTACGCCCTCAAAGCCGAAGATGTCCGAGACGTGATGGTGAACGGGAAACCTGTCGTAAGCGACGGCCGGATTCTCACGCTCGATGAGCCCACAATTCTTGCCAAAGCCGCCGAATACGGCCTGAAAGTGAAGGCGTCGCTGAAGTAGCCGATTCCTCGCCTGGCAAAATGCCGGTATAATGGTGGCAAATGCCCACAACGGAAACGGTCCAGCCCTCCTCTCTCTATACGGTAATGGGTGGGAAACTCGGAATCCCCAAAATTTCCTCCGATGAGGATCTGGCTTCTCTTGTCGAGAAACGCCTGCCTGTACGTACGGTGAAGGCGCTGGTCCGCGGAGGCTTTTCCGAAGCGGAAATATACCAATTGGTCGTGCCGCGGAGAACGCTCTCGCACCGCATTGCCAAGCATGAGCCGCTATCCTCCGAAGAATCCGACCGCGCTGTACGGGTGGCGCGGGTGACTGCGCATGCGGAGCGGGTATTCGGCGATCCTGAAAAAGCCTGGCGTTGGTTGCGGAAACCAAAGACACGCTTCGATGGAAAATCCCCACTGGAGATGCTCACGACCGAAGCCGGGGCCCGGCTCGTCGACCAGATGATCGTCCAAATTGACCACGGCATGTTCTAGTGATCTTCTGGCGGATCAGCAACTATGAAACGCTGGACGGATCCGGTGGTCTGGAAGCGGAAGGCCGATGGCACACTGCCGGCCGCCGCATCGTTTACTGCGCTCCGAATCCGGCTACCGCGCTTCTGGAAGTCTTGGCGCACTCCAAGATCGATTTGGATGGCGCGCCAGTCACCTTCCGGTATCTGGAAATCGAAGCGCCGGATAACATTTCGGCGGAGACCGTGAATCCGGAAGCTCTGGGTCCCGATTGGCAGGGTTGCGAAGCGGCTACCCAACGCTGTGGCGATGACTGGCTTAAATCCGGAAGAAGCGCGCTGTTCCGGGTCCCTTCCGTGATTGTGCCGGCAACATGGAATGTCCTTCTCAACCCGTTGCATCCGGAGAGCAAACAGATCCGGGTGGTTCAGATTCATCGTCACGCAGCTGACCAACGCCTCTTCCGTTAGCTCCCATCCAGTCGCCTTCCAGCCGGAAGCGTTACACTAAGATTTCATGCAAACCCCGGGACTGCACCGCTACTCACTGGCAGTAGCGGCGTTGGCTTTGATTCTCATCATTACGGGAGCGGTGGTTACCGGCACGCAACCTGCTACGCCGGGCCCCGCCACGCCGGAACAACAGATTCACCAGTGGTTCGCGGCCGCGGTAGGGCTGCTCACAATCGGCCTCGCGTTCCGCCTGGCGCGCGCTGCCGGGCAGCCTGGATTAAGGAAACTCGGCTGGGCCGCTGTGGTTCTAGTCGTGGTGCAGGCTGCTATCGGAATGCTGGCACCTTCGGCCGGCATGATTTACGCCGGCTTTGTGCATGCCATCCTTGCGCAGTTGTTCTTCGGTCTCACCGTGGCCATCGCCGTGGTCACTTCGGGCGAGTGGTCCGCGCCCGCCGAACAGATCGAAGATCAGATGCGCCCGCCCATGCCCACGCTCGCCAATATCACGCTTGCCATGGTTCTGGTACAGATTACGCTGGGAGCCGCTGTGCGGCACAAAGTGATGGGCGCGATCTCGCATATCGGATTTGCGATCGTGGTGGCCCTGGTGGCGCTGCTTCTGGGAATGTGCGTTCTCCACCAGGCGCCGCAGCACCGGCGTTTGCGGCCCTCGGCGGTTCGCCTTATGGTGATCGTAGGGGTGCAGGTTTTTTTGGGGTTCGGCGCGTTTATTTTGAAGCTGATGATGGCGGAAACAGACCTGGCGGTGGTGATTGTGACGGCGGCCCACGTCACCACGGCCGCCCTGGTATTAGGTTCGACGGTGATGCTGGATCTGGAACTCCACCGCTATATGAAAGCCGGCGTGCCTCACCGCGCCGGAGCGCGGCCGACCGTGGCGAGCTGAACGACCGCGTGAGAATGGCCGGCGGCCGCCGCGGGCCCGCCCGGCGAGCCCGGCCCTTCCCAATAGCCGATCAGCCGGCCCATAGTCAGGATACTCAGCCACAGCAACAGCGAAAGCCCGCCAGCCAGCTTAGCCCGCGTGGGCAGCACCGGCTCTTTGTCGATGGCGGCCGTGTTGTTATAGACTCGCGGGCGAAAAATCAAGGCGTGAACGCCTACCAGCACCAGCAGCGACATCTTGGCCCAGAAATACGGATTGGGCGAATACTTGACGGCCTCTGAAGAGGCCAGCAGCGCCCCCATCGTCACCATGATGCAGAAGCCCACCCGCTTCCAGGGGCGGAACTGGTCCACCACTTCCGTCACGGTGCGGTCCTTCAGGGCGAGGCCCAGCAGGCGCAGATCGGTCATCAGGATCATGCCGCCGAACACGGCGATGCAGGAGAGGTGTGTCGTCAATACCACCGGGTAGACCAGCGCCGATTCCCGCAGGGCCGTAAGAAATCCGATGCTCTGAATGGTTTCCGAAATAGGCATGCCGCCCTCCTACACAAACGCGATAAACAGGCCGCCCGCTACTACCGAGACCCACAGCGCGAGGGAAACCGCGCCCACGAGTTTATTCACTCCCGGCCCGGCATTCGCCATCGCCACCTTACGGTGGACCGTGTAGTTGTACAGAATGGCCACCAGCAGCGCCACCATTTTGAAGCGGAACGAATAGTTGTGAAGATACATGTTGGGGTCGGAGGAGAAGATCAGCGGGCCGCTGAGCAGCATGATGACAAGACCGAACAGCGTCCAGGGACTCGTTTCCCGCAGCAAGGCCGCGGGCTTTTGTTTGCTGCTGAACCCCATCATGCTGAAATCCACGATGGCGATGGTGCCCACCGACAGCGTGAAGCCCGCGATGTGGATGCATTCCAGGAGCGGAAAGGCCCAGTCATTGTTGTTTAAAGGATTGGTTGTGGGATCGTAAGCCAGGAACATAGGCGGATTACTCCGGGGTCCTTGCCCAGTGGAGCTTACCATGATACTACCCTTAGGCTCAGGCGGCAGAGTGGTGGCCAAAAGATATCCCCGACCGCAGCGTAGAATGCGATTGATGCCAAGCGCAGGCGTTTCCTTACGCGGCTCTACTCCGCTCACCAGCCGCCTGGCTGTGTTCACGCATCCTTGGGCCATCCTTGCCCGACGTTGGGCCATCCTCACCCACCGCTGGCTGGGCGTCTCGCTGTGCGTTCTGTTTGCCATGTGGTTCGTTTCGGGGATCGTGCTGATGTATTGCGATTATCCGGCGATTAGCGATCGAGACCGGCTGGCGAGGGCCGCGCCGCTCGAAGCAGCGCGCGTACGCCTCTCGCCGGCCGAAGCGTACGAGCGGCTGAACGCCATCGAGAAACCAAGCGGCTGCCGGCTGCTGATGTTCGATGGGCGCCCGGCGTATCGCTTCGAATTCGGCCGCGACACATTGCTCGTCTACGCCGATGACGGCGAATTACAGGACGACTTTCCGCCCGATCTGCTGCTGCGCAGCGCCGCTCGCTGGACTGGCCAATCCGGCGCGCGGGCGCACCGGGAAGGCCCGCTCACGGCCGCGGATCAATGGACCGTCAGCGGCGAGTACCGCGATTTGCGCCCGCTGATGAAGTACATCTGGCCCGATGGAGAGCAGGTGTATGTTTCGAGCGTGAACGGCGAAGTAGTGCAATACACCACGCGCGCTTCGCGGCTAGGCGCCTGGTTTGGCGCCATCCCGCACTGGCTGTACTTCACGCCGCTGCGCCGCCAAGGAGCCATCTGGAACCGCGTGGTGGTCTGGGCGTCCGGCATCGGCACGGTGGCATCGCTGTTCGGTTTGGCGGTGGGCCTACTGCTCTATTCGCCGCGACGCAGGCGATACCGTTTTCCCCGCGGCCCATCCAGCATTCCCTATGCCGGCCAGAAGCGCTGGCACACCATCTTCGGCCTGCTGTTCGGGCTTGTGACCTGCACCTGGGTTTTCAGCGGCATGCTTTCCATGGATCCGTTCGGCTGGCAGGAAGGACCGGACGATTCCCGTTTCGCCCAGGCGCTCCGCGGGCCTTTAGACATGAGCGCCTTCACAGCCAAAAGCCCGCCGCAGGCGCTGGCCGAAAGCGGTCCGAACACGCGTGAACTGGAGCTGGCGATGTTCGCCGGCCGACCGGTCTACCTGGCTCATTACGCGCCCGAGCCGGCCAGTCCCGGGGCGGGTAGTTCGATCGTGATCCCGCTCGATGGCCCCGCCCGCCCTTATTTCGACCCCGCGCGCATCACGCAGGTTCTGGCCCAAGCTGCGCGGCCGCTGGAGCTGGCGGAGGTTCGGGTTGTCGACCGCTATGAAGCATATTACGTTGACCGCCACCACCGGAAGCCCCTGCCGGTGCTGGCCGTGCGGCTGAACGATCGCGATCGTTCGCTCTTTTATATCGACCTCAAAACCGCCCGGATCGCCGAAAGCTATGCGAATCTCTCGCGCTGGAACCGCTGGCTGTATCACGGGCTGCACTCGTTTGACCTGCCCTGGCTGTACCGGCATCGTCCCTCCTGGGACCTGGCTGTGCTGGGCATGATGCTGGGGGGAACGGCGCTTTCCCTTACCTCGGTGATTATCGGCTGGCGGCGCTTGCGATATAAGTTCCGTTCCGTCCTGGGTCCTTAACTTCCTCATAAGTGTGTCTGCCTCACGTGCAAGAACAAGGGACGCGTCAACTATTGCCGTTTTGACAAGCCCGCTCCCGTTCCGGCCAAAGATCAGTTGAAGCAGGTGGCCGCCGCGTCCAAGTAGGGCCGCGGGTTCAGCCATGCCGGGATCGCTGGTAGATCTGTGTAAACTGTTCGAGCGAAAGCTGCTCTGCCCGCAAACCGGCCTCCGGCCAGGCTTCTACGGTGGCTTTGCCATAAATCTCCGCCAAATTATTGCGGAGCGTTTTGCGCTTGTGGCGGAAGCACTCGCCCACAAATTCCAGGAACGGCTCGATATCGTTTACGGCCAAAGGTTTGTGCCGAGGCTCCAGCAGCACTACCGCCGAATCCACCTTGGGGGGAGGAAAAAATGCTGCCGGTTTGACGCGGAAAAGCAGGCGGGCCTGCATGCGCGCCGCGACCTGGATCGTTAAGAAGCCGTAGGCGCGCGACCCCGGTTCCGCCACGAGCCGCTCGGCCACCTCATTTTGCACGAGCAACACCGCGCGCGGGGGCGCCAGCCGGGTCACTCTGTCCAGAATGGGCGAAGTGATGTAATAGGGCAGATTCCCTGCGATGGGCGCGCGGCCCCATTGGCCGAGATCGGTTTCGAGCACATCGCCCTCAATTACCTCCAAGCGGGGATCGCCGGCGAATTTGCCGCGCAAGTGCTCCGCCAGGTAAGAATCCAGCTCAATGGCGACTACGCGATCGGCACGTTCCAGCAGCCTGGCGGTGAGCGCGCCGCGACCTGGGCCGATCTCGATCACGCAACTCTGGCGCGTTGGGCAAGCCGCAGTCGCGATCTTTTCCAGAGTGGATCCGCGAACGAGAAAATGCTGCCCGAGTTTTTGACGCAAGCCCGCGTTAGCCGCGTCTGCTACGGCTGCGCCGGCCCGGCAGCACAACCAGCGTCTTTCCCCAGGTCGGTTTGCCGAGGAAAGTGGCGGGTGTCAGTTGCGAGAATTCGATAATGGTTGCCATGTCGGGCGTAAATTGACCCTGCAGCACTGTATAATCGACGACCCGGCCCTGATTGTTCACAGTCAATTCCAGCACGTTTTCATCGCTCGAAACGGCCGAGTCCAGCGGTTCCAGGCGGGGGGCTTCCATTTCGCCATCGACCCAGTTGACCAAATCGCCATGGGGGTCGACATAAGCGTGGGGATCGGCGAAAGCTAAAGGAGGATCGTTCGTGACAGGCCGGCGGAAACTCAGGGTGGGCACCAGCGTGCCAAAAAGCAGGAGAGCGGATAGAACGCCGCCGGCCAGGGGGACCGCCACCGGCCGCATGAGATTTTCAAAATGCAGCCGCAGTATCTCCATGCTGGTGCGCAGGCGGGTCGCAAAAGTCAGCCGGGCCAGCCGCCGGGCGTGCTCATGAGATGCCAGCACCCGCAGTTGGACGGTTAAAGCCGCCGGAATCCGCGGCGCGGCCAAACGCCGCAACCGGCCGCGCAAGTCTTCGATGGCCTTCGAGCGGGCATGGCACCGGGGGCATACTTCCCGGTGCGCCAGCAGTTCGTCCCGTTCCCAGTCTTCCAGCACTCCATCCAAATGGCAGGAGTAACGCTCCTCGAAGTTTTCGCAACCCATACCCAAAATCACTCTGCCGTAGAAGGCACCAGGCGCATGGGGTGCTTCGCCTGAAGGCCTTCTGCAAGTTGTTTCCGCAGGGCTTCGCGGCCCCGCAGTATCCTTGATTTCACCGTGCCCAGCGATACGCCCAGCACAGCCGCGATCTCTTCGTAGCTCAAGTCCGTGATGTCGCGAAGCACTACGGCTTCCCGAAATACCGGATTAATCCGCCCTAATGCGCTCTCGATCATACCTGCCTGTTCGCGGTCCAGCGTCAATTCAAACGGCGATCGGCCGCTATCGGCAATGATTTCCCTCCAGTCCCGGCTTTCCTCGTTTTCCGGATCGAGTTCGACTTCCCGGCTGCGGTGGCGGGTAAACCACCTCCGGGTGTTGTGTGCTTCGTTTACGGTGATGCGGTAAATCCAGGTCCGAAGGCTGCTATCGGCGCGAAAGTGCTCGATATTGCGAAAAACCTTCAGAAACACTTCCTGCACTACGTCGGAGGCCTCCGCTGGGTTGTTCAGCAAGCGGACGGCCAGCGTATATACCGGTTGTTGAAAGCGGGCCAGCAATTCCTCATATGCCTGCTCGGAACCGGAGCGCAGCGATTCGATCAGCAGGTGGTCACTGCCAGCCCCATCCGCGTTCAGATCCAGCCTCAGCATGGTCGCCTGGAACCCCTTTTAAGGGCTGAACCCAACCTAGCAGGAAAACCTGCCTCGATGCAATTAGACACCGGGCGGAGGAGGAAGTTCCCGGGCTCGGAGCTGGGGATAGGGTACCGCCGGGGCAGCCCGGCGGCAGCGCGGAGGCCCCGGCCCACTTAGCCGCCGGCGGGCAAGCCCAAGGCTTCCCAGATTTTGCGCAGCACGCGCAAGGGCCGCGGGTCGGAAAGCGGGAAGCGGTCCATGCGGTTGCTCACGTAGGCGAAACTGGTGCAGGCATCCAGATCGATGAACAGCCAGGACAAGCCGCCGCCGCCCCAGTGCAGAGTGTTGGGGTTGGGCAGCGGCCAGCCCACATTCGGCGCGGGGAGTCCGAAGCCCAGTCCGAAGCGGGCGGGCGGCATACGGGACATCACCAGGTCGGGGCCTTCAATCTGCGGTTCGAGGGCTTTGCGCGCGCCGGCCTCCGAGAGAAAACGCTTGCCACGGGCGACGCCGCCATTTGCAAGAATGGCATGTATTTCGGCCACGGAACGGGCGTTGCCGTGCCCGTTGACCGCGGGAATTTCCGCGGCCCGCCAGGCACGCTTGCGGGTGTTGGCCACGTCCAGCGGCATGTTGCGCAGGGTGATTTCTTCGATCTCGCTCAGCACAATTTTGGGCGGATTCTGGGGCAGAGCGAAGGGGACGATATCGGCCACCCGCGGATCTTCCGAATCCGGCAGGCCGATGTAAAAATCGGCCCCAAGCGGTTCGGCGATTTCCTGGCGAAAGACTGTCCCGAGCGATCTGCCGGTGACGCGGCGCACAACTTCTCCCACCAGGTACCCAAAAGTGATCACATGATAGCCGGAGGCCGTTCCCGGCTCCCAGAGCGGGGCTTGGGCAGCCAGCAAGGAGGTCATCTTTTCCCAGTCATAAAGGTCTTGAGCGGTAATGGGCTGCCGCCAGCCGGAGAGTCCGGAGGAGTGGCTCATCAGATGGCTGACTTTGACGTTCTGTTTGCCGTTGGCGGCGAACTCGGGCCAGTAGCGGGCCACCGGAGCGGCGAAATCCAATTCGCCGCGGTCGGCCAGCAGCAGCGCGACCAGCGCGGTCATGGTCTTGGTAGTTGAATAGACATTGATAATGGTGTCTTTGACCCAAGGACGGGTCTTCGCTTCATCGGCGAACCCGCCCCATAAGTCAACCACCGTTTCGCCTTCGAGGGTGGCACAGCAGGAAGCGCCTATGTCGGCTCCGCTGGCGAAGTTAGACTCGAAGGCTTCGCGGGCGGCGCGGAAACGTTCCTCGACAAAACCATCCACTATGGTTTCGGGCAATGCTTTCCTCCTTGGTGGGACCGCTTTTGAGCGGTCACGGCTATGCTGCAGGGTCAATGGATGCGAGGACCGGAGCGCGGGCCTCGATAGCCTCGGCTGCCGCGAGGCACGGATCTTCCCCAACAACGGGGACCGGAAATTTGGACTACTTGCGGCAAAGGATTGGGCGATGCCAGCTCGAATCGCAACGGAGGGGAGACCAGGCGAGTTTACCACAACCAGCATGCGCGGCGCTCGCAGGAGAATTGTCCAACGCAAGATGATCCTGAAACGGGACTTGTTTCTAATGCAAGATGATCCTGAAAATGGGAGGTGCTGGATAGGCACGCCGCTGGGGAATGCAGATCAGAATGCGGAATGCCGAGTGGGGTTGTCCCCTGG
>DATGKM010000035.1:0-54276 GCA_035294665.1 Bryobacteraceae bacterium | reverse complement strand
CGCATGCCAAAGCGTCGGCGATCGCTGCCGCTCTGAGCAAGGTGAACGGGTTTCTCCAACGCATCAAGGCCACTGCGGAGCAGTTGCCACCAAGGGAGAGATGGCGACTGATTCTCAGCGCCGCCTTTCAATATTTTCTCCGCGGCAAGCCGCTCCGCAGTACCGGTCGATTGGCCGAAGCTACCGGCTAACTGCCGTTTTTAGGATGAAAGATCGTAGCCTGCGCGATGTGGGCGGCACGCCCGGCGGCCTCGGGTCCTTCATCATTGGTCTGATCCTGGCATCGATCGGCGGTTACCTGCTCACCAGCCAGGTAACGGTCACCAGCTCCTACTGGACCTTCTACGGCACGAGCACCTTCGGCATCACACTCGTGCCCATGCTGATCGGCGTTGCCATGCTGTTCTGGAATGGGCGCAGCGCGCTCGGCTGGTTGCTCACGCTGGCGGGAGGGCTTTTCATCCTGGCCGGTGTCATCGCCAACCTGCATATCTTCTTCGCGCCCACCAGCCTGTTCAACACCATCGTGATGTTAGTGATGCTGGTCGGCGGGCTGGCGCTGATCGCCCGCGCGCTGCGGGCCGCGTAGCGTGGGCCGCGCGCGGCATAATACCGCCGCTTGACTATTCTCCAAGTGCAGGGTTGGCCGAAATCATCTCGTGCAAAAGGTGGAATTAGGGACGGTCAGTCTCATCCGGCTGGGCGTTTCCCGCCTGTTCCAAGGCAGCCAGAAATTTGTCGCGGGAACCGCGAGCGGCCCGCTGTTGTAACCGTTCCCACGCAGATAACTGCTCCGCGAAGGCCGAGGCAAAGATCTCATCGGCGGAAGTGTTCTGCGCATTGGCAATCTCCACCGCTTTGCGATAGAGCTCATCTGGCACGCGGATACTGACACTCATATACCATCCTTAATCGTCTTGAGGAAGTCGGCGGGAGTCCGAACCGGGACGCCAAGCTTCTCCGCCCCGGCGAAGTCCTTGATGTTGTGCGTAATGATCGTCGCGCCGCATTGTACCGCCACTTCCAGGATACGCTCATCATCGGGGTCCGGCAGAGTTGGGCGCCTTCGCAATACAAATGGCGCCAGATATGACGTCTGGAAGAGGTAGTCGAAGAAGTCGTCTATGGCCCTCTCCGGGACTCCTTGCAGGATGCCGTCGCGCTTTAGGACTTCTTCGTATTCGAGCGCCAGAGCAACCGAAACGTTGAGACGCAACTCGGCCGTACCAATCAGCCGGACAAGTTCGTGGGAAGCACCTCGTTTGGAGCGAAAAGCCGCTACGAGTACATTGGTGTCAAACACAACTTCGCGTGCCTTCATCTGTCATCCAGAATTGGTTGCTGTTCGGCGCAGACGATCAGTCTTAGCACGCTTGCTTGCCGCACGTCCCGGTCACCGAAGGGGAACGGCCACACGGGGGCGGCAATGGAGCGGGCCAGCCGTCGACAGAGCACGCCGGCCACTATGAAGTTGTTGATTCCGTTTTGGTGGAGGCGGGGGGAGTTGAACCCCCGTCCGAGAAAGCCCGTCTTGAAGAGCCTACGTGCGTAGCCAGCTCCCAATTTTCGGCCCCCGCTTCAGAACTGGCGAGAACGGCGGTGGCCTAGCCCGATTGTTTTTCAGCCATTCGGCTCCGGACCGAAGCCTCTGACCCATCCCGCAAAATGACGCTCACTCACCGCCGCGCGGGCTCAGCGGCTGGAGCGGCTACCTAATTAATTAGGCAGCGTATGCAAACTGCGTGTTGGCAGTTATGGTTTTCCGATCGTTTTACGGGAGCTCGGAACCCGGCACGCCTCCCCACTACGATTCAATCCCGTCGAATCCGTTGCGCCCCCTTTACTGAGGACCTCGTGGGTCAACGTCTCCATTGTAACACCCTTCGCTTCGCCCGATATGTTACACTGCCGCCGATGCGCGTTCTCGTGAACTTACCGGTCCTGCGGGGCTTGCTTCGCGGCGGGGTGCTCTCGGGCGGGGTACTCTGCGGCGCTTTGCTCTGGGGTGGTTTGCTCTGCGGTGCTTTGCTCGAAAGCCCAGCCCTCGCCGCCGATAATTCCGCCGGCCGCTGCGCTTCCGCCAAACCCTTCACGCCCTCTTCCGGCGATTGGAACGGCTGGGGTGTCGACCGCGCCAACTCCCGCTTTCAACCGCACCCCGGCCTCTCCGCCTCCGATGTTCCCAAATTAAAGCTGAAGTGGGCCTTCGCTTTTCCCGGAGAAACGCGCACGCAATCCCAGCCGGTCATCGTCGGAGGCCGCGTCTTCGTCGGTTCCACCAGCGGAACCGTTTACTCGCTCGATGCCTCTACCGGCTGCCTCTACTGGACCTACCAGGCCGGCGGATTTGTCAAAGCCGCCCCTTCCATCGTGCGCCTCGCCAACCGCTGGGTCGCCTACTTCGGCGATGGCCGCGGTTACGCGCATGCCGTCGATGCCGAAACCGGCCAAGCCATCTGGAAAACCAGTCTCGACAACCATCCGGCCGCGCGCATCACCGGCTCGCCCACCTATTACGATGGACGCCTGTACGTTCCCGTGGCTTCCGGCGAGGAAACGCTCGAATCGTCCACTCCCCACTACGAATGCTGCAAGTTCCGCGGCAGCCTCGCCGCGCTGGATGCCCGCACCGGCAACATCGTCTGGAAAACCTATACCGTGCCCGATCCCGCGCGGCCTTACAAGACGAATTCCGAAGGCACGTCCCTCTACGGCCCCGCCGGCGCCGGCATCTGGTCCGCGCCCACCATCGATGAGAAGCGCAAGCGCATCTACGCGGGCACCGGCAACTCCTATACCGGCGTCGATCTTCCCACCAGCGATGCCGTCCTCGCCTTCGATCTCTCGACCGGCAGCCTTTTGTGGTCGCAACAGGTCACGCCGGGCGATAACTGGGTGCCGGGTTGCCCCAAGGCCGCCAACTGCCCCGAAAAACCCGGCGACGATTACGATTTCGGCAGTTCGCCCGTGCTGCGAACCCTCCCCGGCGGCAAGCAGGTGCTTGTGGCCACGCAGAAATCCGGCGTGATCTACGGCCTCGATCCGGACCAGCGCGGCAAGGTTCTGTGGAAGACCCGCCTCGGCGTGGGCAGCGGCATGATGGGCGGCATCGCCTGGGGCGCGGCCTACGATGGCAACACCGCGTTCACCGCCGTCGCCGATTACAACCGCCCCAACGGCACTCCCGGACTCTATGCCGTCCAGCTCGATTCGGGCGAAAAGATCTGGAGCGCCCCGGCGCCCAAAGACGCTGGTAACCCGGCGCAAGCGGCGGCCGTTTCCGGCATGCCGGGCATCGTCTTTTCGGCTTCCTTTGGCGGTCATCTGCGCGCCTATGCCACCGGCCCCGGCGGCAAGCCCGGTGAGGTCGTCTGGGATTTCGATGCCCGCCGCGATTTCGAAACCGTCAATGGCGTCCCCGGCAAAGGCGGCTCCTTCGATGGCGGCGGCCCCGCCATTTCCCGCGGCATGGTCATCACCACTTGCGGTTACGGCTTTGCCGGCGGCATTCCCGGCAACGTCCTGCTCGCGTTTTCCGTGGATGGCAAGTAAAACCGGCAGGTAAAAGCGTGGCCTAGGCGGTCCCGCCTGCCGCGCCGGCATTCGTCCCGGCGCCGGCCGAGTTGGCCCCACACTACAATCGAAGTAGGAATGCCGGAAAGCCAGCTCGATCTCTGGAGCGCCCCCACCACCCAAGCCCGCGAAATCTTAGAGGATGGCGCCGTTCTCCTCCGCGGCTTTGCCTCTTCCCAAGCCGCCGCGCTCCTCCAAGCCGTTGACGCCATCGCGGCGCGCTCTCCCTTTCGCCACCTCGTTACTCCCGGCGGATATCGCATGTCCGTCGCCATGACGAATTGCGGCCGCGTCGGTTGGGTCTCCGACAGGTCCGGCTATCGTTACGACCCGCTCGATCCGGATACCGCCCAGCCTTGGCCCCCAATGCCGCCCGTTTTTCGGCAACTCGCGCTCGCCGCGGCCAGTGAAGATGGCTTCCCCAACTACGATCCCGATGCCTGCCTCATCAACTGCTACGAGCCCGGCGCCAAACTTTCCCTGCATAAAGATAAAGACGAAAACGATCCGGTGGCGCCCATCGTCTCGGTCTCGCTCGGCCTGCCCGCTATCTTTCTCTGGGGTGGCCTCCGCCGCGCCGATCGCCCCCGCCGCCTCCGCCTCGAAAGCGGCGATGTCGTCGTCTGGGGCGGACCCGCCCGCTTCGTCTATCACGGCGTCGCCCCGCTGCCCGAAGGCGATCATCCCCTCACCGGCCCCCGCCGCATCAATCTTACCTTCCGCAAAGTCTTCTAAGCGGGCGCCCGACCGCGCCCGCCGCGCCATTGCTCGTCGCTTCCCCAACCGTAATTTGAGAATTCTTGCCTTCTCACGCAACCTAAAATTAGATTTTTTCCGCCCATTTGAGGAACATGCCCAGAAATCTTGTTTTGTGGCTTTACTGGATCCCCACCTGGCAGCTTGCCATCGTCATCTTTCTGGCTATCGGTTCCGGTTCCATCGCCGGTCTGCTCGTCTCCCGTCGCCTGATCCTCCGCCGGCCCCACAAGGGTAACGATCTGGTGTTCAACTTCGTCGCCAGCGCCGGCGTAGTCTACGCCCTCGTACTCGGCCTCATCGCCGTCGCCACCTGGGAGAAGTTCAAAGAGGTCGAAAGCGTGGTGAACGAGGAAGCCTTCGCCCTGAACGATCTCTACGTCGATGTCGGCGGCCTCGATGAGCGCACCGCCAACGCCGCGCGGCAGCAAATCCGCGATTACCTCCATTTCGTGATCGAAAATGAGTGGCCGGCCCAGAGAATGGGAACCGCCATTGCAGGAGGCGACGCCATGGCGCGCCGGTTGGCGATCGATCTGGTCGGCGCCCAAGCCGCCAACGACCGCGAAAAAATCGTCCAGGCTCAGGCTCTGGTCGAGCTCAATAATTTCCTCAACAAACGAAGGGCCCGCCGCCATGCCATCGACGATGCCCTCCCCGGTGTCCTCTATTTCCTGGTCCTGGTGGGAGCCGGCGTCCTCATCATGATGACCTACGTCCTCTGGACCGAGGAATTCGGCCTGCAACTCCTTCTTACGCTTGCCCTCGCCGGTATGATCAGCCTGGTAGTCTTGCTCATCGTCGCCATGGATCACCCCTTGTGGGGCGAAGTCAGCGTCTCTCCGGATGCCTACGCCAACGTCTTACAGGCGATTTCCCAGTAACATCGATCTTCAAAAAATTTCTCGCTGCATTTCCAACCACTTACTCCCTTTTTCCGAAAATTAGCGCAAGCCGTCATGCTAAGCCGTAAGTGGGGCCGGGCTTCTGCCCGGCGCTCCCACGGGAAAGGATACATTCGCATGCCGTCGCTCGCTCAAATCGAAGCCAATCGGAGAAACGCCCTCAAAAGCACCGGTCCGCGCACCCCCGAAGGACGCGCCCGTTCCGCCAAAAACGCCATCAAATCGGGTATCTACGCCCAGGCCGAAATCATCCCTGGTGAAGATCCCGCCGAACTCGAACTCCTCAAGTCGCAGTACTACGATTCCCTCCAACCGGCCGGCCACGAGATCGATCTCGTCGATCAAGCCATCCGCGCCGGTTGGCAGCTCCGCCGCATCTCCCGCGCCGAGGCCGATACCTGGACCATGTCCTTTCGCGGCGACAAAGAAGCCAACCTGAAAAAAGGCCGTCCCGAAGACCAGGACCTTTACGTGAACGCCATCGCCGACAACAAAGACACCTTCGACCGCCTCTACCGCTTCCAGGCCGCCACCGCCCGCGTCCTCAATCGTTCCCTCGAAACCCTCCTCCGCCTCCGTAAAGCCGGCCCTCTCCTCACCCCGCTGGAATCTGACCAAACGAACCCAATTTCCGAAACCGCTCCCCCAGCCCCGGTCGCCGCCGAAACTCACGAAACGAAAATTAACGAAACGAACCCAATTTCGCAAGGAGCGGAGCAGGTGCTTTCAGCCGCCGATCCGGTCGAAGCTCCGCCGCTCCTGACTCCTGACTCCTGTCTTCTGTCTCCTGGCAGCCCCAGGCCGCCTGTCCCCCCGGAATCTGACCAAACGAACCCAATTCTGCAAGAGGCGGAGCAGGTGCTTTCAGCCGCCGATCCTGTCGAAGCACCGCCGCTCCTGACTCCTGACTCCTGTCTCCTGACAGCCCCCCTGCGCCTCCGCGGCCGAGCGATCAAAGGGCGCAGCCGTGAAGCGCTACCGGAACAGCGTTTCCGCGCCCCGCTGGATCACCGCCGCTCCGGCCAGCCCGGTGAGCGCCGGGAAAAATGCGGGCGCCGCTCCGCCATGCTTCCATTCCTCGTGTACCGCGTGGAACCCCAGATAGAAAATCCAGCCCGCCGTCAGACCCAGCGGATACACAATCCAGCCGGCGCCCAGCGCCGGTGTCATGACCAGGCCGAGCGCGCCGCCCAAAATCGTGCAGCCTTCCGCCACCAGGCAGCCCGCCACCGCGTGCCCGCGCGATCCGGATGCAGCGCGCAGAATGCCGCCGAGTGCGATTCCTTCAGGTATCTTGTGCAGCGTCACCGCCAGTGGAACCGCCAGGCGCAATCCCAAAGTGGCGGCGCCTTGGGGTCCGGATTGCACCAAACCTATGCTCCAGCCATCCAGGAAGCTGTGCAGGGCGGCGGCCAGCACCAGCGGCCCTGCGAAGCCATGCAATTCCAGCGGCCCCGGTTCATCGTGATGATGATCCGAGCAGGAAGGGCAAACCGGGTAAATCCACCGGTCTACCGCCATCAGCGCCCCGTATCCCACGGCGAACAGCCCGAGGCTTGCGCCCCAACCGGCTTGGAGCGCCAGTTCCGGCAGCAACCCGAACAGCGCTACTCCCAGCAAAACGCCCGCGCTAAAGGGCATCACTACACGCGGCATGCCCTTGCGGTCCTTCCGGCTCTCCATGCCGCTCAGCCACACTCCTACCCCAGCCGCGCCGGTGCCCACAACCGTGGCCAGCGCAGGCGCGAACATTCCCCGGGATTCGAGCAGGATGGCGAGCAACCTTTCTTAACTGTATCAGTTGGGCGTAACCCTCCCGCTTGTGAGCCGTCATAAGATAATAGGGTGCCGGAGGGCTGTTTCTGATTGGGCCAACCGTCGCCTCGTGGTTTCCCCTAGGTTGTTTCCAGCAGCACGACAGGCTTCACTCTGCCTGTCGTTTGGAACCAGTGCAAGCTTGGGCCGGGCGGTTTGACAACACTTCATCCCGGTTTTTATGATAAAAGCTCACTTGAGATTCCATTTCGGCGCTCCGCGGGGAGCGTGTGTAGAGATGCCCAAATGGGAATCACCACCGCGCCTACTGTCTTTTCTGGATTACCAACATGATAAAAGTGGAAGGCCTTACCAAGCGATATGCTCGTACTGTCGCTGTAGATAATATTTCCTTCGAAGTCGAAAAGGGGCAAATCGTGGGCTTCCTGGGGCCGAACGGCGCCGGCAAGACCACGACCATGCGCATCCTCACGTGTTTTCTACCACCCACCTCCGGAACCGCCACCGTGGCCGGTTTCGACGTCCTCGAACATCCCATGGAAGTGAAAAAGCGCATCGGCTATCTTCCCGAAACGCCGCCGCTCTATCCCGAAATGGAGGTGCTCGAATACCTGAATTTTGTCGGCAGGCTCAAGGGCGTCGATTCCAGCCATTTGAAATCGCGCGTCGACGAAGTCATCGAGCGCTGCGTTTTGGGCGATTACCGCTCCAAGCTCATCTCGAAGCTGTCGAAAGGCTACCGGCAGCGCGTCGGCTTGGCGCAGGCGATCATCCATAACCCCGACGTGCTGATTCTCGATGAGCCCACTTCCGGTCTCGACCCGCAGCAGATCATCCACACGCGCGAGCTGATTGAATCGCTCGCCGGGGACCACACCATCATCCTCAGTACTCACATCCTCTCCGAGGTGGAGCACTCCTGCGAGCGGGTCATCATTATCAGCAAGGGCAGGGTAGTGGCGCAGGATTCCGTATCGAATCTCACCAACCGCCTGCGCGGCTCCGAAGTCGTGGCCGTGGAACTCGAAGCCGCCGACGGCCGGCCCAATCCCACCGAAGTGCAACATCGCCTCGAGCAGGTGCCGGGCGTCAGCCGCGTCGTCATGAAGGATTCCCGCGGCGGTAGGCTGATGTTCGAGGTCGAAAGCCTTCAGGGCCGCCACGTCCGCTCCGATTTAGCCCGGGCCGTGGTCAATGCCGGCTGGAACCTGAACGAAATGCGTTCGGTTGGCCTCAGTCTCGAAGATATCTTCCTGCAACTCACTGCCTCCGAGCAAAGAGAAGAACCCGAACCCGTCACCGTAGGAGCTCACTAATGTCTCAGATCCTTCTCATCTGCCGCAAAGAACTCAAAAGTTATTTCGCCTCGCCGATCGCCTATCTGCTGATGGCGTTCTTCGGCCTGATTTTTGGATTCGGCACTTTCACCGCCACGCGCGATTTCGTGCGCTTCGCCTTCCAGCAGCAATTCCAGGGCGGCGGCCAGCCGATGAACATCAACGAGCAGATCATCGGTCCGCTGCTCAGCTTCGGCAGCACCATCACTCTCTTCCTGGTCCCCATGATCACCATGCGCCTGTTCGCCGAAGAAAAGAAGAGCGGGACCATGGAGTTGCTGCTCACTTCTCCCGTCACTGACAATCAGATCATTATCGGCAAGTGGCTCGGCTCGATGATGCTGTATTTGTGCATCCTCGTGATGTCGATGCTCAATATCGCTCTGCTGTTTGCCTGGGGCAAGCCCGATATCAAGCCGGTGCTGGTTGCCTATCTCGGGCTGCTGCTGCAAGGCGGCTGTCTTTTGGCTATTGGCGGATTTATCTCCACTCTGACCAAGAATCAGATCATCGCCGGCGGCGTCACCTTCTTCGTCTGTCTCCTGCTGTGGCTCCTGAACTGGGCCACCTCGTTCGACACTACCGGTTGGGCGGCGGTGGTCAATTATCTCTCGATCGTCACTCACTTCGATAACTTCTCGAAAGGTTTGATCGAGCTTAAAGATATCGTCTTCTACGTATCCATGATTTTTTTTGCGTTATTCCTGACTTCGCGGTCGATGGAATCGCTGCGGTGGAGGTCTTAATATGGCCAACTGGATGAAAGCCCGCCAGACAAAGTACACGGCCTACGTTTCGCTCTACATCGTAGTGATCGTCGCGGTCCTGGCCGCCGCCAATTTCCTGGCAAACCGCTACGACAAATCCTACGACGCCACTAAGAACAAGCAGTTCACCCTCTCCGATCAGACCATCAAGGTTGTGAAAGGGTTGAAAGCTCCGGTCAAGATCACGTACTTCGATAGCCAGACCAACTTTCCCACCGCCCGCAACTTACTTGAGCGCTATGCCAATCTTTCGACTAAGGTCCACGTCGATTACATCGATCCGGTGAAGAAGCCGCAGCAGGCGCGTGCCGCGGGCTTCTCGCGCGATTCCAATATCATCGTCGATACCGGTTTCCGCAAGGAGCCGGCCAAGGCTCTGACCGAAGAGGAAGTCACCGGAGCCTTAATCCGCGCGGAGAAGACGCAAACCAAAACAGTCTATTTCCTCTCCGCCGGCGGCGAATATAGCACCGACGACAGCGGCCCCACCGGTTACTCTCGCCTCAAAGACCTGCTCACAAAGGATAACTATAAAGTTCAGGTTTTGACTCCTAAAGGCAATGCGCCCGAGGCCGGCAAAACCATCAACCTGAATGAGAAGCAGCCCCAGGCTCCTTCCAATTTCGAAATTCCCAAAGACTGCACCGTGCTGGTGGTGGGAGGCCCGCAGCTGGCTTACACTCCGGCTGTGGTCGACGCGATCAAAAAGTACGTCGAAGGCGGCGGTCACGCGCTGTTCATGCTGGACGACCCTCTCAAAATCAGCCGCGAAGGCCAGACCCAGGACAGCCCCGAGTTGATCAAGCTGCTTTCCGATTGGGGAGTTACTCCGGATAAAGATCTCGTGGTCGATTTGAGCGGCGTCGGCCAGGGCCTGTTCGGCACGGGTCCCGAAGTGCCTGTGATCTTCCAGTACGACCAGCAGAAAATTGTGAGCGTCATGCAGCGCGTCCCTACGGCTTTCCCGCTTTCCCGCTCGCTCGATATCAAGTCGACCAGCGCGGCCACGGTGGACAAAATGTTCGGCACCTCCGACGACAGCCTCGCCGTCACGGATATCGGCGCTAATGGCGCGATCGATCCCAAGAAGGGCAAAAAAGGTCCCTTCACCCTGGCCGCCGCCGGCACCACCACGGGAACCACTAAGGGACGCTTCGTGGTCTACGGCACTGCCCGCTGGGCGCAGAACAATCTCATGAACTCCAACGCCCTCGGCAATCGCGACCTGTTCAACAACACCATCAACTGGCTCTCGGCGGACGAAGACCTCATCTCCATCCGCCCGAAAGAAATTGAGAACCAGACCATGAACCTCACCGGCCAGCGCGGCGCCATGATGTTCTGGCTGAGCATCGTCATTTTCCCGCTGGCGGTAGTGGGCATGGGACTGGGGACCTGGTGGCAGAGGAGATAGCCTCGTGAAACTCAACGGCCTCCTCATCGCTGTCGCGCTGCTTGCCGTGCTGGGCGCCGGGGTCTGGTGGTCCAACAAGAAACAGGCCTCCGCCAAAACCGATACCGCCACCAAGATCCTCTCCATCCCCGCCGATAGCGTTCAGGAAGTGGTGCTCAAAAACCCGCAGCAAACCATCGACCTCAAACGCGAAAACGGCAAATGGCGGATGACCCAGCCCCAAGCGCTTCCCGCCGATAACGACACCGCCACCACGCTGGTCTCCGCGCTCTCGTCGCTCAACGCCGATGCAGTGGTCGATGACAAAGCCGCCGACCTCGCTCCCTACGGCTTGAAAACTCCCACCGTCGATGTCACGGTCACCGAAAAGGGCGGCAAAACCGACCACCTCCTCATCGGCGACGAGACCCTCAAAGGCGATGCCAGCTACGCCAAGCTTGCCAACGATCCGCGGGTGTTCACCATCGCCAGCTACGTCAAAAGCAACATCGATAAATCGCCCAACGACCTGCGTGATAAGCGTCTGCTGACCTTCGACTCCGACAAGCTCACGCGCGTCGCTCTCGAGCCGGCCGGCAAGCCCGAAGTCGAGTTCGGCAAAAACGGCCAGAACGAGTGGCAAATCCTCAAGCCGCGTCCGCTCCGTGCCGATGGCGGCACGGTCGATTCCCTGGTGAGCAACCTCAAAGACGTCCGCATGGACCTCTCCGAAGACCCGGATAAGGCCGCCAAGGAGTTCGCTTCCGGAACGAAAGTCGCCACTGCCACGGTCACCGATTCGAGCGGCAACCAGACCATCGAAGTCCGTAAGGACAAAGACAACTACTACGCCAAGAGTTCGGCCGTCGCCGGAATCTACAAGGTTTCCGCCGATTTCGGCAAGGGCCTCGACAAGAATCTCGACGATTTCCGCAACAAAAAACTCTACGAGTTCGGCTTCAGCGATCCCTCGAAAATCGAGTTGAAGAACGCCACCTATGTGAAAACCGGCGACAAGTGGATGTCCGGGGCGAAAACCATGGACAACACCAGCGTGCAGGACCTGATCGACAAGCTGCGCGACCTCACCGCCACCTCCTTCGACCAGAAGGGCGGCGGCGAAGAGGTATTCGCGGCGGCCGTCACCTCGAACATGGGCAAGCGCGTGGAACGGGTTACAATCTCCAAGCAGGGAAATCAATATTTTGCGAAGCGTGATGACGAACCCGGCATCTATGGAATAGACTCGAAAGCGGTCGACGATCTTCAAAAGGCCGCCGCCGGCGTAAAAGAAGCAGCGCCTCCCGCCCCCGCAAAGAAGAAATAGTGGGGCAGGCGCTTAAGCCTGCCACTCTATGAATGGGCTGCTAACCGATCTCTATGAATTGACCATGGCTGCCGGCTACTTTGAAGCCGGCAAAGCCGGTCAAAAAGCTACCTTCGAATTTGCGGTTCGCCGGTTGCCGCCGAACCGCAATTTCCTTCTGGCCGCCGGCCTGCCGGAGGTGGTCGATTATCTGCTCAACTTGAGGTTCACCGCGGAAGAAGTGGACTACCTCCGCGGGCTGCCGCAGTTCCGGAACACCTCGGCGGAGTTTTTCAACTATCTACGCAATTTCCGTTTCAACGGCGATCTGTTCGCCGTCCCGGAAGGCACCCCGCTGTTTGCCGGCGAGCCGGTGCTCATTATTCGCGCGCCCATCATCGAAGCCCAAATCCCGGAAACCTACGTTTTGGCGGCTATCAGCTTCCCCACGCTCATCGCTACCAAAGCCGCCCGCTGCGTGGAGGCGGCCGAAGGCCGCGCCGTCGTGGAGTTCGGCACGCGCCGCGCGCACACAGCCGAAGCCGGTGTCATCGGCGCGCGCGCCGCCTATATCGGCGGCTGCGCTTCCACCAGCAATACGCTGGCGGGGTTCCGCTGGGGCATTCCCGTGGTCGGCACCGCCGCGCATTCCTGGGTGATGTCGTTCGCCGGAGAGGCCAAGGCATTTCGCCTTTTGCAGCGCTTGCTGGGCGAGCACACCATCCAGTTGATTGACACCTATGACACCCTTGCCGGCGCCCGTCTGGCCGCGCAACTCGGCGAACCGCTCGAAGGCGTGCGCCTCGATAGCGGCGATCTGCTTTCGCTCTCCCGCCAGGTGCGCGGTGTGCTCGATGAAGCCGGCCTCCGCCACGCCAAAATCATGGCCAGCGGCGATCTGGATGAACACCGCATCCGCGCCCTGGTCCGCGACGGCGCGCCCATCGATTGGTTCGGCGTGGGCACCCAGCTCGCCACTTCGGCCGATGCGCCCGCTTTGAGCGCCATCTATAAGCTGGTCGAGCTGAACGTCAGCGGCATCCAGCGCTTCACCTCGAAGCTGAGTGAAGATAAGGAAACCCTTCCCGGAGCCAAGCAGGTATTCCGCGACACAGCGCGCGACGTCATCGCCCGCTCCGGCGAATGCGGCAAAGGGGAGGCGCTGCTGCGTCCCGTAATTTTGGGCGGCGAACTGGTCGAGCCGCTGCCCTCGCTCGAACAAGCCCGCGCGCGCGCCGCCGAATCGCTTGCCAGGCTTCCCCCGGCGCTCCGCGATCTCGAGCCGGCCGAACCTTGGCCCGTGATCTACAGCCGTGAATTGCGCGAGCTGATCGAGCAAACGCGGAGGAATTTAGCCGCATGCCAACCGTCTTCGTAGATATCGATACGCAGCTCGATTTTCTCTACCCCGCGGGAGCACTTTACGTGCCGGGCGCCGAAAACATCGTGCCCGCCATCGAGCGGCTGAATCGCCATGCCGCGGCCCACGGAATTCCGGTAATCTCCACGACCGATGCCCACGCCGAAAACGACCCCGAGTTCACCGCTTGGCCCCCACACTGCGTCGCCGGCACGATTGGCCAGCACAAACCCGCCGGCACGCTGCTCGAACCTCGCGTAGTCGTGCCCAACAGCGACGATCCCCTCTCCATAGAAGGCGCCCGCCAGATCCTTCTGGAAAAACAAACCACCGATGCCTTCCAGACCCGAACCCTCGACCGCATCCTGGAAGCTCTGCGCGCCGATCGGTTCGTCGTCTACGGCGTAGTTACCGAGATCTGCGTGCTGGCCGCCGCCCGCGGCCTGCTAAAGCGCGGTAAACAGGTGGTGCTGCTCCCGGACGCCGTGCGCGCTCTCAACGAAGAGAAGGCCGGTGCCGCAATCGAAGAGGTTCGCCGGCTGGGCGGCCAGATCGCGCCAATTCCGGACGTTCTCGCCGGTTGACGTCCCCGCGACCTGCGGTCGCTGGGCCTCGCCGCGCTCGAAGCAGAAGCTGCGTGAAATGCGCCAGCCGGTGGCCTGGGTGAAGATCATGGTGGAGTCGGTGGAGTTCGCCGATGGGCCGGCGTGGGACGCGGATCGCGCGCCGGCTTTGGAAGACTTGCCCGCCTTGCCCGCGAAGTGACTTCCAGTCATGACTGGAAATGACCTCAGGTCATGGCTTCGATCGACTCGGCCACCTTTTCCCATTCGGCCATGCGGGCGCTCAAATCCGCGCGGCGCGCTTCCAGCAACTCCGCGGTGCGCTGGGACTCTTCGGCGCTGATGAAATTCGAAAGCTGCGTTTCGTAGCCGGCGATTTCTGATTCGAGGCGCGCCACTTCCTGCTCGAGCGCCTTGCGCTGCTCCTCCATTTTGCGCAGTTTCAGGGGATTCACGCGCTTTTCCGGAGCTTTGGACGCAGCCGGCGCGGATTGTGCAGCCGGCCGGCCATTGAGTGAGCCGGCCGCGGGCGCCTGGCTGCCACCCGCTTTGCGCCACAGATAGTCTTCATAGTTGCCCGGGTAGACCGTCACCTTGCCATCTTCGATTTCGAATACACGGGTGGCCAGCCGGTCGATGAAGTACCGGTCATGGGAGACGAACACCACCGTGCCCGTGTACTCCTCGAGCGCCTTCAGCAGCACGTCTTTGGCGCGCATATCCAGGTGGTTTGTCGGCTCGTCGAGCAGCAGAAAATTCGAAGGCATCATCAACATGCGCGCCAGCGCGTAGCGGTTGCGCTCGCCGCCGGAAAGGACGCCGATGGTCTTAAAGACATCGTCTTCGGAAAACAGGAAACAGCCCAGGACGGAGCGCAATTCGGTGTTGGTGGAGCGCGGGGCCACGGTGGAGAGGTCGTCGATCATGCGCGCGTTGGCGTCGAGTTCCTTGTATTGGTCCTGCGCGAAATAGTCCGGCTGCGCGTTGTGGCCGAGCACATATTCGCCGCTGGTGAGCGGCTCGGCCCCGGCCAGGATTTTGATCAGCGTCGATTTGCCGGCGCCATTGACTCCCACCAGCGCCACCCGGTCGCCGCGCTCGATATAGAAATTCGCGCCCGCGAAAACCTGGTGATCGCCATAGCTCTTGGCAACGTTTTTGAATTCCGCCACTACCCGGCCACTCGGCTTGGGCTGGGGGAAGCGGAAATGAATGGTTTTTTCTTCGGGCGGAATCTCGATCCGCTCGATGCGCTCCAGTTCCTTGATGCGGCTTTGCACCTGTTTGGCCTTGGTCGCCTGGTAGCGGAAGCGGTTGATGAAGGCCTCGAGCTGCTCGATGCGCTCGCGCTGGTTGTTATAAGCGGCCTGCAACTGGGCGCGGCGTTCGTTTTTCTGCTCCTCGTAGCGCGAGTAGCCGCCCGTATAAAAGTGGATGCCCTTGTTCCATAGCTCGGCGATGCGGCGCACCGTAACGTCGAGGAAATAGCGGTCGTGAGAGACCAGCACGAAGGCGTGCGGATAATTGGACAGGTATTCTTCGAGCCAGTTACGCGCTTCCAGATCGAGGTGGTTGGTGGGCTCGTCCAGGAGCAAAAGCTTCGGCCTTTCGAGCAGCAGCTTGGCCAGAGCGATGCGCATTTGCCAGCCGCCGGAAAACTCCTGGGTGTAGCGCTGCCAATCGCGTTGGGAAAAGCCGAGGCCGGAGAGCACCGTTCCCACCTGCGCTTCTATGGTGTAGCCATCGTGAGCGCGGAACTGGCTTTCCGCCACGTGGAACCGCTCGGCGACATCGGCGTATTCCGGGGAGGCCGGGTCGAGCTCGGCCATGCGGTGGGCGAGGTCTTCCTGTTCCTGTTCGAGAGCGCGCAGGCCGGCAAATACGGTCATGCACTCGGCGAAAACGGTGCGCCCGGAAAGCGAAAGCCCTTCCTGCGGCAGATAGCCAATGGTGATGCCGCGCTGCACGCTGACGGAGCCGGAATCGAGGCCCTCGATGCCTGCCAGCACCTTAAGCAGGGAAGATTTTCCGGTGCCGTTCGCCCCGACCAGGCCCGTGCGCTCGTTGGGCGTCACCAGCCAATCGACATTTTCAAACAGGATTTTCGGGCCGTAGCGTTTCGCCGCCCCGCTGAATTGGATCATTGCCTGAAACCATTTTAGCGGGGTTGCGGGCTTAGACGTCGTCGCGGCCGATGTTCACGATGAAGTATTGCGCGCGGGTCTCACCCACGTTTTTAGCGTTGTGTAGTTCGTTGGAGCCGATCACGCCCACATCGCCCGGCCCCAGGCGGTAGGGGACGCCGGAGATGGTCAGTTCCATGACTCCCTCGCGCATCAGCATCATTTCCTCGCGCAGGTGGCGGTGCGGCGGATGGTTCACCTCGCCGGGCGCAATATCGCTCTGATGCGATTCGATTTTGAAGCCGGTGTGGGTCTTGGCGGTGAACATCCGCCGGCTCTTGTTTTTCCCGGTGGCGGTGACGGGCAGCTCGTCGAACTTGTAGGCTTTGGTTTTGATGACCGGCAGCTTCTCGACGGAGTTGTCCGGCGCGGGCGAAGCGGCTCCCTGGGCCGAGGCTCTGGCCGCCGCCAACGCGGGCAGCACAAAGCCCAAATCTCTGCGGGAATATTTCATACCATCTCCTTTCCCCGATTGCGAATGCCAACACTATATACAAGCGGCACGCGCGACGCGAGCGGTAGGTGGCGAGGCGGCGCGAGCAGTGAGTGGCGGGGGCGGGGTGTAAGCGGCGCGCCGGACGGGCGGCTTGAGCGGCGCCGCCTCTTCCGCCCGGTTACGAACGGGCGCATAACCCTGCGAAGCCGCTCCATACTGGACAGTTCGGTCTGAAACGCTGGAAGATGGTTTTGGAACATGTTTGCTATTTCGCCGAAAATCCGCCCGCCGCTGGATCCGGATTTTCTTCCCGCTTCCCTCTGGAATCGGGCGTACCGCTACGCCGTGAAGGCTTCCGGCGGCGGCGCCTCGCTGGCTTTTGCGCTCGAGCGGAGCGATGGGTCCGTCTCGACCTTTCGCACTGCCGTGCTGCCTCATCATGGCGCTCATATCCCTCTCAATGAGCGGTACGCTGAACGCCTTGTGAAATTTCTGCTGTGGCAGAAGGGCGGACATCGGATTCTGGTAGCGGGCGATGGGCAAATCGCCGCTTACCTGCGCAGCGTCTATGCGGCCGGGGGGGCACGCTCTTTCGACTATCATTTCCTGGGCGAACAGGTCTGGGGACATCCGCTGGCCATCGAAGCTAGCCCGGCGGACCAGTTGCCGGAAGAGCGGGAGAGGGCGGCGCGCCTGGGGCGCCATCTGGACGGATACCGGATCGGCTTCGATCTGGGCGCGAGCGATCGCAAGTGCGCGGCCGTGGCTTACGGGGAGGTAGTCTTCAGCGAGGAAGTGCCCTGGAATCCGGGTGCGCAGGCCGACCCGCGCTACCACTTCGACGGCATCCACGATTCGCTGGCGCGTGCCGCCGCGCACTTGCCACGCGTGGATGCGATCGGAGGCAGCGCCGCCGGCATTTACGTCGCAAACGAAGTGCGGGCCGGTTCGCTTTACCGCTCGGTGCCTCCGGCCCTGTTTGACCGGCATATCCGCCGGCTGTTCTTCGATCTCCAAAAACATTGGGGCGGCGTTCCGTTGGAAGTGGTGAATGACGGCGAGGTGACCGCGCTGGCCGGGTCGATGGCGCTCGGGGACAACGCCGTTATCGGCATCGCCATGGGCAGCAGCCTGGCGGCCGGGTTGGTGACGCCGCAGGGCGGCATCACGAGCTGGCTCAACGAGCTGGCATTCGTGCCGGTGGACTATAGGGAAGCAGCGCCGCAGGACGAATGGAGCGGGGATACCGGCGTGGGCGTGCAGTATTTCTCGCAGCAGGCGGTGGGGCGGCTGCTTGAGCCGGCCGGAATCGAACTGCCCGCGGATATGCCACTGGCGGCGAAACTGGAGCAAGTGCAGCGGCTGCTCGCGGCGGGCGACCGGCGGGCGCGCCCGATCTACGAAAGCATTGGTATCTACTTGGGCTACGCGATCGCGCAATTCGCCGACTTTTACGAGTTCCGCAACCTGCTGGTGCTGGGGCGGGTGACGACGGGCGAAGGCGGCAACATCATTCTGGAAGGAGCGCGGCAGGTGCTGGCGGCCGAATTCCCGGAATTGGCAGGGCGGGTGCGCTTTTATATTCCGGGCGAGCAGGAAAAGCGGCACGGGCAGGCGATCGCCGCCGCCAGCCTGCCGGCCATACACCAGGCCCTCCCGCAAGGAACGACCCATGCGATTTCATAATGACTCGGCCGATTTGTTCATCCCCGATGGCGCACCCATGCCGGATGCTTTGGCGCGCACCACGCACCTGGCGATCGCGGCGCACCAGGACGATATCGAAATCATGGCCTACCACGGGATAGCGGCCTGTTTCGGCAGGCCGGACAAGTGGTTCACGGGCGTGGTAGTGACCAACGGGGCGGGGAGCCCACGCAACGGCATCTACGGCGGATACACGGACGAGCAAATGCAGCGCGTGCGGCTGATCGAGCAGCGCAAGGCGGCTTACGTGGGGGAGTATGCCTGCCAGGTGCAGCTCGGTTTCACGAGCGCTCAAACAAAGAATCCGCGAGAGGCGGCCGTGGTGGAAGATCTGGGCCGGATTCTGCGCACCGCGCGGCCGGAAGTGGTTTACCTGCACAACCCGGCAGACAAGCACGATACGCACGTGGCGGTCACCTTGCGCTCGATTGCGGCGCTGCGCGGATTGCCCGCCGAAATGGCTCCGGCGAAGGTGTACGGCTGCGAAGTGTGGCGCGACCTGGACTGGCTGCCCGACGAGGTGAAACAGGCGCTGCCGGTTGCGGAGCGGCCGAACATCGCGGCCTCCCTGGTGGGTGTGTTCGATTCGCAGGTGAGCGGCGGCAAGCGATACGACCTGGCCACGGCCGGCCGGCGGCTGGCGCACGCCACGTATTACGCCTCGCACGGCACCGACGAGGAAAGCGCGCTGAGCTTCGCCATGGACCTGACGCCGCTCGCGCGCGACGCCGCGCTGGATGTGAGCGCTTACGTGCTGGGCTTGATCGACCGCTTCCGGGCCGATGTAGAAAGGCGGATCAAAGGGTATTGAGATCCTTTAATATCGATTCGCCGGGCCATCCCGGCGGTCCTGCCGGGCTTTTTCGGGCGGCTGGAAGGCCGCGTGGGGAGGGTGAACGTGGCGGGCCGCGCAGGTTACATGATAGGATCGTGAGCCAGGAGCAACCCATGCCAGCACGTCATTCGGCTTTGCGCTTGCCGGTTCTCGCCATAATCGGGGCCGGTGTGGCGTTGCCGCTGTCCGGCCAGTTTGCCGGCTCGATGCGGCCTTCGGCAGGGGCCGATTTCAGCGGCAATTGGGCTCCGGCGCCGCACGAGGAGAGCACGGGCAACCCCGCGATTGCCGAATATTATGGCGTGCCGATCACCGAGGGGGCGCGCGCGTTTGGCTTGGCTTGGGATCCTTCGCGGCTGACGATGCCGGATCACCAGTGCCAGGTACACGTGGGTCCTTACATTCTGGGGGGACCGCTCAATCTGCGGATCTGGGAAGAGCGGGACCCGAAATCGCAGGAGGTGATCGCGATCCGGATGTACATCAGTACGTACGAGCAGAACCGCACCATCTGGATGGACAATCGGCCGCACCCATCCGAGTACGCACCGCATACGTGGATGGGATTTTCCACTGGCAAGTGGGAAGGCGATACGCTGACTGTCTACACCACGCACATTAAGCAAGGGCAGTTGCGCCGTAACGGACTGCCGGAAAGCGACCAAGCCACCATGGTGGAACATTTTGTACGCAACGGCGACTATCTGACTCACTTAAGCATCACGAAGGACCCGGTTTATCTAACGGAGCCGTTTGTGCGCAGCGAGGTCTTCCGGAAAGTGTTGCCCGAAGGCCAAAACTGGCTTTACCCGTGCGAGCCGGTCGAAGAGGTTGCCGGCCGGCCGCGGGGGGAGGTGCCCAACTACCTGCCTGGAAAGAATCCCTTTTATAAAGAACTGGGCGCGAAGTATCACATTCCGGTGGAGGCCACGTTAGGCGGCGCGGAAACGATGTACCCCGAATACGAGGCGAAGATCAAAGCCATGATGCAGAGCGAGCGCGACCGCTAATTGGCCGGCGGTGGGGCGCTATAGAGGAGGAGGTGTTGGATTACCGGTTATTGGCGCTGGTGGCGGCGAGGCTGCCCGAATGGCGAAACATGAGTCCCTGGCTGCGCAACGCCTCTTCCAGGGCTTCGCAATAGACGTCGATGTGCCGCCGCGAGTAGGCTACCAGACCGAGGCGGCGAAGGCGGCTCATCTGGGAGCTGACGATCTCGCGGGAGGTGCCGACATGCTCCGCGATGGTGTGATGGGTTAACGAAGCCATACGCATGGCTCCATCCGGCTGCAACTCTCCCAAATGCCGAGCCAACTGGATGAGGGACAGCATCACGCGTTGCGGGGTTTTGCAACTAGCCATGGCTTGCATCCGCTCCTCCATGTCCATGCAGTTTACAATGAGTTCTTCCATCAGGGCCACGCCGAGGCGGGGCTCCTTCTCGACTTGCAGTTCGATTTCGGCCCGTTTCCAGGCCATTAACTGCACTTTGTCGAGCGCTACGGCCCGCTCGGCGCCCATATGGTCGATCAGGCAAGCTTCGCCAAAGAGCTTTTCGGCCGGCACGATCCGGACGATGGCCTCGCAACCGTCCACCGCTACACTCGCTACTTTCACACGTCCGGCCGCAACCAGGTAAAGCGCGTCGCTGGTACCGGAATAAAGGACATGGCCGCGGGGGTACTCGACCAGCGGCCGGCGGGGGAGGTAATTGAGCGCGTCATTGGGGTGGGTTAACAGGTTGTTCATAAAGACTGCATCCTTGTTAACACGCTACGGCAAGAACTGGAGAGGACGCGTCTGTTTTTTACTCTATGTGAGATACATTCGGTACTGTTTCACCCACTCGGGTGTGTCTGCGAGATTGTGTGTCCGGTGGTAGGCGGAAGAGGCGGAATAGGCGCGGCTGGCGGCAGGGTGCCTCAGCGGCGAGTCGGATTGACCACGGCGGCGGCAGCCCACGGCAGGCGGATGCGGGCGCCCACCTGCATCGACTGCAGGTCGTAACTTAAGTGGGTACCGCAATCGAGGCATGCGACATATGCTTGCCCGCCGCCACGCGGTGTTATGGGCCGCGTCAGGTTCCTATGGCCGCATCGGAATACCCTGTTTAGAATTGTCTGCAGCATAGCGCCGATGCGACGTGCACGCGAAATTCCACAAATCGCGAAAGCGCTGGGTTGAAGAGGCGGGTAGAGCGGTGGCCTGTGAAGCGGCGCTTAGCGGTACGATAATCGAATACCGGGTTTACGCCGCTCCATGCATCGCCGCAATTTTCTCAAATTTGCCGCCGCGGCCGCCGCTTCGCGTTTGCCGGCGCAGCCGCCCGTTTCCTTTCTGGCCCCTACGGCTTCGGCCGACGTTGCCAAGACCGAGTTCACGCTGGAGATTGCGCCGGTCACGGTGGAACTGGCTCCCAATCGCATCATCAGCACCATCGGGTACAACGGCATGTCGCCCGGGCCGCTGCTGCGCATGAAGGAAGGGGTGCCTGTAACGGTGAACGTGGTCAATAAAACCGACGTGCCGGAAACAGTGCATTTCCACGGCCTGCTGATTCCAGCCGAAGTGGATGGTTCGGAAGAAGAAGGCACACCGGTTGTGCCGCCGCACGGCAGCCGCAGCTACCGGTTCACACCGGCGCCCGCAGGTACGCGCTGGTACCATACTCACACGATGGCCATGGACGATCTGCATCGCGGCAGCTTCACGGGGATGTTCGGGTTCCTGGTGGTGGAGGGCGGCAGCAATCCGGGCCGCTATGACCAGGAGCATTACCTGGCGCTGCGCGATTGGGACCCGTACTTTACGAACCAGGCGATGGATAACGACGATCTCGACCCGGCGGGCGCGCAACCGGAAAAACCGACGGCGCCCGATACGCGGCAGCCGGGCATGGAAGTCGCCTCGGACATCTATTCGGTAAACGATAAAGCGCTGGGAGCTGGCGAACCGATTCGCGTGAAGCTGGGCGATCGGGTTTTGTTCCACTTTTTGAACGCCAGCGCGATTGAAAACCGCCACCTCGCCCTGCCCGGCCACAAATTTCAGGTGGTGGCGCTGGACGGGAACCCGGTGCCCACGCCGGCCGCGGTGGATGTTCTCATGATCGGCCCCGGCGAGCGAGTGGATGCCATTGTGGAAATGAATCAGCCGGGAGTTTGGATCATGGGGGCGCCGGAAGATCCGGTGCGGGAGGGCGGACTCGGCATCGTGATCGAATACGCCAATCAGCACCGCACGCCGCAGTGGACCACGGCGCCTAAATCCAACTGGGACTATACGATTTTCGGCAAGCCGGGGACGCTGGAGCCGGGCCAGGCCGCGCCCAACGAAAAGCTCGACATGATTTTCGAGAAAATTCCGCGCGGGGCGGGGAAGTTCAACAGCTTCACGGTGAACGGCAAATCTTATCCGCACGACCAGGAGTTCGTGCTAAAAAAAGGGACGCGTTACCGGCTTACTTTTCATAACCGCACCGACGACGCCCATCCGTTGCACCTACACCGGCATCAACTGGAAATCGCGGAGATCTATGGCAAGGCAACTTCGGGAGTGGTGAAGGACACCGTGGTGGTGCCGACGTACGGGCGGGCGAGCGTGGATTTCACGGCCGATCAGCCTGGCTTGACTCTGTTCCACTGCCACATCCAGCAGCACATGGATTACGGTTTCAAGGCGCTAATGCGGTATGCTTAGAGCCGCGAGGCGGGAACCGGCGGTGCTGGGATGCCGCCACAATGTAGACCGGACGGCACAGCCGCGGCGCGATAAGTTTCGTGAAATGAACAGCGAAGGTCGCGGCAGCGGAACTGCAAAAGCTGGCGCGATGAAGTGGGTGTTTGCGTTCGCGGCGGCCGCGGCGATTGCCTGGGCGGGAGGAGGCCTGGCGCCTGCCGGTCCGGCGACGATCAGCGAAGTGGTTATCGAAGGAGCTCCATCCACTTTCCCCCTCGAAACCAAAGCCGGCGAAGCTTTGGACGAAAGCAAAGTTCAGCGTGATGTGAAAGCTCTGTGGGCGGCCGAGCGGCCTTCCGATGTCCGCGTGGAAGAAGTGGGGGGAAACGCGGCGCCCGAGGGAAGCGGCGCGCCTGAGGCAAATGGGATGCGGGTGATCTTTCACGTGGAGCAGCGGCGCACGCTGATTCTGAGGAAAGTCACGGTCGATCCACCTACCGCCGGTCTGAGACCCGGCGTCGATCCCGGCCAGCAGATCGACTCGGAAATGACGCAGCGCATCGCCATCGAACTACGCAAGCAGCTAGAGCATTCCGGTTATCTCGAGGCGCGAGTGGATACCGAGCTGGTCAACATCTCCGATGGCAAGTGCGACCTGCTGATCACGATTCATAAAGGCCGCGCGGTGGACGTGAAGACGGTGACCTTTACAGGGGACCTGGGCGTAAAGGAGAAGGACCTGCGCGGCGCCTTGCAGGCCACCAAGCCCACCACGATTTTGCCGCGGGTTCCGGGAATTTTTAACGGCTGGCACATACCGCGAGGCTTCAACGAAGACACGGTACCGGCCGATATCGGCAATTTGCGCTCCTTCTATTTCCGCCGGGGCTTCTTCGACGCGGATGTTACAGCCGCGCCGGTGGATTCCTCCGCGAGCCAGGCCAACGTGCATTTCGATATCGATGCCGGCCAGCGCTATGCGGTGCGCGAGTTCACCCTGTCGGGCCCGGACGGCGAGCGATCCATAGCCCGGCCAGGACTTGCCCCCGAAAACACCCGCGGACAAATGGACGCGGCGTGCCACGAATTGCTGGCGGAACGGCGTAAATACGAACGGACCGGCGTGCTGGATTTCGAGGCCCGGATTGAAGTGCTACCCGCGGCCGCGCCGGCCGGGGCGACGAGCGCTCTCAAATGGGCCGACCTGCGCGCCACGATCCATCCGGGTCCGGCATATGAAACCGGGCGGATTACGTTCAAGGGCAACAAGAGATTCAGCGAGAGCGTGCTGCGGAACGCGCTGGCGCTCGATGAGGGCGCCCCGCTCGACCAGATCAAGCTGCGGCGGTCGCTAGCGCACCTGAACCAGATGGGGTTTTTCGAGCCCCTGAGCGATCGGGACGTTATTGTGAGCACGCCGCCTAAAGCGGGTCCGGCCAACATCACGATTTGGGTGAAGGAGAAAAAGGCGCACAGTTGGGCTTTTTCCGGGCCGGTGGGGCCGATGAGTATCGCGGGGCCGCTGGAGTTTTCGATTGGTTCGCGGCTGCCTTCGTGGGGGCAGGGAGTGCTCGATCTTTCGACGTTTATGGTTTCGGCGAGGCTATTCTATTTCGCCAAGCCGATGGGCGCGCTGCTGCCGTTTCTGCCCAATAGCCGCTTCGTTCCGTTGATCACTCTTTCCCGTCCGCTACTGCCGGGCCAGACCTTCCTTTCCGGAATGACCATTGCGCCGCAACTGGGCTGGCAGGGAATGCTGTTCGGCTACGGGGTATCGCAAGTGCGCAGCCTGACGCGCGGCCTGTTTGAAAGCGACCGCAGCATCACACCGCCGCTGCCGGTGACCATAGTGAACGGACGGAACGAAGGAACCATGCTTTGCGAGCCGGCCAAAACCAAGGTGGACTGGGTGAAGCAGATCAGCGGGACCGTGGTGAACCTGGGCTTTTCGTTCTTCCCGATTTAAGCGGGGCGGATCACTTCGTACTCACTCCGTACCTTCCTGTCGGCCCTTACCGGACCACGAAATTCACCAGCTTATCGGGCACCACAATCGTCTTTACGACCTGCTTGTCTTGCAAAAACGGCCGGACCTTTTCGTCCGCTTTGGCCGCTTCGATCAACCCGGGTTCGGGCGCGCCGAAGGCCGTGTAGATGCGTCCGCGCAGCTTGCCGTTGACCTGCACGACCACTTCGGCCAGATCCTCCTTGGCCAGCTCCGGATCGAAGGGCGGCCACGGCTGGCGGAATACCGGCCCTTCGGCGCCCAGTTCCGCCCAGATCTCCTGCGCCAGGTAAGGCGCGAAGGGCGCCAGCATGAGCGCCAAATGGCGCAGAATGGCGCACATCGGCTCGGCCGAGATCTCGCCCTCCTCGGCGTAGAGCACGTTCACCAGCTCCATGATCGAGGATATGCAGGTATTAAAATGCCAGCGAGTTTCGAAGTCTTCGGTAATTTTTTTCAGGGTCTGGTGCAGCTTGCGCAAGGCGCGGCGGTCGGCATCGCCGGCGGGCGGATAATCCGCGCGGCCGATGTTGCGCGTGGCAAACCGGAAGACTCTGCCCAGAAAACGGTAAATTCCTTCCGCGCCTTCGCTACGCCAGTCCAGCTCCTTTTCCGGGGGCGCCGCGAAAAGCACGAACATGCGGGCGGTATCCGCGCCGAAGCGCTCGGCCAGCATATCGGCCCCGACCACGTTGCCCTTGGATTTCGACATTTTGGCGCCTTCGGCGATCACCATACCTTGCGTGAACAGGCGGCGGGCCGGCTCGCTATTGCGGATCAGACCGATATCCCGCATCATCTTGGTGAAGAAACGCGAATAGATGAGGTGGAGAATGGCGTGTTCGACGCCGCCGATGTATTGATCGATCTCGAACCAATAGGCGATCTTCCGCGGATCGAAGGGCATGCGGCTGTTGCGCGGATCGCAGTAGCGGTAGAAGTACCAGGAGGAATCGATGAAGGTGTCCATGGTATCGGTTTCGCGCTTTGCCGCGCCGCCGCAGCGGGGGCAGGTGACGTTTACAAAATTCGGAACGTTTTCGAGCGGGGAGCGGCCGGTGCCGGTAATTTCGACGCGCTCGGGAAGAATCACGGGAAGCTGCTCTTCGGGCACGGGAACCACGCCGCATGCGGGACAGTGGATCATGGGAATGGGAGTGCCCCAATAGCGCTGCCGCGAGATGCCCCAGTCTTTAATGCGGTAAGTGATGGCCGGGTTGCCGAAGCCTTTCCGCTGCGCGTATGCGCTCATCTGGAGGCGCGCTTCGGCGCTGGCGAGCCCGGACCATTGTCCTGAATTTTCCACGACGCCATCTTCGGTGAAAGCGGCGGCAGGGGTGGAATCGAGAAGCCCATCCACGGGCCGAATTACCGGGCGCACGGGGATTCCGTACTTGGTACAGAATTCGAAATCGCGCTCGTCATGCGCGGGCACCGCCATGATAGCGCCTGTGCCGTAGCCCATCAGGACGAAATTACCGACCCATACAGGGACTTTTTCCCCGCTATATGGATTTAGGCCGAAATGCCCGGTGAAGAAGCCCTCTTTGGCAATATCGCCGGGGTCGCGGCCGGCGCGCGCATCCACCATGGCTTTGGCGCGGGCCTGTCCGGGGGCGTCCAGAAGCTGTTCGACGAGCGGATGCTCCGGGGCCAGAATGAGGCAGGTAGCGCCGTAGATGGTGTCCACCCGCGTGGTGAAGACCCGAATGGCACCGGCGGCGGGCGCGGCCAGCGCGAAATCCACCTCGGCGCCTTCGGAGCGGCCGATCCAGTTGCGCTGCATGGTGAGCACGCGCTCCGGCCAGCCGCCTTCGAGCTGCCGCATGTCTTCGAGGAGTTGGTCGGCGTAAGCGGTGATTTTTAAAAACCACTGGTCGAGCGCGCGCTGCTCGACTGGCGTATCCTCGTGGCGCCAGCAGCAGCCTTCCACTACCTGTTCGTTGGCCAGCACGGTGGCGCACTTGGGGCACCAGTTCACCAGCGCGCGTTTCCGGTAGGCCAGGCCGCGCTCGAACATTTTGAGGAAAAACCACTGGTTCCAGCGGTAATATTCGGGCTCGCAGGTGGCGATCTCGCGATCCCAGTCGTAGCTAAAGGCAAAGCGGCGGTGGGTCCGCTTCATGGATGCGATATTCCGCAGCGTCCAATCGCGCGGCGGCCGGCGGTTGGCGATGGCGGCGTTTTCGGCCGGCAGCCCGAAGGCATCCCATCCCATGGGATGGAGCACGTTGAAGCCGCGCATCCACTTGTAACGCGCCAGCGCGTCGCCGATGGCATAGTTGCGGATGTGGCCGATGTGCAGGGTGCCGCTGGGATAGGGCAGCATTTCGAGCACGTAGAATTTGGGTTTGGCCGAATTCTCTTCCGCCTTGTAGAAATCGGCCTTCTCCCAAAGCGCGTGCCACTTCAATTCAATCTGGTTGTGGTCGTATTGTTTTTCGGGCATAAGGCCAGCAGTTCTTCCATCCTAACAAGGCGAAGCGTGGAGATTTTCCGCCCTCCTGCCCCACTAAGTGGAACGCGGAGATGTTTTGGATTTCAGCTTCAGCGTTCGGAAAATGCCAGTTCCGGCGAGGCCACTTGAGGCTTCAAACGGAAAAGCCCGGCTAGCGGCCGGGCTTCCGAATCTAGTGAAGCTGAAGGAGGCGATTACCCGTGAAGGTTTTCACCGTTTATGTGAAAGTCGTGCTGGCTTTCGCCGGCACCTTGATCGCGCGGCTAACGTTCCGTAAGGGCCGTTAACCCGCTCTCAGGAGCCGGATGGGTGGCATCCCGTTCGGCTCCCTTTCACTATACCCCAGGGCGATGATGGCGACAACCCTCTAAGGAGGTAGTCTTTTGAGTTGGCCGCTCATCTCTGCGGGGTGTAATAACCCGACCGCGCGTAGATGTTCAATGGCGGCATGCCGCGCGGCACGAGCAGCTCCACTTTGATTTTGCGGTATTTGCCGCTCGGCGCATCGTCCGGCGGGTAATAGCCCAAGACATATTGGTTGTGCAGCGTCACACCGATGGTGCCCATGATATTTCCGAAATCGTTCAGTTGCTTGGAGAGGAACGAGATGCCGCCGGTTTTACCGGCCAGGTCTTCGAGCAGATGGGGCCCCTCGAGCTCTTCCGGGGTCTGGGGATTTTGGAACAGGCACACGGTGTAGATCAGGGTATCGGCTTCAATGGCTTTGTCCAGCAGTTCCCGCATTGTGTAGCGACTGTTGTTATCGCCGCCATCGGACACCACGACGAGTGCTTTACGAGGATTGCGCGCTTTTTTCATTTGCCCCAGTCCCAGGTAGATTCCGTCGACGAGCGAGGTGGTTCCATCCGGACCGGTGAAGGCGAGCGCGTCGGCCACATCGCCCAGATTCGAGGTCCAGTCCTTCTGCAACACGGCGCGGTCGGAAACAGTGATGAGCGAGACTTCGTCGTCCGGATTGAGTTGCTGGAACAGCCGCGCCACGGCATCTCGCTCGGCCTGGAATTTGTCCCGCATACTGCGGCTGGCATCGAAGACCAACACCACCGAAACGGGCGCATCCTCGCGGCTGAAGGCGACGATGGGCCGGATTTCCTTGCCATCGAGGATGCGGAAATTTTGTTTTTCCAGACCACGCACATTCCGCCCATGCTCGTCGGTGACCGTCACCGGAACCAAGGTCATGTCGGCGTCGATGCGAATATTTGTCTTTGTCCGCAGGCCAGTTGTTTTGGCGGGCCGTATGGTATCGAGGAGGAGTGGCCCCCCATCGGCCGGTTCGACAGGGGAATCTTGACCTGCGGCCGGCGTCAAGCTCGCCAGAGCCAGAAGCGATATGGAGAGTGGATTAAAGTACTTCATAGTATTGTGCGGTTTCGGTCGATTCCACCCGATTCGAACTGGAGCGCCGGAACGCTTCGTGGCCCGGCGCGATGCGGGCGAATCAGCCTACACCGGCTGCAACAGGCGTGCCTTTGTGCTTCGAGGGGCTGAAAGGGCTTTCAGAGTGTCAAGGTTCTTACGGTCATCGCCCGGCTCATCGACGGGCGTTTCCAGGATGAAAGGTTTGCTGCGTAGTTTCGGGTGTGTGAGGATTCGCCGGAATGCTTCGAGGCCGATGTAACCTTTGCCGATATGCGCGTGGCGGTCGACGCGTGAACCCCGCGGGGTTTTCGAATCGTTGGCGTGGATCAGGCGAACTGGCGTCCACCCGATGGTGCGCTCGATGGCACGCACGGTATCGCGCAGTCCAATGGCTGTGGCCACGTCGAAACCCGCGGCCAGCAGATGGCAGGTATCCAGGCAGAAGCCAACGTCGAGATCGGTTAAATCACGCGCCAGCTCCCGCATGGCTTGCAATTCCTCGAGCCGGCTGCCCAAACTTGCTCCGCTGCCTGCGGTGTTTTCCAGGAGCACGGCGGGCATCCGCCGGCGCACCTGGCGCGCCAGTCCGGCCGCTGCCTCTTTCAGCCCGAGCACGAATGCGGTGATTCCTTCTTCCACACTTTGGCCCTTGTAATTGCCCGGATGGAGGACCAGGCACTCGGCGCCGATCACCGCGGCCCGCTCCAACTCGCCCCGGAAGGCCTCGATGGACTTCGCCCGCACGGTCCGATCGTTCGAGGCCAGGTTGATCAGATAGTTGACGTGGATGGCGAGCGGCCGCAGATCGAAGCGCCGGCGCGCCGCACGCAGGCGCTTAATCTGTTCCGGATCGGGTGGGCGCGCACGCCACATGCGAGGGCTGGCCGAGAAAATCTGGAACGTGTTCGCTCCTAACGCGGCCGCTTTGAGGGCCGCCTTTTCGAGCGAACCGGAAGTAAAGGTATGGATACCGAGGCGCAGAAACCGCTATCGTAATTCACTCGAATGCGCGGATGCCGGCCGGCGCGCTGGTTCCCGGCCGCGGTTTTTGATATACCTTCAGAAACGCGGTCAAAAGGAGGCGGATTCTCATGGCTGCTTTCGAATCGTCGTGGCAGAACGACCTGGCGCCGGTGCGGCCGGCGGATTGGAACGAGGAATTCGCCGCGCATTTGCTGGAGCGCGCCGGCTTCGGCGGCACGCCGGAGGAAATCGCCAGTTTTGCGAAGATGACGCCCGCGAAAGCGGTAGCCCGGCTGGTGCGGTTTGAAGGCACGAACGCAAGCCATCTTCCGCCGTTCGATCACTCCGGGATTCACGATGCCGGGCTGGAGCCGTTTCCTCCCAGCCGGCCGGCGGTGACGGATCAGGCGAAAGCCAAGGGCGAGGCGCTGGGCATCAAGGCGAAGCCGGCGGGAAACCGCAGGCTGCAGCCGATCGTGAACAAGTTCTTTTACTGGTTGCGGGCCAGCGTACTTGAGACCAATCGGGTGGCTTACTGGTGGGCCAATCGAATGCTCACCAGCCCGCAGCCGCTGCGCGAAAAGATGGCGCTGTTCTGGCACGGGCACTTCGCGGTGAACGAAGCCAAGGTGCGCGACTACCGGAAGACGCTGGGGCAGCTCGAGCTGTTCCACGCGCAGGGCATGGGGAACTTCCGCAAACTGATGATCGCGGTGGCGCAGGATCCGGCCATGCTTTCGTTCCTGGATGCGGGGGTGAACGTGAAGGGCGCGCCGAACGAAAATTTCGCCCGCGAGATTATGGAGCTGTTCACGATGGGCGTGGGCAACTACACGGAGAAAGATATTCGCGAAGGGGCGCGCGCCTTTACGGGTTGGGATTACCAGGACCTGAAGTTTGTGGCCGACCCGGCCAAGCACGACGATGGCGAGAAAACGTTTTTGGGCCGCACGGGCCGATTCGACGGCGTGGACGCGATCAATATCATTGTGGATCAGCCGGTGACGGCGGACTTTATCGCGGGCAAGATCTACCGTTTCTTTGTGCGCGAGGAACTGGACGCGGACTACCAGAAGAAGCTGGGAGGCGTGCTGCGGCAGGCGAACTACGAAATTGCGCCCCTGCTCGAAACGATGTTCCTTTCGCGCGATTTCTACGCGCCGGCATCGGTGGGCACGCAGATCAAAAGCCCGGTGCAACTCGTGGTTTCGACATACAAGAAGATGGGGCTTACCAGCATCCCCGGCGTGCCCGACTTCAACTCCGTGACCGGGTCGCTGGGCCAGCAGCTTTTTTCACCGCCGACGGTGGCGGGCTGGGCGGGAGGGCGCAGTTGGATCACGCCGGGGTTGCTGCTGGAGCGGGGCAATTTTCCGCGGGACGTGCTGTTTCCGGACATCAATTTTCTGCCGCCGGACCGCTACACGCGGAACGGGGAGATCCGCAGCGTGGCGGACCGCATCCGGCGAGGCATGGACATCACGGCCGCCACCAAGCCGGACGAAAAGACCGGCGTTATGGCGGAATCGAACATGCTGGCCGATCGGGATGAGGACTTCAATACACGCTACGGCAGTTTTCGCGGCTGGCAGATGGCGATCGAGCGGGTGAAGCCGATTCCGCGGGACATTGCGCCGGTGAACGTGAGCGCGATGGTATTGGGCGCGAATGCGAAGAACACGACCGAAGCCATCGACTACCTGATCCGGCGCTTTATGCGCGTGCCGCCGGGGGAAGAGGCGCGGCAGAAGATGATCGCATTTCTGAACAAGGAACTGGGGACCACGGAAATCGCGGTGGCCCAGACGTATATGGAAGATTCGCTGCGGCTGGCGCTGCATTTGATCATGAGCCAGCCGGAATACCAACTGGCTTAGAGGAGGCGCGGGATGAAGACTCGTCTCAATGAAATCAGCCGGCGGAGCGTACTGCGCGCAGGCTTGTCGGGAATGAGCGTAGCGGCCGGGACCGCGCTGCGCGCCGGTTTTTTCGGACGGGCGGCGGAGGCCCTGGCAGCCGAAGCGGATACGAACGGCAAAATTCTGGTGGTGCTGGAACTTTCCGGCGGCAACGACGGCCTGAATACGCTGGTGCCTTACGGCGACGACGCGTATTATCGCCACCGGCCGAATATCGGCATTCCGAAAAGAGCGCTGCGGCCGATTGACGACCACTTCGGCTTCAATCGCGGCATGGTGGGGTTCGAGCGGCTCTACAAGGATGGCAAGCTGGCCATTGTGCACGGCTGCGGTTACGAGAACCCTTCGTTTTCGCATTTCACCTCGATGGCCTACTGGCAGACGGCCGCGCCCAATAGCGGCGAGCAATACGGCTGGGTGGGGCGGGTGGCCGATGCGATGGCGCCCGAAGCGCCGCCGAATTACATCGTGAACATCGCGGCGCAACAATCGCTGGCGGTGCGCAGCCGCCGGCACGTTCCGGTGGTGTTCGACGATCCCAATCGATTCACGCGCGAATCGTTCGCGGACGAGAAGGATGTCCTGACGGCGTCCTCCACCGCCGATCGGAAAATAGACAACCCATCGCGCCGTTTTCTGCTGGACATCGCCAGAAGCGCGAAAGACTCGTCTACCCTTGTGCAGGAGGCCTGGGCGAAATACCATTCGCCCGTGGATTACGGCGTAGTGGGGCTGGATCTGCCTAAAGTAGTGGCGCTGATCGAAGCCGGATTTCCTACGCGGCTGTACTACACTTCGTATCGGAACAATGCGTTTGACACGCACGTGTTCCAGCACGATGTGCATCAGCGCCTGTTGACTTACACCTCCGACGCGGTGGCGGCGTTTTTGGCGGACCTGAAGCGCATCGGGCGCCAGGACGACGTGGCGCTGATGGTGTTTTCCGAATTCGGCCGGCGCGTGCCCGAAAACAGCAACCTGGGCACCGACCACGGGGCGGCGAATCTGATGTTCGTGGCGGGCGCAAAGGTGAAGGGCGGGCATTATGGCGAAGTGCCGAGCCTGGCGAAGCTCGATGCCGGCGACAACCTTGTGTACACGACGGATTTCCGGCGCGTGTACGCCACCATGATTGCGGGCTGGCTGGGATATCGCGATACCCACGCATTGCTGAACGGAGACTTCACACCGTTCGCGATGTTCGGATAAGGAAGGCCGTTCCCTCACCTGATACACTGAGCGGAACGGGCCCACATGACAGCCTCTTCCGCGCAGCCGGTTTCCCGCTTCCGCTATATCGAACTGCTGATCCTGCTGGGCGCGCTGCAGGCCTTTGCGCCTCTTTCGATCGACATGTACCTGCCGGCCATGCCGGTAATGGAGAAGGTGTTCCATACCTCGACCGCGGCCGTGCAGAGCACCATGGTGACTTTTCTCATCGGCTACGCGCTCGGGCAGTCTCTCTATGGCCCGCTCACGGACCGCTTCGGGCGTAAGCCTCCGTTATATGCGGGGCTGCTGCTCTTCATCGCGTCTTCGGCTGCCTGCGCGCTGGTTCCGACAATTCCCGAGATCGCCGCATTCCGCCTGGTCCAGGCCGTAGCGGCGTGCGGCGGCGCGGTGGTGTCGCGCGCCATAGTGCGCGACCTGTTTCCGCCGGAACAATTGCGCCACATTTTCTCCATGCTGGTATTGGTGCTGGGCGTTTCGCCGGTAGTGGCGCCGCTCATCGGCAGCTATCTGCTGCTGTGGTTCGGATGGAGAGCCGCCTTTTTTACGCAGGCCTTACTCGGCTGCGTCTGCCTGCTGGGCATGCATTTTCGCCTGCCCGAATCGCTGGCCCACGATGCCAAGCGGCCGCTGCATCTGGATGCGATCGCCTCCGCTTATAAGCAACTCACCAGGGATCGCACCTTCCTCGGCGCTTCGGTGGTCTGCGGCTTCAGCTCCGCCGGAACTTTCGCCTATATCACCAGCGCCCCATTCGTATTTATTAGTCTGTATAAGGTTTCCACGGAGCGCTTTGGCTGGCTGTTCGGCGCCATTGCCGCGGGTATGGTGGTGGCTTCGCAAATCAATGGCCGCATGCCTCGTTCGATTCCCATTTGGCGCGTGCTGCGCACGGCGAACCTGGTGCAACTAGCGTCCGGGCTGGTGCTGCTCGCTTCGGTGCTGACCGGCATCGGCGGATTGCCGGGGGTTTTCGTGTGCGTCTTCGCCTATGTTTCGGCGCAGGGATTCGTGTTTCCCAACGGTTCGGCGATCGCCATGATGCGTCATGGCAAAATCGCCGGCACGGCCTCGGCCTTGCTCGGCACAAACCAGTTTCTGATCGCCGCCACGGCAACCATTCTTCTCGGCTTCTTGGATAACCCCGTAGTGCCTATGGCTCTGGTGATTGCGGCTTCGGGCATGGCTTCCAGCACCACGAATTTCCTCACTCCGGGCCCACGCCTGGAACAAGCGCCACAGGTGCAAGCGGTTTGAGTAGCGCTCGTGGAGCAATGCGCTGCTGGGCAATGGCATGCTGGGTCCGCATGCCAGCGGCGATTTCGTGATGGGACAGGCTAACAACAAGCCGGATTTGGCGTTGTATATCTTCGGGCTCAATACCAGAGCCGGGCGCCGCCCCGCCTGCTCGCGGCCTTCGCTCCGACCGGAACGCTCTGCTTGGCTAAGTTGGCCAAGAGAGGCTATACTAGCCCGTGGAGGGCGCGCATGAAAGTCAACATGCTGGAGGCCAAGAATCAGCTCTCGCGACTGGTCAAGGACGCTCTCGCGGGCGAGGATATCGTGATCGCCAGCAACGGTGAACCGATGGTCAGGCTGGTCCCCGTCGCCAGGAAAGGCCGTCTGCGGGGTTGGGGCAAGTTAAAGAAATTCAGAGGCGCGATCGACGCGGCCTTCACGCCGGAGATCGATGAACAAATCGCCCGGAACCTTGAGGACGAGATGTGAGGCTGCTGCTGGATACTCAGGTGGCGCTCTGGTGGCTCACCGCCAGCCCACGGCTCCCCAAGCCGTCGCGGGAATTGATGGCCAGTTCGCCATGCGCGGTATCGGTGGCCAGTGTTTGGGAGGTTGCTCTCAAGCACCGCCTGGGTAAATTGCCGATCGCAGCGGCGCGCTTTCGTGACGAGATGCGGTTGGCAGGAGCTACGGTCCTATCGATAACCGACGAACACGTTTTGACCCGCGTCAAAGCCGCGGAGTCTCACCGCGATCCGTTCGACCGGTTGCTGCTGAGCGTGGCCGAAGCTGAAAACCTTGTCCTCCTTACAGCAGACGCCGCGCTCATCGCACTCGGACGTGGGGAACCTCGCCTTCCCATCCGGAACGCCTAACTATCTCGCCACGCCGCGGGACACGTATTGGCTGCGCGTTACTGCATCCAGAATCATGTTGGCCACCGCATCGTCGCCCATGGCGGTGTTGATCATTAGGTCGTACATGTGGAGAAACGGCCAATCAACCTTAAAGTATTGCTTGATGTAGGCGGCGCGGTCGCGGTCGATACTTTCGGCAAGGGAATAGGCCTCATCTTCGCTCTTGCCCTGAAGTTGCAGCCGCCGCACCTTTTCTTCAATCGGCGCGTACAGAAAAATATGGAATGCTTCCGGGTTCCCGTTCAAGTAGTAGGCCGAGCCGCGCCCCACGATCACGCAATGGCCTTCGCCCGCCGCGCGCCTTACGACGGTTTCGGCGGCTTCGCGAATGCAATCCGCATCCACCATCCTAGCCCGTGAAGCATTCAGCGTGCCTTCGAAGCTGCCTTTCAGGAAAGCCTTGAACAGGCGGTAATGCAAGGCGTCGCGCCGTTCCTCGCGCTCCTCGACGGCGCGGCATTCGCAGTCCATCAGCCGCGCAATTTCCGTGGTCAGCAGCTCATCCCATAATTTCCAGCCCAACTGGCCGGTCACTCTCTTCGCGATTTCTCCGGCGCCGCTGCCGTACTCGCGGTCAATCGTCAGAATTCGGATCATGGACTACCCCGCTCGAGGGCCGGGCAGCCGGTTAATGCGCCGCCACGGTGCCGCCTGCCCGCGGGTCGTTTTTGCGAACCACAAAGGCAAGCAGGAACATTATACTCGCGGCGACTGCCAGCACCATATAGGTATCGATGTAAGCCAGGGTTTGCGATTGCGTCTGGAGCGAATGGTAGAGAAGGCCGGTTGCGAGGTGCGGGGCATCGGCCGGGCTGGCGCCGCCGGCCACCAGTTGCCGGCTCAAGCCGGTCACCTGGATCTGATACGCCGTGTCAAATGCGGTGGTGTGAAACGCTAGCGAAGCCTGGTGAAACTGCTCGCGGCGCGCCAGCAGCGTGGTGACCATCGACGTTCCCACGCTGCTGCCGATATTCCGCATGAAGTTGATGAGGCCCGCGACCGAGTTCCCCTGGTTCGAGGGTACGCCCGCATAGGCCGCGAGCGTGATCGGCACAAATAAGAAGCCGAGCCCGAAGCCCTGCGCTACCCGCAGCCAGGACGCCGCCCCGAAGCTGATCAGCAGATCCACTTTTGCGGTGGATAGATACATGCCACCCGCCAGCGCCAGCCATCCGAACGCGATGAGGTATTTGGCGGGGAACCGGCCGGCGAGTTGTCCGACGATCGGCATTTGAAACAGGATCACCAGCCCGCTGGCCGAAAGCACCAGGCCGGCGCTTTCGGCCGTGTACCCCATTAGCGTCTGAAGGAGCTGCGGCATCATCACCAGGCTGGCGAAGTAGAGAAGGCCCAGGAAGAACATCATCATGGCGGCGGTGGCGAAATTGAAGTTGCGGAACAGGCGCACGTCGATGATCGGATGCTTGTGTCGCCACTCCCAGATGACCAGCGAAACCAGGCCCACCACTGCGACTACCGCCAGCGTGGTGATGAATCGCGAGCCGAACCAATCGTCTTCCTGGCCCTTATCGAGCAGCACTTGCAGCGCGCCCACGCCGATCGACAAAAGCCCGATGCCGACGTAATCCACGCGGATGGCTGCGCCCTGCTGTCTTTTCAGATACGGCGGGTCTTCCACCATGCGGCTCGCCAGCAATAACGCGAGGATTCCCACAGGGACGTTGATGAAGAAGATCCAGCGCCAGGAGTAGTTGTCCGTAATCCAGCCGCCCAGCGTGGGGCCGATGGTCGGCGCCATGACGGCGGTGATGCCGTAGAGGGCGAAAGCCAGGCCGCGCTTTTGCGGCGGGAACGTGTCGGCCAGAATCGCCTGGGCACCAGGCTGCAACCCGCCGCCGCCCACACCTTGCAACACGCGGAACAGAATCAGCGCGCCCAGGCTGGGGGCGAGACCGCACAGCACCGAACTTATGGAGAACAGCAAAATGCAGAGCAGGAAATAGCGCTTCCGGCCTAACAGCCCGGACATCCATCCGCTCAGCGGCAGCACGATGGCGTTCGAGACCAGGTACGACGTGAGCACCCACGTGCTCTCATCGTTGCTCGCCCCCAGGTTGCCCGCCATATACGGTAGCGCGACATTGGCAATGCTGGTATCGAGCACTTCCATGAACGCGGCCAGCGCCACCACCACCGCGATCAGCCACGGATTATGTTTCGGCTGCCAACGTTGCTCGGGCAGAGCGGCCAGGGTTTCGGCGTTAGCGGACATACACGCTCGGCACGGCGGACATGCCCGGCCGCAGCCGGTGATCCGCGTTCTGGCCCGGATCGATATCGATGCGCACGGGAATCCGCTGCACGACTTTCACGTAATTGCCGGTGGCGTTCTCAGGCGGCAGCAGACTAAACCGGGACCCGGCCGCGCCCCCCACGGCTTCGAGTTTTCCGGTGTATGCGCGGCCGTAAGCATCGACGGTGAACTTTACCTTGTCGCCGGGCTTCATGCCGCGAAGCTGCGTCTCTTTGAAATTGGCCGTTACCCAAATGTCATCCAGCGGAACCAGGGCCATCAACTGCTGCCCCGGCGAGATGTTGTTTCCTACTTCCACGGTTTTCTTACCGATGATGCCGCTGAAGGGGGCGCGGATCACGCAATAGCTCAAGTTCAATTGCGCCTGCCGCAGCGCGGCGCGCTTTTGCTCCACCAGCGCCTCGGCCGCTTTGGCACGCGCCCGGCTGACGGCCACCTGTTGCGGGGCTGTAAGGGCAGATTCAATGGTGGCGTCAGCCTCGGCGATGCGGGTGTTGGCCTGTTCGACCGCCGCTTCGGCTACGGTGATATTCTGCCGCGCTTCATCCACGGCGGCGCGGCGCGCATCCACGGTTGCTTTGGCGGCATCGGCCACGGCCACCGCCGTGTCGTACTGCTGGGCGGGAATCTCATCCTTATCGATGAGCTTTCTATAGCGGGCCACATCGTCCGTAGCTCTTTTGTAATCCGCCTCGGTCTCGCGCACCTGCGCCTGCGCGGTTTCCACGCGCGCCCGCGCGGCGTTCAACTGGCGCTCGGCGCTTGCCAGCGCGGCTTCCGCGCCGGCACGCGAGGAGCGTGCCGAATTCAACTGGCTGCGGGTTGTGACCGAGGTAATGGGAACGCCGGTGCGCGAGCTTTCGAGCGCCGCTTCCGCATTTGCCAGGTCCGCCGATGCCTGTGCCAGCGCCGCTTCGTAATCGGTAGGGTCGATGCGCAAAAGCACGTCGCCGGCGTTGACGTATCGCGCATCTTCGACCGGCACGTCAGCCACGTGCCCGCTAATACGCGCGCTGACGGCCAGAATGTGCCCGTCTACCTGAGCATCGTCGGTAGATTCATACGTGCCCAAGTACCCCCACAGCCGGTACCCGCCAATTCCCAAACCACTTAAAATGACGGCAAGTAAGGCCAGGCGCACCCACAAACGCCGGCGCGTGGCGGGCTTGCGGCGGATTGCGGCCTCGCGTTTTTGTGGCGCCGGAGCAAGATCGGCCATCGTTTCCTCCTCTTTGAAATCTCCTTTGAAGATGTTGCTCCCCGCAGCCGGGTTGCAAGGTTGGCCGTGCGAGACTGGAAGAATGGCCGAAAGTTGCGCCCACCTGGATCAAATCAAGGTGACCGGCACGCACAAGAATGGATGCGAAGACTGCCTTCGCACCGGCGATAGCTGGGTCCACCTGCGCCTTTGTCTGATTTGCGGCCACGTCGGCTGCTGCGATTCATCCAAGAACAAGCACGCGACGCGGCATTTTCACGCGACGCAGCATCCGCTCATCCGCTCCATCGAGCCTGGAGAAGATTGGATGTGGTGCTATATCGATAAAGTAATGCCTTAGCTTCGAGCTGGAACTATGGAAGAAGCGGTTCTGACACAACCGGCCTATCCCGCGGCCAGAGTGGCCGCCGTGCGGATTGCCGCGCATCTCGAGCGGCACGCGGCGCGCATGCCGGAAGCCGCAAAGCCCTTCGCGGCGCCGGACAAGGCGGCCATGGAAGCAATGATTGAAGCCGCTTTTTGGGCCAGCTTGCGCCGCGAAGAGGGTTTTACGCCGCGCATCTCGCTGGCCTTTGTAGGCCCGGAAGCGCTGCGCTTTCCGTTGATTTTCGGGCGGCGGCTGCCGCTGGCGGCTCAGCCTCTTACCAAACTCGGCCCGGCGGTGGAGCGCCCCGGCATTCACCTGGGCGTGTGGCGCGATAGTGCCGGCCAGTTCTATGTGTGGGGCGCCACCCGCAAGCTGCCGCCCTATTCGGCGGTGGTGGAAGTGGTGGCGCCGGGTCTGCTGGTGGTCAAGCACAGCCGGGACGGCGAATCCCGAAAGTTCGTGAACATCGCGGTATTCGAAGGCGACGAGATCAAGATCATCGACGAGCAATCCGCCAGCCTTCCCGATTGCCCCGGCCTTTTGACGTCGTTATTCGATTCCGATACCCGCCGCGCAACCAGCGAAGCCGCCGGCATGCTGGTCCGCCTGGCGCTCTCGATGCGCCGCCATGGCCACGGCGGATCACTGCTGATCGTCCCTTCCGGCACCGATGCATGGCGCGAATCGATCGTTCATCCCATGCTTTATGGGCTCGATCCTCCATTTACCGGACTGAGCGAGCTCATGCGGCGGGGGGTCGCGCCGGATGCGGATCGCAGTTGGCTGGACGCGCTCGAAAGCGCGATCGACGCGATCGCCGGGCTGACCGCTGTGGATGGCGCCACCATTATGACCGACAATTACGAAGTGCTGGCGTTCGGCGCGAAAATTACCCGCCGCGACGGCTCCACGCGCGTGAGCGAGGTGCTGGTCACCGAGCCGATCGAAGGTTCGAAGGCCGAGATCCTCGAACCCTCTCAATTGGGTGGCACGCGCCACCTGTCGGCTTCGCAGTTTGCCCGCGACCAGCCTGATTCGCTCGCGCTGGTCGCTTCCCAGGATGGCCGCTTCACCGCCTTTTGCTGGTCCAAGTGCGAGAGCATGGTACACGTGCACCGCATCGAAGTGCTGCTGTTGTAAAAAGGGCCTGTCATGAGCGCGGAAGCTACGGCGCGGCGGGCCGCGGCGCAATCAGGTTCACTTTCACCGGCTTGGCGCCCGGCGCTGCTTTCATCACCTTGCAGATGAGCTGCAGATTCTCGATTGGCGAGATCACCCGGGTCAGGTTGCGCTCTGTATCGAAGCCCGTCAGCACGGCCACGCTCCAGGAAGGGGCATAGATTTCCACCACCCGCATGGTTTCGAGGCCGTTGAAGAGGAGAACCAGCAGTTCCTCATCCTCCTTCAGGGCTTTCTGCATCGCCTGAACCTGCGCCAGAATGGTCGCGGCGAGATTCTCTCCGGGAGCAGCCGCCGGCCGCGCGCTCTTTGCGGCGTCGGCGGCCTGGGCGGCATCGCCGGAGCGGAGCGAATCGAGCACATCCTTTACGGGCGCCTTGAGCGCTTGCGCCGCGAGTTGTTTGCCGATCTGGCCGAGTGCCATCCTGCGGCAATCCTATCACAGCGCTTGCCAGATTTTTACCGCAGAGACACGGAGACGCTGAGAAAAGGAATCCCTGCGACCTCTGCCTCCTCAGCGTTCTCGCCGTGTTCGGTTATTGGTTCGGCGAAGGACAAATGCTTGAGAACGCAGAGCAAGCAGAGCCCGCGGAGAATCGTCGATACCTCTTTGGGTTTTCTCCGCGCCCCTGCGTCTCCGCGGTGGTGGATCTCAGTTGTCTACCGGCGGCAGCCCCGGCAATTTGCGCCCATCCGGCAGCACAATGGCGGCCGCGCGGATGCGGAAGCTGTTGTCTTTGGCGCGCCCGCCGGTGACCGTGATCCGGTCGCCCGGTTTCAACGTGTCCTTCTTCCAGCCGAAACGGCCGAGCAGGGCCGGGCTTTCCATCTCCACCAGCCAGTGCTCTAGTTCGCCGTCTTCGCCATCCACGTCCAGGTAAATGTGCGCGTGCGGATTTTCCCACTCGAAGCGCTTCACCTCGCCCACGATGATGGTGCCGTGTACCAGGTCGTAAATGGCGGTGGAATGATGCGCAGAGAGGCAGGCGGCCAGGAGGAGCAGACCAGACAGGCAGCGCATGGGCGGACTAACTTCCCAGACCCACCGCGTCAGCTCCCCAGGCCCACGAAGAAGACGCCTAATAAAATCAGCCCCAGGCCAAAGAACTTGTTGCGTGTGAACGCCTCCTGAAAAAACAAGCGCGACCACACCAGCGTCCACACATAACCGAGCGACACCATCGGGTACAGAACAGAAAGCTCTCCGTGGCGGATTCCCAATATGAAGAAAACCGAAGAGAGCAGAAACAGCGCGACGCCCGCGGCAAGCTGCAGATTCAGGATGCGCCAGAAGCCGTCCATCAGCTTGGCTGCGCCCATCTTGAGAAACACCGCGCCGAACGAACCAATTACCGACCCGAACAACACCAGGACCATGGAACTGAGCGGCGTGTTGTTCAAGCCTTCCCACCTCTTCCCAGCACGCCCACCCCGATTACGATAATCGCGATTCCCACCAGTTTGACGGGGTTCACGCGGTCGTGAAAAATCAGGAGCGAGAGCAGAGTGACCCACACGTAAGTGAGCGCAATCACGGGATAGAGCAGGGAAAGCTCGCCATCCTTCAACGCCAGCACCAGCAACACCGTGCTCACCCCATATAGCGAGAGGCCGCCGAGCAGCGAAAGATTTGTCATCATCGCCACCAGGCCCGGATGTGTCAACTGGTTAGCGCCCAGCTTCAGGAAAATCTGCGCGGCGGCGCCTAGCAGCGTGCAGCAGAACACCAATCCCACACCCTTACGGCTGGGGGCCCCGGTTTCCGGCTTGGGTCCAACAGCGGCGGTGCTCAATCAGAGAACAGAATAGCAGGCTTTTGGCTAAAATTAGTCTGGTGGACGATAATGACCTGACTGTCACCGAACCAGGTGGCGGCGAACCCGAGCCTGGGCCAAACGGCATGGCTCCAGAAAATCTTGCGACCCAAGAGAACGCCGCAGCCGATGAAAGCGCGGCATCCGAGGAAGACCCCCCAGCCCAGCAAAGCGCCGCGGCACAGCAGGGCGTCGCCGCACAACAGAACGCGGCACAACAGAGCTGCGGGACCGAAGCGCCTCCCGTGCCTGTTTCCTACCAGCGAGGCGTAATCGCCGAGTGGCTGATCACCATCATTTTGCTGTTGTTCGGCACCACAACCCTGGTGCAGGCGTACGTGATTCCCACCGGGTCAATGGAGAACACGCTGCTGGTGGGGGACCATCTGCTGGTGGACAAGCTCGCCTACGCCCCCGATACCGCCGTATCCAAATATCTTCTCCCCTATGATGCCCTGAAGCGCGGCGACGTGATTGTTTTCCGCTACCCGGTGGATATCAAGCAAACCTTTGTCAAACGGCTGATCGGCATGCCCGGCGACCATATTCGCCTTTCCGACAAACAGCTCATCCTCAACGGCAAACCGGAAAACGAGCCGTACGTGTATCACAGCACCGATTACATCGATTCCTACCGCGACAATTTTCCGAACAGTCCCAATGTCGCGTTGCCTCCTTCCGCGCTGGACATGTTGCGGAACCATATGGAAAACGGCGAGGTCGTGGTGCCGCCGGATTGCTACTTTGCCATGGGCGATAACCGCGATAACTCGCTCGATAGCCGCTACTGGGGCTTCGTGCCGCGTGGCAACATTATCGGCAAGCCGCTGGTGATTTATTGGTCCTACGACGCCAGCACGGCCGAGCTTTCGAGCGATTCGATCGGCATGCGCCACATCGCCGACATGCTTTTGCACTTCCCGTCCAAGACTCGCTGGGACCGCAGCTTCCGCCTGATTCGCGGCTATCCGCTCAACTGACCCGGACCGTATCCCATGCCCCATTCCCACTACTATGGACTGATTTTGGCCGGAGGCCGCGGCACGCGGTTCTGGCCGCGCAGCCGCAAGCGCTCCGCCAAGCAGGTGCTGAATGTAATGGGCGAGCGTTCGCTCATTCAAGCCACCGTCGACCGGCTCCGGGGGGTGATCGCGCCCGAGCGTTTGTGGGTTCTGACCAGCCGCGAACTGCGTGACGAAATCATCCGCCAGCTCCCCGAAATTCCCAAGCCGCAGATTCTGGCCGAGCCGGCGCAGCGCAACACCGCCCCGGCGATCGGCCTGGCGGCGCAAATTCTGGCGGCGCAGGATCCCGAAGCGGTGATGGGCGTATTCCCGGCCGATCACTTCGTTGCAAAAGCGCCCGCGTTCCGCCAAGCGGTGAAAGCGGCTTTCCGCGGCGCGCAAGCCGATCGGCTGATGGTGGTTGGCATCCAGCCGCGCTGGCCCGAAACCGGCTACGGCTACATCGAATTTCCTCGCGGCTCGAAAGCCGGTGCAGGCGCACCGCTAGAGGTGAGGCGCTTTCACGAAAAGCCCCCGCTGGCTCGGGCCAGACGTTACATGGCCGCCGGTCACTTTTATTGGAATTCCGGGATGTTCTTCTGGCGCGCCGGCGTGCTTCTCGAAGCCTTGCGCCAGCATCTGCCGCGCACCGCCACTGTGCTGGCCGCCCTGCCGCGTTTCGGCTCCCGCCAATTCGCCGCCGAACTGGAGCGTGTCTTTCCGCGCTGCGAAAACATTTCGATCGATTTCGCCGTGATGGAGCGCGCGGACAATGTGAGCGGTATTGCCGCCGCCGATTTCGGCTGGAGCGATGTGGGAAGCTGGAATGCCGTCTACGAGCTCTTGCCCCGCGATGGCTACGGCAATGTGGCCGCGCGCGACTCAGTGTGCCTGGACGCACACAATAACTTCGTCGATGCCCGCGGCAAAATGGTGGCGCTGGTAGGAGTTCAGGACCTGATCGTAGTCGATACTCCAGACGCGCTACTGATTGCGAACCGCGCTTGCGCGCAAAAGGTGGGCGAAGTAGTCAAGGCGCTGGAGTTGCAGAAGCGGGAAGAGTTGCTGTAACTGACCGCAGCCGCAACCGCTCACTAACCGATCCCCGAATGCATGCATTTCTGCGGATAGGTTACTCCTGATTACATCCATAAATTCTTCTCTTTCACCCCTTGACTCCTACTAATCGCTCATATATACTCCGTCAAACCCGGTGAACTTTCCGGGCGGGGAAATCAAGCGTACTCGCTTGTGGGTGAGAGATGAAAATTCTAAAGATAGCCGTAGTGTGTCTTTTGGCGGTTGGGTGGGCCTTTGCCCAATCCGACCGTGGAACGATAACAGGAACAATCACCGATCCGGCAGGCGCAGTGATTGCGAATGCCGCGGTCGAAGCTACCAACAAAGCCACGGCCGCGGTTTACCAGGCCGGTTCTTCCGCCACCGGCAATTACACGCTGGCGCAATTGCCCGCGGGCACTTACGATCTATCGGTCACTTCACCGGGATTTAAGAAGTTCGTCCGCACAGGCATAACCGTGGAAGTTGCGGCGATTGTCCGGATAGATGCCACCCTGGAGGTCGGCGCGGCCACGGAATCGGTAACGGTAGAAGCGGCCGCTCCGCTGCTCGAAAGTGAGAGCGCGGCGGTGTCCAGCAACGTGGCAACACAGACTTTAGACGATTTGCCGATTCTCACACTGGTGGGCGCCGCCGCAGGTATCGGCAGCGCCAATGCCTTGGGTAACATCCGCAATCCACTGTCTTCGGTGCAACTATTGCCAGGCGCGCGCATCACGACCGATACTATCCTGCGGATCAACGGCCTACCTTCCGATTCGCAATCGATCAACATTGAAGGCCAGGACTCCACAAACGGTTTTTTCAAGCAGCAGAACCAGATCAACCAGGCTGGCGTGGAGTCTATCCAGGAAGTGACTATTCAAACCAACACGTTCGCCGCCGAGTATGGCCAGGCGGCGGGCGGATACTTCAACTACACGATGAAATCGGGCACCAACCAGCTTCATGGCAGCGCTTACGATTACTTCGTGAATGAAGCGCTGAACGCCGGACTACCGTTTACGACGGGCGGCCCGATCGGCTCTCCCAAGAACAACCAGCTCCTGCGAAACCCGCTGCGCCAAAACGACTACGGGTTTACGCTGGGCGGCCCGATCAAGATTCCCAAGATCTACAACGGCAAGGACAAGACTTTCTTCTTCTTCAGCTTTGAACAGTTCCGGCAAAGCGCGGTGACGAATAACGCGTACGGCATTGTGCCCACGGCGGCGCAGCGGCAAGGGGACTTCAGCGCGGCGCTCACCGGCAAATGCAACGGCCCCGATCCCGCCGGCCAGCAGGTTTGCCAGAACGAAATCTTCGATCCCAATACCACAACCCAGGTGGGTGGCGCGCAGGTGCGGCAGCCGTTTCCCAATAACGTAATTCCAATGAGCCGAATGGATCCCACCGCGGCGATCATCCAGAACATGATCCCGATGCCGAACACGCCCGGCCTGTTCAACTACACCGCGCCGGCCTATTCGAACTTCCGGCACACTACAATTCCTTCTCTGAAGGTCGACCACAACATCAGTTCTACAATGAAGCTGGCCGTTTACTATTCCGCCAACAAGACCTTCTCTCCGGAGAACAATGGCTTCCCGGAACCCTACACGGCGTTGCAGCCGCAGAACGCTCTGGCGCAGACTACGCGCGTCAATTTCGATGTGACACTCACTCCGACTTTGCTGTTACATATCGGCGCCGGTTATCTGCACACGTCGAATCCGCAAACCGCTCCCCAGTACGATCAGCATCAACTGTTCCCCCAAGGGATTCCGTTTCCGGTGAGCAACTTTTTCCCGTACTTGGCCGGCATGTACAGCACGATTGGCGGAGGATGGACCGGTGGCGGCGGATTCCCTGTGACCAATACCGGCGTGGCATTTACTTTGACGCCGGAGCAAAACGACTACAAGCCCACCTTCAACACTTCCATGACGTGGGTCAAGGGCAACCATACCTATAAGCTGGGGGCAACGGCGCTATTTGAAGGCATTCAGAGTTTGAACGAAAGCCGCGCCGATGGGCAGTTTGGCTTCTCGGCCCAGCAGACCAGCGATCCCTGGCAAAACGGACAACCCTTTGTCAATACCGCCAGCAGCGGCTTCGGCTACGCCAGTTTCTTTCTGGGAGTGACCAGCAGCGTTTCGACGGCCGCTCCCGCGGACGTTCGCCTGGGGATGCATTCCTATGGAATCTATATCCAGGACGATTGGAAAGTCACTCGCAAGCTGACTCTGCAATATGGCCTGCGGTGGGATTACGCGAACCTTTGGACGGAGCAGTATGGCCGCATGCAGAATGCCGCATTCAACCTGCCGAATCCTCTGATTGGCGGACGAATCGGCACAGTGGAATACGGTGCGACCTGCCATTGCAATTTCGCCAACGCTTATCCGTTTTCCATAGGCCCGCACCTTGGGGTTGCATACCAGATCACGCCAAAGACGGTGTTCCGCGCCGGCGGCGCGATCGCGTATGCGGGTGCGGTCGATCAAGCCGGGTTGAATAGCAGCGCCGGCGACTTCTACACGATTCCAGCCGCCGCTTATGGAGCTTCCGCGGGTCAACTCTCCTATGGCGACCCATACGGTCCCGGCAACAAGTTTGGGAACCCGGTGGTGCACTGGCCGAACTTCAATCCCAGTTATCCGATCGCCGCGGCGCCGGGAGTGATTCCACCATCGTCGCCGTTCGTTTCCATCGCGCCCAATACCGGCCGGCTGCCGCGCATTTTCCAATGGAGCGTCGGTTTCCAGCGCGAGATTTCGCCCAACCTGGTGGTGGATGCGGCTTATGTGGGCAACCGCGGCGCATGGTTCGCGGGACCCCTGCTCGCCGGGCTCAATTACAATGCGTTGACGCCGCAAGGCCTGATGTCACAATGGGGCCTCAACACACAAAATCCGGCGGATATGGCGCTCATCAACAGCCAGATCAACTCGCCCGCCGTGCTCGCCCGGTTCCCGTGGCTCGCCAATCCGAACAGCGTATACCCCGGATTCCCGAATACGCAAACTCTGGGGCAGGCGCTGCGGCCCTATCCGCAATGGAACGGTATCCCGCCGTTCCTTGGGCCTCCGGATGGCGACACCTGGTACGACTCGCTGCAGGTAAAAGTGAACAAGCGCCTATCCCACAACCTGAGCTTCCAGGTAGCTTATACCTGGGAAAAGGAACTGACCGATGGGACGAATTCGAACACCTCGTATGTGACGCCTTCGCCACCGCTCATCAACGACGTGTTCAACCCGGCGCTCGATAAACAAATCTCCGGTTTCAGCATTCCGCAGGAACTGGTGATTGCTTACAGCTACAGCACGCCCAAAGTCGCGAGTGGCAACAAGTTCGTGTCGTTCCTGCTGCGCGACTGGCTCTGGAGCGGTGTTCTGCGCTATCAGAGCGGGCAGCTACTGCAAACGCCCCCCTCGGCGAACAATTTACTCGCCAACCTGCAGCGCGGGCCATCGAACAATCCCGCTATCTGGGGCGGCGGCTACACCTTCATGGACCGCGTGCCGGGACAGCCTTTGTTTCTGGTGGACCCGAATTCCCACTTCGACCCCACCTCGCAGTTGGTGCTGAATCCGGCCGCGTGGGTGGAACCGCCGTACGGGACGTTCGGAACTTCCGCGGCGTACTACAACGACTTCCGCTGGCAAAGGCAGCCGGCCGAATCGATGGCCTTCGGGCGAACCTTCCGGGTGAAGGAGCGCTACGCGCTCATGTTCCGGGTGGAATTCCAAAACATCTTCAACCGGTTGTTTTACTCCATGCCATCGGATGGCGGCGGCTTCGGAACACCCGAAACGTTTACCACTTCGCCCACGATCCGCGGAAACAGCCTGAACGGAGTAACGGGCCTGCTATCCTCCGGATACGGGTATGTGAACTGGGTAGGCGGAGCCGGTGCGCTGCCGCGCAGCGGCCAGGTCGTCGCGCGATTCACGTTTTAAAGAAGCTATCGGCATTAGGCGATCAGCGGTCAGCCTTGCCGGACACGGGGCGGACTGCTGAAAGCCGATTGCTGATAGTTTATTTACGATGTCCAGGCGTTCCTCAGTCGTCTCGCGGCCGCGGCCCGTGGTTGCGGCCGAACCTGTTTTTACTGCAACTCAGCCCCTCGCCGGCGCTTCTTTTCACGTGCTGCCCTTACTCCTGCTTTTTGCCGGCAGCGGCTGCTCCGCGCTAATTTACGAGATCGTCTGGTTCCAGTTGCTGCAATTAGTGATTGGTTCCTCGGCTATCTCGCTCGGTTTGCTGCTGGCGGCTTATATGGGCGGCCTGGCGATCGGTAGTATCGCTCTGCCGCGCCTGCTTACGACACCGCGCGGCGCGCGCTGGCCCGGAATGCGAGTCTATGCTTTTCTCGAGTTGGGCATCGGCGCATTCGGCCTGCTCGTTTTCTTCGGGGTTCCACTGATTGGGCGGATTTATGTCGCGGGCGCGGGCCCAGGATTCGCCGGCCTGCTGCTGCGCGGAGTGGTCGCGGCCATCTGCCTGCTCCCGCCCACCGTCCTCATGGGCGGTTCTTTCCCTGCTCTTGCGCGGGCTGTCGAATCCTCACCGGTCGGCGTTTCCCGCCTTGGCTTCCTCTATAGCGCCAACGTGGCCGGAGCGGTAATTGGCTGTCTGGCCGCCGGTTTTTATTTGCTGCGCGTCTACGACATGGCCGTAGCCACGTACATAGCCGTGGCGCTGAACCTGGTGGTCGCGTTGGGCGCGCTCTCTTTCGCCGGCCGCGCGAAGCCAGTCACTACCGCGCCGCCCCTTGCCGGCAACACGACTCAGCGCGCACCCGGAGCCCCACTGATCTACTGCGCCATCGCTCTTTCGGGACTCACCGCGCTGGGCGCTGAAGTCGTATGGACGCGCCTGCTTTCGCTCGAATTGGGCGCCACGGTCTACACGTTCTCCATTATTCTCGCGGTCTTCCTGATCGGCCTGTGGGGCGGAAGCAGCGCGGGCTCGCTGATCGTGCGGCGGAAATCGGATCCTCGCCTGGCCTTGGCCGGCTGCCAGATTCTGCTGGCGGCCGCCATCGCCTGGACCGCCTTCTCCCTCGTCTACCTGCTTCCGTACTGGCCCATCGATCCTTGGCTCTCCACCAATCCCTGGGTGACATTCGATCTGGATTTCACGCGCACCATCCGCGCGATCCTTCTGCCCACATTGCTGTGGGGTGCCAGTTTCCCGCTGGCCCTTTCCGCCGCGGCCGCCGAAGGAGAAGATCCCGCCCGCCTCACGGGCGAAGTCTACGCCGCCAACACCATCGGTTCCATACTCGGCGCGCTGGGGTACAGTCTTCTGCTGATTCCTTCCCTTGGCACCGATGGCTCGCAAAAGCTGCTGATCTGCCTGACTGGCGTCGCGGCGGTGGCGGCACTGGGCGCGGTGGTTGCCGTGGCGCGCAAATACGCGCGCTCAATCGTCCCGGCGGCAGCCCTGGCCGGGCTCGCGCTGCTGGTTTGCGGGCTGGAGGCGACTGTTTCGCCGGTTCCCTGGCAGGTGATGGCCTATGGCCGCCGTGTCACTCCCATGCTGCGCGGCTTCGATATCGCCACCATGCGCCCCGCCGAGCCACTCTTCGCCGGCGAGGGGCTCAACAACTCTGTCGTTATAAGCCAGCGCGGCGATCAGCGTTATTTTTCCGTCAGCGGCAAGCCGGAAGCGTCCACCGCCCCGCTCGATATGCGCCTCCAGCGGATGATGGGCCATCTTCCCGCGCTGCTTCATCCCGCCCCGCGCTCGGTTCTGGTAGTGGGATTCGGCGCTGGAGTCACGGCCGGATCCTTCGTTCCGTATCCCGAAGTGCGCCGCATCGTCATTTGCGAATTGGAAAAGCTGATCCCGCCCGCCTCCGACGAGTACTTTGGCCGCGAAAACTATCACGTGCTGGGCGACCCGCGCACGCAAATCATTTATGACGATGCCCGCCATTACATTCTGACCGCTCCGGAAAAGTTCGATATCATCACCACCGACCCGATCCACCCCTGGGTAAAAGGGACCTCCATTCTCTACTCGAAAGAGTATTACGAGTTAGTCAAACAGCATCTGAACCCTGGCGGAGTGGTTGCCCAATGGCTCCCGATTTACGACAGCGATGAGGAAACCGTCAAAACGGAACTGGCAACTTTCTTCAGCGTCTTTCCCAACGCCACGGTGTGGAGTAATTATCTGAACGGCGACGGCTACGACTTGGTCCTGCTGGGCCGGCCCGATGGCGGTCCTATCAGCGCAGATGCTATCGAGCAGCGGCTCGCTCAACCTGCCTACGCAATCGTCGCCTCTTCCCTTGCGGAAGTAGAGTTCCATTCCGGCACGGAATTGCTGGCCAGCTACGTCGGCAGGGCTCCCGATCTGCAGCCGTTCCTGGCGGGCGCGCCCCTCAACGAAGATGTGAATTTGCGCCTGCAATACCTTGCGGGAATGGGACTGAACGCGACTGTTTCCGCAAAAACCTACGCCGATATTCTCGCCTACCGCAAATTTCCCGAGGACTTATTCGAAGGCAGCGATGCGCGCATTGCAGCTCTACGCAAAGTGATCGGCCGCCGCCACCGCACGTTCTAGTTTTCCGGTTGGCCCCCGATTGCTGTCAGTATGTGAACTGGTTTACCATCAACTTCTGTGTGCTTCCGCGCACCGCGAGGAGGAAGCTTGCGAGCTTTTTTGACAGCGCTTTGCGCTGGCGTATTGCTGGCCGCGGCGGGCTGGGCGGCGGACCCGAACCTGCCAGGGCCGCCGACATTTATCACTCTGCCGCCGAATTCATCCGTGGCGACCAGCGGCACCGGGACGGTGCCCCACTGGACCGGCAGCTTTAAGTATAACGGCATCCCGTTCAGCTACACCATGGTCGGCACGAATCCTGCCAGTGGTTCGGCTACGACCACTGTACCGGTGGAGATCGTCCCGATCGTGTTCAAGTTTTCGAATGGCGTGACTCTCGACCCCACCGCCAGCTCTTGCGGCGATAGCGCCTCCTCGGTGAGCCGGGTGCTCAATTCGCCGATTTTTCAGAATGTCGCTTACGCGCCCGGCGGAACCGCTATCGGTACCACGCAATACGAGGACGCTTTCCAGCGGGCCAACTTCTGGTCCACGGTTTCCACGATCGCGCCGGATTACCACGTTCTCCTAGGGACGCCCACTGTGGAACCGCCCGTCACCATCGACGTGCCGGCGATCTTCGGCCAGGCCCCGGCCGGGCCGTGCACCGGCAGTGGAACGATTAACAACGGTGATGTCGGCCTGGTTGCCATCGGACCATTCGAATTCGTGCTGCAGGCCTTTCTGGCGCCGAAGTACCCCTCCAATTCACTGCCGATTTTTCTGACTTACAACACGCTCTTCTATCAAGGGAACGTCAACGACTGCTGTATCCTGGGTTTTCACACCGCGTTGGGCACGGCGCCCAACCAATTGACGGTAGCGGTGGCCGCCTTCAGCGATCCAGGCCTTTTTAAAGTGCCAATTCAGGATATTCACGCCCTGAGCCATGAAATCGGCGAATGGATGGACGACCCGTTCGTTAGCAACATCGTGCCCGGGTGGAAAGGAGGCCAAGTGACCACCTGCTCATTTCTTCTGGAACCGGGAGACCCGGTGACAGGGATCGCGTCGAATATACCGCTGAACGGATTTACTTATCATCCCGAGGACCTGGTGTTTCTGCCCTGGTTTGAAAAGGCGCACGCGCCCACAACCTCGGTCAACGGCTGGTATACGTTCCTGAACTCGTACGCGGCGCCTTCGGCAGCTTGTCTGTGAAAGCTTGATCGCTCCCTAACGGCCGCAGCTCCGTTAGGGAGCGCTGGGCTCGCGCAGCGCCATCAGGTTCTCGCCCAGGATTAACCGGGCGTCCACCCCGCTCACGCCAAGCTCGTGCAACGCCTGCGTCTGCGCCTGGAAGATCTCCCGGTTCCACCCTCGGGGAAAAAAGGAAGAATCCGTGCCGAAGAGCAGCCGCGCCGGCCCCGCCACGTCGAGCGCCCGGCGGAAAACCGTTTTCAGATCGAGCCCTTCATAGCGCATCCAGCTATTGCTGCTCGAAGTATCCAGGTAGACATTCGGACACAGGTCCGCCAGCATCAGGGCTTCCCGGAAATAGCCGGCGCCGAAATGCGGAACTACGAACCGCACGCGCGAATGGCGCAGCGCTACGCCGTGCAGGTCGATCGGATTCGAGTAGCGCATGTCGAAAAGCGAAGGCAACCCGAGCTTCTTCCGCACGCCCACGGTGAGCACGCCGCAATGCACAAACACCAGCATGCCGGCAGCCGCCGCCTGCTCGAAAAACGGTTCCACGCGCGCATCGTGAATGAAGTAGCCGTGCATGGCAGGGAACAGGCAAATCGCATCCAGTCCGCGCGCGGCTTCGGGCGCCTCGGCCAGCGGGTTGATCATGGCGTAAGCCAGAAAGCGCCCCGGGCACGCCGCGGCCGCCGTTCGCACCGAATCGCTATCGCCCGGGAGGCTGGCAATTAAGGCCGCGCGCTTCACACCGTGGACATTCAGTTCCGCCGCCCACCGTTTTCCGCCTTCCACCGCCCCGGCAGGCAATTCCCAACCGAGCCCGGCGGCAATGGCTTCCACGCTTTTCCCAGCCTGAGACGCCAGCAGCTCGAAAAATCGCCGGGAGAAGAAGTGCACGTGCGCATCCGCGACCGCGCACTCACCCCAGGGTGTTTGCATCCGGCTTGTTCCAGTTAGTGAGACCCGTGGCCAAGGCGAGCTGCGTCAGCCCGGCAACGTTGTTCACGCCCAGTTTCTTCATCATGGTCTTGCGATAGCTGCGCACCGTCTGCAAGCCGAGATCGAGGAGCTGGGCGATATCCTTGCTGGTCTTCCCTTCCGCCACCAGGCGCAATACCTGCAGCTCCCGCGGGGAAAGCCCTTCGAGCGGGCTGCGTTCGTGCGTCTCCAGGTCGCCCCGCTGGATGCGCGACAGCAGCCGGTCGGAAACCTGCGAGCTCAAATACGAGCCGCCCCGCGCCACGGTGCGCAGCGCGTCGAGCAGTTCGTTCGAGGAAGCCCGCTTCAGCACGAAGGCCCTCGCGCCCGAACGGATTGCCCCCACAACCGAGTTTTCGTCGTCGAACATCGAAAGGATAATGACCTTGATCCCGGGGCAGTGCCGCAGCAGCTCGTTGGTCGTTTCGATGCCGTTCATCCCCGGCAGACCGATATCCATCAGGACAATGTCCGGATGAATCTTGCGGCACATGTGCACGGCATCGGAGCCGTTTTCGGCCTCGCCCACCACGCGGAATTCCGCGCCGCGCTCGAGAATCGTGCGCACTCCATCCCGCACCAGTTTGTGATCGTCTACCAGCACTACTCCGAATGGAGTTGCCATGTTCTGTTCCGGCCCGATTTTATTAGCCCGCGGCACGCACCAGGGTGCCGTCTTTGCCGCTCGAGATAGTCAGTTGCAGTCCCGCCTGCGCGGCATAATGCTCCATGCTCAGCAATCCCAGGCCTCGCCGCACGCCCACTACGTCCGCCGGATCGAACCCCCTCCCATTATCTTTCACTTCCAAAATAGCGCCTTTACGTGTGGACTTTACCGCGATTTCAATAACAGAGCAAGCGGCATGCTGCACCGCGTTCCGCACTGCTTCCTGGGCGATATGAAACAGGGCGGACGCCAGCTTTGGGTCAAGCTTCAGCGACGGGTCCGCATTCACCCGCACCGTACCTGGAAAGCGCTGGCGTACGCGGCTCACCAGGCGGTCCAGAGCCGGCCGCAGCCCAGCGCGCTCCACCGTGGCCGGATTTAGTTCATAGCTGTATTCCCGGACTTCCTCCATCATGACGCTCAGCAACTTCTGGATCTCCACGATTCGCTCGCCGAGCTCCGGCAACGCGGTCTCCAGATCCATCCGCACCAGGTCAAGCCGCAATCCGAGCGCGGTGAGGTTCTGCCCCACCGAATCGTGCAGGAATTGCGATGCCATCTTGCGCTCGAATTCCTGCGCCTTGAGCGCGCTCAGCACGGTATTCCGCAGCTCCTGCTCGGCCGAACTCCAGGGCGCGCTCTCGAAAGCAATGCCGCCCACTTCGGTAATCCGGCCGCCCCGGCGGATGGGGAATAAGGCTACATTCCAGGTGGAATCGCCGCGGCGCTCCCGCAACAGCAGTGTTTCGCCGCCGAATGCGCGCGCAAAACGGTTTTGCCATTGTCCGCCCGCGCTGGAGCCGGCCGCCGCATCCGCCTCCGCCGTGAGGCCCTTCGGTTCGCTTGCGCCAGTGCCGAAGAGCGCGGCGGCGTCGCCATGGATTTCCGTGAAAGTGCCATCCGCCGCCGTGATCCATACCAACGCGGGGCACTGTTCCAGAAAGGCTTTGGCCAGCGAGTCATTCTTGGTCATGCGGTTCGCGCAAGGGAATGAAGATTGTAGCGCTGTTTAGGGAAGGTGCCGTTCCTCTGGACCCGTAGTTAAGCTGCCCCGCCGTTGTCAACCGGCAACACGCTGATTTTGTCTAAAAGATGCGTGATGAAGGCTACCGTATGGAGGATGTCCGTTTTTCCGTTGAAATTTCGGGACGACTCTCCGGACCATTATCTACCCTCAGGCGACCCGGGTTGCCGACTTGGGTTGCTTGAGATCGGCTTCGAGCGCATTGATCAGGCCGGGTAAGGCACGATATCC
>DATGKM010000034.1:0-24236 GCA_035294665.1 Bryobacteraceae bacterium | reverse complement strand
CGTCCAATGGCCATGCTTCCGTATGGACCGGATCAGCCTGTTTTTCAACGAATTTCTGACTCAGGACACTAGCAACTCATCGGCGGAATAGCCGAAGAGGCTTTCGGCTTGCGAGTTAACGATTACCACCACGGCATCGGGAGCCGATTCCATCAATTCGCGTAAAAATCGAGAGGCGCTGCGTCGTAGCATCCAGCACTACCTTTCCATAGCCGAGGCAGGCCTTTTGCCAAATTATATGGTTCGGCAATCAAGGTTTATCAAGCGGGGCAGGACTACCGGCGCCACCGGCCAACGATGGGGGCCTGGCGGCGGGCCGGGCCCCACAAACCGGGCTAATCGCCCGCGGGCACGCGCATAGGTTCGGGAAGCCGCTCCGGCCGGGTAGATGGCTTCCGGCCCAGAACCACGAAAGCTACCAGTACGATTGCACCGGCGGCGAATACCGTATCGCCTGGAACGCGCATCCAGCGCAGTTTCTGCATCAGCGGAGACTGCAGGAACTCGCTGCTGCGCGCGTACCAATAGCCGTGATCGACCGATGCCAAGGTTTGGGCTAGGCCGACGGGCAGCAGGCTGCCGACGCACATGACCAGCAACCCGATGTTCATCCCCCAGAAGGCGAACCGCAGCCAGTTCTCTTTCCATTCGAGATTCTGGCCCATAGCGCGAAGACAAACCAGCATCAGACCGATGCCCAGCATTCCATAAACGCCGAACAGTGCCGCATGACCATGCAAGGGCGTCGTGTTGAGGCCCTGCATGAAGTAGAGAGCGATGGGCGGGTTAATCATGAATCCGAACAGGCCGGCGCCGATCATATTCCAAAAGGCCACGGCGACGAAGAAGTAAACCGGCCAGCGATAGCGCTCGGCCCAGGCGGCCAAGCGGCCGCGGCGGAGATCGTCCATGGCGGAATAGGCCACCATGGTGAGCGGCACCACTTCCAGGGCGCTGAACACGGAACCGAATGCCAGGGCCACGGTCGGCGTGCCCGAAAAATAAAGGTGATGGCAGGTGCCGATGATGCCGCCGGCCAGGAAGATGGTGGCGGAGAGCAGGGCGGATTTGGCCGCCAGGGCGGGCCGGATCAGCCCCAGTCGCGTGAAGAAGAAGGCAATCACGGTGGTAGCGAAGACTTCGAAGAAACCCTCCACCCACAGATGCACTACCCACCACCGCCAGTACTCGACAATAGAGAGATGCGTGTGCTGGCCCCAGTTCAGACCCGCGCCATAGAACAGGCCGATAGCCGCCGCCGACATCAGAAACAGCCAAAGCAACTGGCGTTGCGCGCCGCCGCCGTTCTGGCGGAGCGCCGGGCGGATGGCCCGCACCACCAGAAACAGCCAGATCAGGAGGCCGGCGAGGAGCAGGATCTGCCAGCCGCGGCCCAGATCGACATACTCATAGCCCTGGTGTCCCCAAAGAAATGAATCGGCATCGGAAAGCTTGTTATGGATGCTCATCCATTCGCCAGTGAGCGATCCCGCCACGATTACCAGCAGCGCGCCGAAGAGCACGTGCACGCCAAGGCTTTGCCCCTTCGGCTCCACTCCGCTGACCAGCGGGCCGATAAACAAGCCAGACGCGAGCCAAGCGGTGGCAATCCAGAAAATACCGATCTGCACGTGCCAGGTTCGGGTGACGCTGTAAGGCAAAATGTCGGATATTTTGATTCCGTAGAAGCCATTGCCTTCCACGCCATAATGCGCGGTCACGACGCCCATCAGAATCTGCGCCAGGATGAGCGCTGAGACCACCCAGAAGTATTTCAGCGTGGCACGCTGGGAGGGCGTGGGCCGCCAGTTTCCCAGCGGATCGGCGGCGGGCGCTGGTTCCAGCTCCGCTTCGGCCTTCTGCGAAGCGTACCACCAGACCATGGCGCAGATGCCGGCGAGGAGCATGATGATGCTCACGCCAGTCCAGAGAAGGGCTTCGCCGGTGGGGCGGTTGCCGATGAGCGGCTCGTAGGGCCAGTTGTTCGTGTAAGTGACCGTATCGCCGGGCCGGTTCGCGGCGGCGGACCAGGCGGTCCAGAAGATGAATCCGGCAAACTGCCGCATCCGTTCCGGCGTGTTCACGCTTCCGGCCGGAATGGCATACGCCGCGTTGCCATTCATAAACACATCGGAGAAGTGGCGCAGGCAGGCTTCAAATGCCAGCGCGCGCACCGGATCAATTTTGATGGAATTGGTGGATGAATCATACGTGTTGCGCCGGTACATTTCTTCCAGCCGGCCGCGCAGACGGGCCTGATCTTCGTTGGCGAGGGAGCTGTAGGGTTTGCCGTAATCCGCATTAGCCCAAGAATCCAGTACGAAGGTGGCTTCGCGGTGCAACCAGTCGGCCGTCCAATCGGGCGCAACGTAGCTGCCGTGGCCCCAGATGGAACCGACTTCCATGCCGCCCAGAGCCTGCCAGACGTTCTGGCCGCGGCCGATATCGCCAGCGGCGATCACTACCTTGCCGTTGGTATCGACCACTTGCGCCGGAATCGGCGGCATCTCCTGGAAGATTCTCGTTCCGATCCAGCCCAGTACGGCGAAGGACCCGAAAAAGACGATGGCGAAGGCGATCCAAAGTTTTTTCATGTCTCTCCTATCCAAGTGGCCAGCATAAACTCGCCGCGGCGTGATGCACAGTGACCCAAGTCACGCAGCCGCCAAAATAACAGACTTTGGACTGATTTTATCTGGATTATGCCAGCTAGCCCTTAAGATCTTATGCGGTGAGATTGGGGGGCCCGCAAATGCGGGGGGAATCCACCAACGCTGGAGCGCGGCGCTATGCAATCATAGGCACAGCGGGCAGATTTATGAAAGCTTTGGGGTTCGACGGTATTATTTCGGCGGAGGGCCAGATTTCTCTCCCTCCGGAAATTGCTGACGAGATTCCTTCCGTTGAGCAAGTAAGAGTCGTCGTAATGTGGGCGCCTTCCGAGGACGAGGCGTTCCGTGAGGCAGGCCTTCGCAGTTTCACGGCGGCTTACATTACGGAAGGTGCGGTGTATGAACGGCTCCTAGATGACTCTTCGGCGGTTTGAAGTCATTCTGATTCGCATTGAATTTCACCAAACGTTCGGATCAAAGGTTCGCCCCCGCAGTCGTGTTGCTTGATACCGGGGATGAGGATTTTGTAGCGGCACCGGTAACTTCCAGACTGCGACAATCCGAACTCGATTTCTCTATAGCCAATTGGCAGGCAGCCGGCTTGAACGTGCCCTCCACGATACGTGTCCATAAATTGACGGTTTTGGCAAAGGCCCGAATTGCCCGACGGGTTGGTTCCTGGCGGAGGCGGATCGCGACGGCCTGGCGGCCCTTATTCGCCGTACCTTTTGCGGTGAAACAGGTTTACGGCTATAATTGCCCGATTTTCTCGGTAAAAGCGTAGGTTTGACCTGCATGCCGGCGGCGGCCGAGATGGCCCTGGATTACTGCGTTCCCAGGTACGCCGCAACTTCGCGCTCCCGCTTCTTCCGCGGCGCGGCCATGATCTGGCGCACGGTGCATTTCAGGTCCTTGCCGCAGGCCGCGTAGACGCTGTAGACCAACGGGTAGAATTTCGTGTAGGTGTGGTCGAATGCCAGGCCGGCGTTGTTGGCCGCCGAAAGGCAAATATTGAAGGACCGCGGCTTGGGCGAGACTTGCGCGCATTCCCGCTGCAGGGCGGTGAGGACTCGCTGCTTCTCTTCAAGCGCCGCATGTCTGGAAACCGCACCGCGCCGGGCGGCTTTGTAAACCGCGCTCAGACGATCGAACGCGCGGTTCACCATCTCCGCTTTTCCCAGGAACAGATCGGCATCGGCCGGAGCCTCATTGAGGGCCGCGGCCGCGGTGACGAATCCCACCAGCGTTGCCGCCGCCTCCGCAATCCGGTCCGGCAGGCCGTCGATCTGGGCGTGAAAATCCTCGTGCGGCACCACCATGGAACGCCGCTCGGTGCTTGCCGCGGCAAGCGAATGCGTAACCGGTGTGTGGCCGCTCGCTACCGCTTCTATCGGATAAAAGAAGACGTCGTACTTCTTATCATCGACTACGCAGCCATTCTGCGTGCCTTTGCGCAGCTTGAGATCGTTATACGATTCGGGTAGTTCCAACTTGCCCGTGAAGTAGCATCGGAAGTAGGCCGCGAGGCGCGCGTCCGCCCGCTCGAAATTTCGGGTTGGCCGGAAACCGGCCGATCGCTCCACGGTCTTGAGCTGCTGGATGTCCGGCTCTGCCGCGCACACCAGGCCGCACAGAACCAGGGATGCCGCGGCTAAGCGAGACCGCCTCACCGGAACGCCTGCTTCGCTTTGCGCTCTTCTTCCGCCTTGATGCCCGGCCCGAAGAGTTTTTCGAAGAAACCCTCGCGCACCATGCGGTCCACCGTGCCGTTATCGATCACGCTATGGAAATCGGCCTTCCGCAGTTGCGCTCCCACCTGCTCATCCACGGGATGATCGAGCATATACTGGACGGCGGCCGCCGGCACGTACGGCACGCGCTCGAAGGTATTGGTCTGGGCGTAGCGGTCGTACACGCGCGCTACCTCGGCGGGGTCGTCGTTCCGGTTGTACTTCAGGTACGCCTGCACCGCGAAGGCCTTGTCGTCATAAAAGCGCTTGATCGCTTCGGCGTGCGCCTCGATCAGCAGTTCCGGAATTTTGGGATTCGCCGCGACGAAGCTCTTCTTGAACAGATAGACGGTGGGCGCGTAGATATCGTCGTAATCGCTGGTATTGGCCAGGCTCTTGTAGCCTTGCTCTTCCAGGCGGAAGTATACCGGCGCGGTGATCATGGTGGCGTCCACACGTCCGCTCACCAGGGCCGCCGCGCGCCCGTTTACGTCCGTGCCGATGGGAATCCATTCAATATCGCGCGGCGTCAGGCCGGATTTTGCCAGCAGCGCCACGGCGTAGTTGTATGGCGCATCGCCAATCTGGCTGACGCCCAGCCGTTTGCCTTTGAGTTGGCGCACGCTGGTGAACTGCTTCGCCGCTATCAGCGCAAAGAGACTTTTACGGTACGGGCAGCCGATAATCGCGAGCGACCCATCGTGGGAAGAGGCGATCATCGCCTGTTCGAGCGGGTAATTGGTCATGGCGGCCTGCCCGCTCACCACCATGGCCACGCCCGCCGGATGCACGCCAAACACAAGGTTCGCGTCCAGCCCATACTTCTGGAAATAGCCGGCTTCCGCGGCGATGTACAGCGGCCAACTCGTGCCCGTCCGGGTGGCATAGTTAATGGTGACTTTCGTAAGACCGGCGGCCGGCGCCCAGGAAACCGCCGCGGCCAGCCATAGAGGAAGCAATCGTGCGAAGTATGTCATACCCGTCCGCTATAATTGAATTCCATCATCGCAATTTTTCGACCAGGAGAGACACATGGCGGAATACGCGCATCCCGAAGTCCTCGTCAGCACGGAGTGGGTGGCGGCGCGCGCAAACGATGCGAATGTGCGCGTGGCCGAAGTGGACGTGGATACGAAGGCTTACGACGAAGGCCATGTTCCCGGCGCCATTGGTTGGGCTTGGAACACGCAACTCTGCGACACGCTGCAACGCGACATTCTTTCGAAAGAGAAGTTCGAAGAACTGATGTCGTCGTCGGGCATCACGCCTTCCTCGACGCTCGTGATCTACGGCGACAACAACAACTGGTTCGCGGCCTGGGCGTTCTGGCAGGCTAAGATATATGGCCACCAGGACGTGCGGTTGATGAACGGCGGGCGCAAAAAGTGGCTCGCCGAAGGGCGCGAGTTAACGAAAGATGTGCCCCAGGTGCGCCGCGCGTCGTATCAGGCCAAACCGGCGGATCTCTCGATCCGCGCGTTTCTGCCAGATGTGCAGGCCGCTTCCGCCATGCGCAGCGCGGCCATAGTGGACGTGCGCAGCCCGCAGGAATTCACCGGGGAAATTCTGGCGCCGCCCGGATTACCCGAAACCTGCCAGCGCGGCGGCCACATTCCCGGCGCGCGCAATATCCCATGGGGCAAGGCCGCTAATGAGGATGGCACTTTCAAATCGGCCGACGAGTTGCGGGCGCTATACGGGGCTGAGGGGATCGATGGTTCGAAGCCCATCATCGCGTATTGCCGGATTGGGGAGCGCTCCAGCCATTCGTGGTTCGTGCTGAAGTATCTGCTGGGCTTCGACAAAGTCACCAATTACGATGGCTCCTGGACTGAATGGGGCAACCTGGTGGGAGCACCGGTGGAGCGCGGAGCCGCCGCCAGCGCGAAAGGGTAGCGGCCAGAGTCCGGTAACGAATGATGAAAGCGGAAGAATATCAGGAACGAAAGCTGGAACTGGCCGGCTGGCCGGTGAACCTCACCAGTTATCGCCTGGATGGCGAGTGGCACGCAAAAGCCGATAATGTTTCCCCAGGGGCGGCGCTCTGCCGCACCACCGGCATCACGCGCGAAGAAGCGGAGGGCAAGGCCATCGCGCGCGCCGAAGAGTTGCTGAAACGAACCCACAGGCGCGAGGTATAGGCCGCGCCTTCGGGTCCGGTTCCGCTTGCTCCATAAAATCACTTCCGCGCTGGTTGCCTACGGGCCTTGGGGCGTTTTCGTTCTCGGTCTGATCGACTCGGTCGGGATCCCATTGCCCGCAACCATGGACCTGCTGATCATCGTGATCGCGGCGCACTCGCCCGGGCGCGCGTATCTGGCGGCGGGACTGGGAGTGATCGGCTCGACGATCGGCAATCTGGTGCTTTTCGAAATGGCCCGCTATGGTGTGAGCCGTCTGGTTCGCATGGCGGTACAGCCCGGCCGTTTCCGTACCTGGTTTCGCCGCTATGGGCTGGTCACTGTGTTCATTCCCGCGGCGGTCCCGGTGGTGCCGCTTCCGCTCAAGTTTTTTGTAGTGTCAGCGGGCGTGCTGCGCGCGAGTCCGCTCCATTTCCTGGTCATCATCCTGCTGGCGCGCACGTGCCGGTATTTTGGGGACGCTTTCCTGGGGTTGACTTTGGGGCTGAACGCGCAGGCTTTCCTGCAGCATAATGTGTGGGCGCTGCTGGCGGCGGCAGTAGCGCTGGCCGCCGCGCTGCTCCTGCTATTCCGCTGGCACGAGCGCCGCCGCCAGTTGGTGCATCACCGCCGGTAATTATCGCCCGCTAAGTCATCGCAAAGAACGGGCGCGCAGGTGGCGGTATAACAGGGGCACCGGCAGCCCCACCACGTTGAAATAACAGCCTTCGATCCGGTCTACGAATTTCGAAGCCAGGCCTTGAATTGCATAGGCGCCGGCTTTATCCAGCGGTTCGCCACTGCCCGCGTAATCTTCGATTTCACGCGTGGTCAGATTCGTGAACCACACCCGCGTGGCCGCCACATCGCGGATCATCCGCCCGCCGCTGCGCAGGCAAATGCCCGTGAGCACCTCGTGCACGCGGCCGGAAAGCATTTCGAGCATACGGATCGCGTCGGCCGTATTGACCGGCTTGCCGAGCATCTGGTTGTCCACCACCACCGTGGTATCGGCGCCCAGGACGATATCGTCCGGCGCCGCCGGTACAGCCCGCGCCTTTTCTTCCGCGAGCCGGCAGACATAATCGACCGGGTTCTCGCCCGGCAACGGTGTTTCGTCCACTCGGGCCGCCCGCACTACGAAAGCAATGCCCGCCTGCCGCAAAAGTTCCGCGCGCCGTGGGGATTGTGAAGCCAGAACCAGCACTATTCCAGTGTAGACTTTGCCCCGGTGCACGCTTAGCCCGATGTAGACTTTGATGGACATGAATCACGCCGTATCGAAACTGAAAGTGCCACTGGACAAGAAAGTCAGCCTGAATGAGATCGATCCCGGCCAAACGCACGGGCTAAACAAAGAGCAGGCTGCCGAAGCCCTGGCGAAACGCCTGGAGCGGCTTTCGGTGCTGCAGTATGTTCTTTATGCGGAAGGCCGGCGCGCGGTGCTGGCTGTCCTGCAAGGCATCGACGCCGCCGGCAAAGATGGCACCATCCGCCGCGTCATGACTGGCCTCAACCCCCAAGGGGTGCGCGTGACGCCATTCAAGGTTCCGGAAGGAGCGGAGAAGCGGCACGATTATCTCTGGCGGGTCCACCAAGCCGTTCCCGAATACGGCCAGATCGGCATCTTCAACCGCTCGCACTATGAGGACGTGCTGGTGGTGCGGGTGCACGGCCTGGTGCCCAAATCGGTGTGGTCGAAGCGCTACCGCCAAATCAACGAATTCGAGCGCACGCTGAGCGAGTGCGGCGTGACCATCGTAAAATTCCTCCTCTACATCAGCAAAGAGGAGCAGGCCAGGCGCTTCCAAAAGCGGCTGGACGACAAAAAGAAGAACTGGAAGTTTTCCCCCGCCGATCTCAAAGAGCGCGAATTCTGGGACGCGTACATCGAAGCCTACGACGAGGTGCTCGAAAAGTGCAACACCGACTATGCGCCGTGGTATGTGATTCCGGCAAATCACAAGTGGTTCCGCAACCTGGCCGTGGCGCAAATCCTGGTGGAGACAATGGAAGAGATGAAGCTGCGCTTCCCGAAGCCGGCCGCGGATTTGTCGGGCATCAGCTTTGAATGATCAGCTTTGGATCAGGAGCCGCCAGTCAGCGCATCTCGTTGTGCACGACTTTGCCGCCCACCACGGTGAGCACCGATTTCAAGCGCCGGATCTCTTCGTCCGGGACCTTGCGCGCATCGAAGTAGTCTTCATTGAGCACCACTACATCGCCGAATTTGCCCGGTTCGATTGAGCCGAGCTTGTCCTCTTCATGCAAAAACCAGCCATTATTGGCGGTGTAGAGGCGCAGCGCCTCCGCCCGCGTGATCTGCTGTTTATCGTTCACTAAAGCGCCGGAGGCGTTTTTGCCGGTCACCATGTAATAGATCATCAGCCAGGGATCGAGGGTGGAAATCTGCGCGGAATCGGAACCGGCGCCTACGTGGATGCCGCTATCCAGAATCATGCGCAACGGCGGCCCGCCTCCCTGCGCGGCGAGATACAGAAACGGGTGCACGGCAATGCCCGCTCCCATGGCCTTGAGGCGGTTCACCGTGGCCTGATCAATTCGCGGGGCATGCGCGATGGACCAGCGCAAGTCTCGAATGGGCGTGATGGCGTTGACTTTTTCGAATGCGTTTACGGCGAGCTGGTCCTCGGCTGGAGAGAGACTGTGCTGCTGGAAAGGCCAGCCTTCTTTGGCGATCAGCTCGAGCGCGGCGGTGTAATTGGGCGGCGGGGCGGCGTTGCCGAACAGCGGCCACTGCGTGGCGAATTCGCCAATACCGGAAACGCGCAGCATGTCGTCGCCAAAGTAGAGGAGCGAATTGAGCAGCCGCTCTTTCAGCATGGGGATATCCGGCTGCTTGTCCATGCTCAGGAAAAAGATACGCAGCCGCATGGACATTTTGCCTTCCCGATGCAGCTCGTTGAAGGCGTCATACATATGAAAGGGATCGGCGCTGGCGAGCGTATCCATGGTGAACGAATCCTGGATATCGGGCAGGCCGGGGATGACGAAGGCGCCCATATCGGCGCTGGTGGTGACGCCCACGCTGGCCGCATAGGCCATTGCGTCCAGCGTGCCGCGCTTCTGATCCGCGAAGGTCTGGGCGGCGCGGAGCGCATCGAGCGCAGCCACCGAAGGCGCGTTCGCCGCGATGATACCGGTATCGTTTACGGCGATGCCCTTCGAGGCGAAAAACGCTTTGGCGCGCGTGTTGACGGCCGCCGGGCCGGTGAACGACTGGTAGACAATCACGGGGTGATCCGGCGCGGCCGCGTCCAGTTCGGCGGATGTGGGCAGGCGCTTTTCCGCGAATTGGGCCGGATTCCAACCGCCCATGGCGGTGATGAACTCCCCCGGCGGCACGTCCTTCGCGCGAGCCCGAATCAGCGCCTGCGCATCCGCAATGGATGCCGCGGTTTCGAGACGCGTGTCGAAACCGGGGCGGAGGCCGAGCAGCACGATGTGGTTATGGTTATCGACGAGGCCGGGAACGGCGGTGCGCCCGTGCAGGTCGATGGATTTCGTGCAGGGATCGAGGCGAGCGCCGCGAACCGGTCCAAGATAGGCAAACCGGCCCTGCTGGATGGTCACTTCGCCAACTACCGAATCCTGTCTGTCCATTGTGTGGATTCTGCCGTTGAACAGGCGGAGGCTGGAGGAGTCCGCGCAGGTCTCGCGCTGCGGGAACGCGGGGGCGGCGAGCATCAAGGCCATGGCAGCCGTGAAGGCAAATGGGTAACGCATTCTTAGAAGAGTACCGCGTTTGGCGTTGCCGTAATTTAACCGCGGTCCGATTTAAACCGCGGCCCAAAGTAGTGCTCCCGGCAACCTGCCCGGAGGGGAATGCGCGGCGAAGATCCCGAATGCGGGCTGGATACTCCGCGAAGCGGGATTTTCGCCGATCCAGCGCCGGTTCACGGCGGCTTCGTTTTCCGCTACTTCGATCGCCGCGAGAACCGCTTCGGGCGCAGGGCCTCCGGGACGGGGAGGTAACCGAAAAGCCACGGTTGACGCCGCTACCTTGATTCGAAGAAAGTAAATCACAAGGATGAGACTCTTCCACACCCCCGCCACGCTGCTGGCCGCCCTGGCAGCCAGCGCCATTTCGCTCTTTGCGCAGTGGCCCAACTACCCTACGCCGGGTCCCAGGACCAAAGACGGCCAGATCGATCTAGCGGCGCCCCCTCCGCGGACACCCGATGGCAAACCGGACTTTTCCGGGTTATGGGAGCCCGCGCGCGGGCCGGGCGGCCGCGGCGGCTTATCCATGAATGGCACCAAGCCCTTGCCGTTTCCAATCCCTTCGGCGCCCGGCGATCCTCCCGTCGCCCAGTTCTTCAATATCGGCGCCGGCTTCAAAGAGGGCCTGCCCTTTACACCCTGGGCCGCTCAGCTCCGGGCTCAGAGGAAAGGGAACAACAATAAAGACAATCCCGACGCGCTCTGCCTGCCGCTGGGCTTAACGCAGCTTCACATGCACCCGCAGCCGCGCAAGATCATTCAGACGCCGCGCGACATCGTTGTCCTTTACGAAGCCAACGGCAATCTCCGGCAAATCCTCACCGATGGCCGGACGCTGCCGGACCAGCCGACCCCCTGGTGGTACGGCTATTCCATCGGACACTGGGAGGGCGACACACTGGTGGTGGAGACCAGCGGATTTCGGGACGATGTCTGGCTGGACGTCGAGGGCAGTCCGCTGACCAGCACCGGCAAGATGATCGAGCGCTGGCGGCGCCCGAAGTTCGGATTGATGCAGATCGATATCACCATCGAAGACCCCAAAGCTTATACCAAGCCGTTCACCGTGCGGGTGAACCATCAGTTAATGCCCGATACCGAGCTGATGGAGTTCGTCTGCGAGGAACGCGACGCCACCCACTACGTAGGCAAGACGGCGAAGTAACAATCGAAGCCGCGGCCGTCTGGGCGCCCTTGAGCTAGGCGGCTCCCGTCCGCCCCGGCACGGCCCGAATCCTATTTCTTCTTGGGGTTGAGCTTGAGGTTGATGGTGGCCGCTTTGCGGTCGTCGAACGAACTGAGGGTCTTGCTGGAACTGGCCATGCCGTTGTACTCGGCGCGCAATTCGTAGTCGGTATCGGTGCTCAGGCCGTTGAACCGGTACGATCCATTGTCTTGCGTTATAAAGGAACGAATATCCAAAGTCTTGGTGTTTTTTAGCTGCACCACCGCTCCGTTAACGGGAGCGTCATCGGGACCGGTAACTTGGCCGGAAACGCTGCGGGTATTGCCGCCCTCGCCTTTGTTCTTTTTCTGGGCGAAGGCGGCGGGCGCCCATAAAAGGAGGATTAGCGCGGCCAGGCACACCAGGCGCCGGCTCAGCCCGCGTGCTCCGCGAGGGGTCTCGCGCCCCCTACGGCTCATTTCCAATCTTCCTCCTCTTCCTCCTCTTCGTCCTCGTCCTCTTCGAGGAAATCCTCGTCATCCTCCTCTTCGTCCTCGTCTTCTTCGGCGGATTCCAGTTCCATGGGATCGGTGCTGACGACTTTCAGGTCCGCGCCGCATTCGTCGCAACTGACGGTGTCGCCTTCGTCTACATCATCTTCATCTACGTCGATTGTTCCCTCGCATACAGGACAGGTGACCATCGCTTCTCCTCCCGAACTATTACGATACGACAGTTTCCGGACTTTGCAACTCTCCTGCCGCGGAGGGTGGCCGTGGGGCGGGGATGCTTACTTCGCCCCCCGGTACAGCTTCCAAGCGGAACCGGCGAAGCGCCGGTTCGCCGTACCCGGCCGTCATAATCGCCGCCAAGCGTACCACGTCGTCTGAAACAGGTTGCAGCCGATTACAATGGAAATAGAACCCTTTTTCATGCCCGCAAAAATCGATCCCCTGCTCGGAGTGAACAGTTGGCTCCAGGAAGAGATTTTCAGTCAGTACCAGCACGACCGCACCGCGGTCGATGAAAGCTGGAAGAAGTTTTTTGAAAACGGCGGCGCGCCTCCAGCCGAAGCGCCCGTCTCCCGCGCGGTTCCGGCGCCCGGCGTTCCGGCCGCTCCGCCGCCCCAGGCTGCCGCCAATGGTAATGCCATTCTGCAGCCTTTGCGTGGCACGCCCGCCCGCATTGCCGAAAATATGGGCGCGAGCGTATGGGTGCCGTTGGCCACCTCGCAGCGGAGCATCGCCGTCAAGGTGATGGACGAGAACCGGCGGATTATTAACCAGCACCGTACTTTGACCGGCAAGAGCAAAGTCTCGTTCACGCATCTGATCGGCTGGGCGATCGTCAAGGCGCTTGGAGAAGTTCCCGGGCTTAATTATGCCTACGCGGAGAAAGACGGCCAGCCTTACCGGGTCGTGCATCCGCAGGTGAACCTGGGAATCGCGGTGGATGTGGCCGGCAAGGATGGCGCGCGCAGCCTGCTGGTTCCCAATATCAAGAATGCAGGCGCGCTGAACTTTGCCGAATACCTGGCGGCCTTCGACGACCTCGTGGCGCGGGCGCGCGCGGGCAAGCTGCAAACGGACGATTTTCAGGGCACCACCATCTCGCTCACGAATCCGGGCACCGTGGGGACGATGTCTTCGAATCCGCGGCTGGTAGTGGGGCAGGGCGCCATTATCGCCGCAGGCGCGATCGATTACCCCGCTGCCTTCCGCGGCGCGGCCGAGGAAACGCGCGCCCTGCTGGGAATGAGCAAGGTGATGACGCTCGGCTGCACCTACGATCACCGCGTCATCCAGGGCGCCGAGTCCGGCACGTTTCTGGGCAAAATTCAATCGCTGCTCGACGGCAGTGACGGTTTTTACGAAGAGATTTTCAGTCATCTGCACATGCCGCACCAGCCGGTGCGCTGGGTGAAGGACCGGCAGCCGCTACTGCCTGGCGCCGCCGCGCGGTATGCGGAAATTGCCAAGCAGGCCGGCATCATGCAGATGATCAACGCCTATAGGGTGCGCGGTCATTTAATCGCGGATCTCGATCCGTTAGGGACGGAAGCCAGCTATCATGCCGAGCTCGATCCGGAAACATACGGCCTGACCATCTGGGACCTGGATCGCGAATTCCTCACCGGCAGCTTAGGCCAAGCCATCGGAGACGATGGACCGAGACCCGTAGCCACGCTGCGCGAAATCCTGGAAACGCTGCGCCAAACCTACTGCGGCAAAATCGGCTGCGAGTACATGAATATCCAGGTGCCGGAGCAGAAGCGCTGGCTGCAGCAGCGCATGGAGCCGGAAGCCAACCGCTGGCCGCTCGATAACGAGACCCGCGTGCGCGTGCTGGAGAAACTGATTGCCGCGGAAGAATTCGAACACTTCCTGCATTCCCGCTATGTCGGCCAGAAGCGCTTCGCGCTTGAGGGGGGGGAGACCGCGCTCGCGATCGTTTCGGAGATTCTGGAACGGGCCGCGGCGAACAATGTTCACGAAGTAGTGGTGGGGATGGCGCATCGCGGGCGCCTGAATATCCTGGCCAACGTGGTCGGCAAAGACTTGCAAAAAATCTTTTCCGAGTTCGAAGGCGAAATCGATCCGGCGAGCACGCAGGGCTCCGGCGACGTGAAATATCATCTGGGCGCCACCGGCGTGGTGCGCTGTGCGAACGGGAAAGAGTTGACGATTTCGATGGCGCCGAATCCCAGCCACCTCGAAGCGGTCGATCCGGTAGTGGAGGGCATCGTGCGGCCCAAGCAGGACCGGCTGCAGGACCACGAACGGCAACGCGTGATACCGCTGCTGATTCACGGCGACGCGGCGTTTGCCGGACAGGGAGTGGTGGCTGAGACACTGAATCTTTCGCAGCTCGATGGCTACTCCACTGGCGGCACCATCCACCTGATCATCAATAATCAAATCGGCTTCACTACGCTGCCGGACGAAGCGCGCTCCACGCCGTATTCGACAGATGTGGCGCGGGGCGTGCAGGCGCCGATTTTCCACCTCAACGGCGACGATCCGGATGCAGCCGTGCGCGTAGTCCAACTGGCTTTCGATTACCGCCAGAAGTTCAAGACCGACGTGGTCATCGACATGATCTGCTACCGCCGGCACGGCCACAACGAAGGCGACGACCCGAGTTACACGCAACCCATTCTCTATCGCAAAATCAAGGACCACCCGCCGGTGAGCGTTATCTACGGCGAGCGGCTGGTGCGCGAGGGAGTGCTTGCGGCCGAAGAGGTGCAGGCCCTGCGCAAGGCCGCGGCCAAGCGTTATAGCGACGCATACGATGCGGCGCAGAGCGGCGCGGAGCACTACGAACTGCAGGAGTTGAGCGCTGTGCCCACCGAAGAAATAGGGAATTTCTGCCCGCGCACGGCGGTGAGCCATGCCGCCATCGAGCGGGTGGCGCGCGCCTCCACCGAGTTCCCCGAAAACTTCCATCTGCACCCCAAGCTGCGGGGCTTTGTGGAACGCCGCCGGGAGGCGGTGCAGAAAGATGGCCCCGTCGATTGGGCCTTCGCGGAAGCGCTGGCGTTCGGAACGCTGGTTCTGGAAGGCACCCCGGTCCGGCTCAGCGGCCAGGACTCCGGCCGCGGCACGTTCAGCCAGCGGCACCTGGCGTTTTACGATTCCGAAACCGGCCGCCGCTACATTCCAATGCAGCACATTTCGCGGGACCAGGCGCCGTTCGACGTCTTCGATAGCTCGCTGAGCGAATACGCGGTGCTGGGCTTCGAGTTTGGCTACAGCGTGGCCGATCCGCTCACACTGGTGATCTGGGAAGCGCAGTTTGGCGATTTCGCCAATGGCGCGCAGATCATGATCGACAATTTTATTTCGGCCGCCGAATCCAAGTGGGGCCAGCCGAGCGGGCTGGTGATGCTGCTGCCGCACGGATATGAAGGGCAGGGGCCGGAGCACTCGAGCGCGCGCATCGAGCGTTATCTCACCCTTTCGGCCGAAAATAACTGGCTGGTGGTGAACGCCACCACGCCCGCCCAGTATTTCCACCTCCTGCGCCGCCAGATGTGCGGCGGGCACGACCGCCGCGGCATGCGCAAGCCGCTGGTGGTGTTCACGCCCAAGAGCCTGCTGCGCCATCCGCGCGTGATCTCGAAGCTAAGCGAGTTCACTACGGGCGGATTCCTGGAGATTTTGCCGGACGCCGTGGGCGATCCCGGCCGGGTTACGCGCGTAGTGTTCTGTTCCGGCAAGATTTACTACGATCTGCTGGCGTCGCGCGAGCAACTCAAAGCGGATCACGTAGCTCTGGCGCGCGTGGAGCAGCTTTATCCCTTTGCCGCGGACCAGGCCCGCGACGTGCTGGCGCGCTACCCCGAAACCGCCGAAGTGGTCTGGGCGCAGGAAGAGCCGCGCAACATGGGCGCTTGGCACTTTATGAAAGAACAATTCGAGCCGTTGCTCGAAAGCACTCATCGCGATATCCGGTACGTCGGCCGGCCGGAGAGCGCCAGCCCCGCTACCGGTTCCGGCCGGCGCCATCAGCAGGAGCAATCGGAGTTGATCAAAGACGCGTTCACCCCGGGCAAAATCTCGCAGACGCGGCGCGTGCGGGTGGTGGCGGGCAGAAAGAAGTAAAAGAGCCGGCGGTAAATGGACGAAGCGCCGCACTCATTGCTGGTGAAGTTCGTGAAGGCGGCGCGCCCAAGGCGCTTCGGACGCTCTGCTAGCCGAGGTGCTCGAGCGCCGCGGCTGGTCGCGCAAACAAGTCCAGGTCAGGGATTGATTGTCTCATTCCTGGGCGATATCGACTCGGGTATCGTGAAACTGCATCGCGCTCGCCAATATCCGGTTCCCGGCAACTCCCAGCGAGTCCGTCGCATTGGCCACCGAGGCCATCGCGCAGGCGGGCCGCGAAGGCGCTCGTCTCGTCTGTTTCCCCGAATGCTACGTGCCCGGCTACCGCGGACTAGGAAAAACCATTCCGCCTCCCAATGCCGCGTTTCTTGAAAGCGCCTGGGCCGAAATTGCAAGCGCCGCCGCCCGGGCAAACCTCACGGTGATCCTCGGCACGGAGCGCATCGTGCAATGACGGGCTCCTCATCACCGCTCTGGTCGTCAATCCGAATGGAACCCTTGCCGGCTTCCAGGATAAAGCCCAACTCGATCCTTCCGAGGAGTCCACCTATTCGTTCGGCCACGGCAGGCGCGTTTTTCAAGCCGGTCCGCTCACATTCGGCGTTTCCATTTGCCACGAGGGTTGGCGTTCCCCGGAAACCTTCCGCTGGGCCGTGCGGAACGGCGCGCAGGTCGTGTTCCATCCACACTTTCATCCGGCTGAACCCGGCGGCTTCGTTCCCACCAGCTTCGCCGATCCGCGCAACTCGTTTTACGAAAAGCCGATGCTGTGTCGCGCCGCGGAAAACACTTGCTACGTGGCCACGGTGAATGTCGCCAGCGCCGGCTCGCCCACCACATCCGCCGTCATCCGCCCGGACGGAACCTTGTTGTGCTATCAGCCTTACGCCGTGGAAGGATTGCTCCTGGCGGAACTCGACCTCGCCGCCGCGACCGGACTGCTCGCGGCACGCTACCGGCCGGCCTGACCGCCGTTCTATTTCCCAGGCAGCGCGAAAACGTAAATTGCGTTGTGGCCGGACACGGTTTTGATTTCAGGCGCTACCTGCTTTACCAGCCCCTGGGTGAGGAGCCCATCTCCGGTCATCACCGCGACGTACTGCTTCCCGTTCACCGCGTAGGTGATGGTGCTGACGGAGATGCTGCCGCCCAAAATCGTCTCCCACAAAACCTTGCCGCTTTCGGCATCGAATGCCCGGAAACGGCGGTTCAGATCGCCATTGAACACCACGCCGCCCGCGGTGGCTACCACCGAGCCGTTCGAGGGCGCGCGGCCAATGCTCCAGTGCTGGATTTCGCCGGTAGACATGTTGATTTTCGCCAGGCCGCTGAGATTCTTCGGGTCCGCTTCCGGCCGCATGGCGTTGGCTCGCTTGCCGCCTTCCACGTTATCGAGACAGGTGTCCGTATACGGGACGTAGAGCGAATTCGTCTGCGGGCTGTAAGCCGTGGGCCAATAGCTACGAGTGTTGAAAAAGCAGATCAGGTGTTCTTCGTGCGGCTTTTTAAAAATCAGGTTCTCGTTCAGGTAAACTTTCCCGGTCTTACCGTCGATTTTCGAGATCAGGAATTCGGGTGTATCGAATGGAAACGGAGTAGCCCAGAGAAATTGGCCGTTGTTGCGGTCCAGCGCGAAGACGCCGCCGCCCTCGCCCACCATCACCGCGAAGTCGCGCATTTCACCCCGCTTGATATCCGGGTTGAACCATTTCACGTATTTCGGGTCCGGGTTGTAAGCGGCGCGGAAAAGCGTGCGCTCGTGCGTGTAGTCTTCGTCCCAGTCGTCGCCGGGCAGATGCTGGTAATACCACTTCAGTTTGCCGGTGTCGGGATCGAGCGCCAGCGTCGAATTGCTGTACAAATCGGCCGGAGACGAAGTCGGAATCGCATCCCACTTGCCGCCGTGACGCGCCATCCGCGAGTTTGGCGTCGGGTTGGCCACGCCCCAATACAGGATCTTCTTGATCGGGTCGAAGGTCCCCGGAAGGCCCCATGTGGAAGCGGTGCGCTTCTCCACGGGCGCGCCGCCCCAGGTGTCGGGATTAGGGTCGTCGGCGCCCTGCGTGGTGTAGAACCTCCAGACTTCTTTTCCGCTCAACGCATCGTAGGCCGAAATGTAGCAGTTCGCCCGCAGGCCGCCCGTACAAGTCCCGGCGGTAACGGCTTTGCCGTCCACAATCAGCGCCCCCGAGGTATGGCCGCGGTCATCGGCTTTAGTCTGCCAGCGCTGCTCGCCCGTGCGGGCGTCCAGGCCAACGACGTAGCTATCCGGGGCAGTATAGACGACGATGTCCTGGTAAATCGCCAGCGTCTTGGTGCGGGCCGAAGTCGCTTGGCCCGGTTTTTCCATCTTGCGTTTATATTCCCAGATCAGATCGCCCGTGGTGGCATCGAGCGCCTCCACCGCCGCCCCCGGCGCAACCACGTACATCACGCCGTTGTGCACCAGCGGGATGGTTTCGGTGGCCCCGTTCGGCAGCCCGCGCGCCCACGCCAGTCCCAGTTGGTTCACGTTCTTGCGGTTGATCTGGGTGAGCGGGCTGAAGCGCTGCGCATCGTAAGTACGGCTGTACATCAGCCAGTCGTTGGGGCTGGGATTCAGCAGCATCTCCGTGGTAACGGGTTGGTAGTCCGGTACAACCTGAGCGCGCAAGGGTAGCACGGCGGCGGCTGCCGCCGCCCAAAATGCCAGAGATTTCATGAATAATTCCTTCCGGCGCCCGGACCTCAACGGCCGCCGCCGTACATGTGTTTGGGGTCGCGATTGTTGTCCTGGCAGACGTATTCGTACATCTCTTCGCCCGGCTGCCAGCGGATGTTCCAGCCGCCGGTCCAGGGAGCGGTATAGGCGCCCGGATCGTCAATCGTAGCCTGGTACTTCAGCGTATCGTAGTCGGTGCGAGTGAAGCGCTCTATTAGGTGCAGAGAGGAAGTGTGCGGGATGCCTTCCCGCGTCAGCCAGAATCGTTCGTTGAACCCGACCGAATCCACCACCAGCGTGTCGCCTTCCCAATGGCCTACCGAATGGCCGAAGAAGCTTGGGTCCATGTCCTGGGGATGCCCGCGGCCGTCCATGTAAATCACGCGCCAGGTGTGGGGCCCACCCACTTCCACCATGTAGATTCGCTTGGCTTCCGGCACATCGATGAATTCAAAACCGTAAGGCGTATGGAACAGGCGCGGCCCGCCGGAAGGCTTGCAGCGCACGTGCGGGTCGTCCTTGGTTCGGGTTGCCTGGCGATAGTCGTAGAGCGCCCGTGCCCAGGGCTGGAACGGCACATCCGGAATCTTCAAATTCGTCGGCAGGTTGAAGCGGGGATTATCGATTCCGCCTTTCACGTTGGTCGCGAGAGTCGATCCCGCATTGCCTTCCCATACGCCTTTTTCCCCTGGCAGTGGCCCCAGGTTGACTCGGCCATCCGGCCAGTGGGGTGTCGGCCGCGCGGGGCCTTTTCTGCGGTTTCGGTCCAGGCGGCCGCCGTTTAAAACGGACCCCTGGTTTTGATCGACCCCGCCCGCGGGCTCCTGCGGAAATACGCAAGGCACTAGAGCCGCCGCCAAAGCGAGAGCGCCAAGAGAAACGAAAGCGCCAGGAAACGCGCCCGCGCCACGAATAGAGTTGTTCCGCATCCGCTTACGGATTGGTGGCTTCGCTCGAAGCCGCGCCCAGTTTCTTGCCGGTGGAGGCCATGGTCACCGAACGCGCATTGGCCTGCTTGCTACCATCTTTCGCCAGTGTGCCCTCCACGATCACTTCATCGCCCACTTTCATCGTGTTTCGTGTCCAACCGCTGCGCTGCAACCCGTTCGGAGGCCCCATCTCGAACGCCCAGTTCACCACGTTGCCGGTATCGTCGGTGACATCCAGATAAAAGTACACGTGGGGGTTCATCCAATCGACCTTGGTGACAATCCCCTTCAATGTGATCTTCTTAGCGCTGTCGTATTCCGCCGAGAAGGAATGGTGCGCCAGAACCGGCCCCGCGGTGGCCAAGCACAGTACTCCCGCGGCGACCCAACCAAAACAACGCTGCCTCATCGGCCCCTCCTGTAAGCGCTTATTATATACGTAACAGCCGCTGCGCGCGGGCGTTCCAGTCCCAGCCCTATTTCGCTATGGCTGGCCTCTTTCCGAGGTCGTAGACATATAGCGACCAGCCCACCTTGGCCACAGGCTCCCGCAGTCGTAGCGGCGCCACCAGGTTGAGCGGTACGTACACACCTTTCAGCACCGTTGCGCTTACCACCCCATAGCCCCGCATCGCGTTCCAGCCTTTTTCGTCCAGCGGTCCGGGGAACGGCTCCGCGCGGATGCCGTAGTAATCCATCGGCGCGTTTCCGAAATACCAGACGTACGCGGTATCTGTTCCGTGAGCCTTCAGCCACCCCTTCAGCTTTTTTACGTCCTGTCCCCAGTCGATATTGGAATCCACCAGGTAGTGAGGGCCGCTTCCGGGGCCGCCCGCCAGCGGGTTGAAGTAGGCCAGATAATCGGGCGCAATCGCGAAGCATTCCGCTAATTGCAGCGCGGCCACAACCGCCATCGCGAAACCCGCCCAACGCCAGGCGCCGCCTTCGGTGAGCAGCACAGCCGCCGCCAGATACAAAAACGGATAAACGGGTAGGATATGCCGCATCCCGATATTGATCGCGCTGGTCATGCTCACAAGAAAATAAATTGCCGGCGGGATGAGGAGCGCGCACCACACGAACCGGGCGCGCTGGCCGGAATCGCGCGCGCCCGAATTCCGCCGCCCGGAATTTCCCGATAACACCTCGCGCCCGAGTCCCACCGCAACTAGAATCGCGCACACCAGCGCGGCCAGCGTGCTCTTTACACCGAACACAACCGGGAAGTAATACCACCAGCCTTTATCCGAACGCATGCCCAGCAGGTAACTGGCATGCCCACCCTGGTTATGCGCGGCCACCAGGCCGAGCCCGGTCAGAAACGCGTGCGCCGGCAAATGGAACCACTTCCCCGCCCGATAGAGCCACTCGCCGATGGGATCGCCTCGTTTCACAATCCTCGCCAGGCCCGGCAACTCTCCGTTCCACGCCCGCGCGGTTTCCGGCCAATACAGAATTGCCGCCAGCAGAAACGCGATTCCGGCGAAGGCCGCCCCGGCCGCCAGCGCGCGGCGCATCGAAAACTCGTTCGGGGCCTGCGCCCAACGAATGGCAAACAACGCTACCAGCGCCGGCACCAGAAGCAGCGCCGAAAACTTGGTCATCAGCGCCAGTCCGAACGCCAGCGCCGCCAGAAACAGGTCGCGCCGCCGGCCGTCCAGCAGGTAGTCCATCCACAGCAGCGCCGCCAGAAAATAGAAGGCCATTACCGGGTAATCCGTGGTGACGTACCGTGCATGCGCCAGCAGGTTAGGGTCGAACGCGCACAGCGTGGTCGCGAGCAGGGCTGCCGCGCTCCCGAATCGCCGCCGCGCCAGCCATGCCACGGCCACCAGGAACAATAGCGAAACGAGCATCGTCGAGCGGCGGGCGGCCAGCAGGATCGTGTCCGCCGGTGCACGGTTATGGTACAGAAAGTCGATCCCCATCCGCGTTTCATCCACTTTGCGCCAGCCCTCCGAACCCGTCGGCAACTCGAGTCCCATCGGGAGCAACGGCAAGGCTGCCAACATTTTTGCCAGCGGCGGATGCTCCTGGTTCCACCGGAAATCGCCGCGCGTCAGGTACGCGTAGCCCGCTGAAATGTGAATCCCTTCATCCCACGTCTGCGTCTCCCCCGCTGCCGATCTCCACTCCAACGCGCCCGCCACCATCACCACTGTCGCCAGAATCAGCCAAAATTCCCAACTCGTGGATTTCGCCGGAACAAAGCCAATTTCCGCCCGGCCGTCGGCCGGAGGCCCCATGGCCGATCCCACGTCTCTGCGCCCCGATCGCCGGGCCGCGGGCGCCGGATCCCCCTGTTTGACTTTGGCATCCGTTTTTGCTGTACTGAAATTGGCCATTCTTATTCGCTTGTCGCTCAATTGCGTTATTCCATCCGTCGAAGCCCGGAGGGCTGTTGAAACAAAGCCCCTCGCTTCCAATCTATCCCCCGCAAATGTGCTTTTCCGAATCTAACGCATAGTTCCCAATGTATCCCCCGAGAAATTTTCCTCCTCGCAGGCAAAACCGTAGAGAAAACGTGAACGAATCGATTCGTGCCCGCGAAGTCCGCGCGGTTTTTCCGGACGGCACCAACGAGGTGATGCCCACCTCCACGGCGCTGCGCAAGGCACAGGAAATGGGTCTCGATCTCGTCTTGATCGCCCCCACCCAGGTGCCGCCCGTCGCGCGCGCCGTCGATTTCGGTCATTACCAGTACGAGCAAAAGAAAAAACAGCAGGCTGCCAAGAAAAAGCAGCACGTCGTGCAGGTGAAGGAAATTAAGTTCCGCCCCAACACCGACGACCACGATTACGACTTCAAGAAAAATAATGCCATCCGGTTTCTCCAGGAAGGCAATCGGGTCAAAGCCTATGTGCAGTTCCGCGGCCGCGAAATCGCCCACGCCGATCTCGGCAAGAAGCTGCTGATGCGCTTCGCTGAAGACCTTGCCGCCCATGGCACCGTCGAAGGCGCGCCTCGGCTCGAGGGACGCAACGCGCATGTTCTGATCAGTCCCGTGAAAGCAGGCTCCAGCGGCAAATCCAGTCCCGCCGAAAAATCCGCCGCGGAAAAGCTGCCTCGGCCTCACACTGCCGGTCCCGCTGGACCTTCCCAACCCGGGTCTTAAGGGCTTTGCCGCGTCTCAGTCGGACCGTCCCGTTTCCCTCAAAAGATCGGGGAGTACCCCTACCTTGTGGCCTCGTTGTATCTTTCGGCGCGAATCCGGGCGTGCTACTATGCAAGCAGCCTCGGCGGAATTGGTTACATGTATAACGCCTTTTTCGGCTTTCAGCAGAACCCTTTTAATCTGAGTCCAGATCCATCGTTTCTGTTCCGGAGTCCGCAACATGAAGAGGCTCTCGCCAATCTGATTTACGGCGTTCAAAGCCGCAAGGGATTTATCGTGCTGACGGGCGAGGTCGGCACGGGCAAAACCACCATGCTCGAATGCCTGCGGGATTTCCTCAGCTCGCAGCAGATCTTATTTGCTTCCCTGTTCAACTCGCGCTTAACCGTCGAACAGTTTTTCGAACTGCTGGCTTACGATCTCGATCTGCGTTGCGATCGCCGCTCGAAAACCGAAGTGCTGATCGCCCTCAATAGTTTGCTGGTGGATCGTTCCGGTTCAGGGCGCACTACCGTCCTCATCGTGGATGAAGCTCACAATCTGGATTGGGATGTGCTCGAAGAGATCCGGCTGCTCGGCAATCTCGAAACGCGGCGCGGTAAGTTGCTGCAAATCGTTCTCGCCGGCCAACAGGAACTCGACCGGAAATTGGAAGCGCCAGAGTACCGCCAGTTGAAACAGCGCATTGCTCTGCGATGCACGCTGCGGGGATTTTCACCCGAGGAAAGCCAGGCATATATCAACTCGCGCATGGCCAAGGCCGGTCTTCCAAATCAGACCGTCATTGCCCCCGAGTTGTTACGCGAAATTCATTTCCGGTCGCAAGGTATTCCGAGACTGATTAACGGAATCTGTGACAACCTCCTCCTGACGGCCTTTGCCATGGAGAGTAGGACGGCGACCATTGATATGCTCAACGAAGTGACTGCCGACATGCATTTGGAGTACCCGGGTCCCCGCCCCTTTCGCCCGGAGACGTCGTTCCCGGAGCACCAGGTCCGCCAGTCGCGAATCCCGTGATAGGATGACTAGGGCATTTACCCGATTGACTTATAGGCTAACTTCGTTCGTACTGTAGCTTCTATTACGAAAATTCAGCCGTGTGAGGTGTGCTTTACGCGAAGCAATCATTTCGCTCGGCGTGTTGTAAGGGGAGTCTCCGCGTGGGGACTATGTCTTCTACTTAGCATATCACCCAGGAGGAAAACCGGGTGAACGAAAGCCGTTCGAAGGAGAGTAAACGAACATGATGAGATTCTTCACGAACAAGACTAATTGCCTGATCGCACTGGAGGTGTTCTCGCTAGCTTTTGCGTGCAACTTGGCTCATGGAGCTAGATTGTCAGCGCCGGTTATCGCAACAAGTCACACAGCTCTGAACACGAACGTCGCGAAATCCAACAACGAAATTCGCCTGGCCCTCGGTCCCACCCTGCCGCCCATCGACGACGACGTGCGGCTGGCCCTCGGTCCCACCCTGCCGCCCATCGACGACGACGTGCGCCTGGCCCTC
>DATGKM010000033.1:0-18495 GCA_035294665.1 Bryobacteraceae bacterium | reverse complement strand
CCTGACGCGCTGGAAAATTGAGGAAACTTTTCGGTTCGTCAAACAGAGCTACAACTTGGAGGATATTCGCGTAATGAAGTATCAGCGGCTCCAGAACTTGGTAATCCTGGTGACGGCCGCGGCTTACTTTGCGGCTACGTTTTTGGGGCAGCAGATGAAGCTGCGCATATTATGCGAGAAGCTGTTGGTCATTTGGCAGCGGTTTTTCGGGATTCCGCCTTTCCGGTTCTACGCACTGGCTGATGGAATCCGGCAAATTCTCTCTCAGACCACCATCACGCCTCCCGAGGCGCCGCCCGCCACCCTACAATTGGAACTGACGCTCGGCTGGGAGGGCTAAAAATTCTGGGGAAACTCCTGTCTCAAAGTCATTGACAAATTCCGGCCTGCGGGGCGGCAAGAGGTGCCCTGGGAGAAGGTGCTGCGTTTGCTGGTAGTGAATCGACTCCTGGATCCCGGCTAATTACTTGAATCTTTTCTTAAAAAAGAAATCCAGCCCCACCATCCCGTTCTCCTCCCGCTGCGCCACCACCGACCATTGCCGGTTCACCGACCACTCCACGCTGACTACCTGCGGATTGGCTTGCGTTACGTTGGCGATGTAAGTGAAGGTCACATCGGGAGTGACTTGTTGTTGCAAGGTCACACGGGCCTGCGGGTTGTACTCGGTGCCGGGTAAAGTCGGGTCGATGCGGATGCCGCTCACACCGAAAAAGCGCTGCAGGCGTCCGGTGATGGGGCTGGCGATCGCCTGGCCGAGCAGGGCGCTGGCCGCCGATTGCTGCGCCGGCTGCGCCACCGAGCTCTGCTGCACGCGAAAACTGGTGTCGGAGGCATAAGAACCGGTGGCCAGCACCGAGACAATCTCGCTAAATTCGAGCGGCGGATCGGAGCGGGGCGTGAGAGTCAGTTTGTTGAGCGGCCCGGCTACGGTTAGCGTGATATCGATGCCGCGCACCTTGGTTTCGAGGTCCAGGTCGAGCACCGGTTCGATTTTCGCCGGGTCGTAGAAAGAGACCGAGCCTTCGCTGATGGCGTACTTGGTTCCGAAAAAGATGAGCTGTCCCTGGAAAATGTTGATGCGCCCTTGCAGCGCAGGGTTGCCGGCGGTGCCGCGGAGGCGGAGGTTGGCTTCGGCCTGCACGCCCTGAGTGAGCGAGCTTTCCACCTGCACATCGGCCGTAGTTTGAATTTGCACATCGAAGTTCAGGCCGCCGACAAAGCCTGTGTTGGCGGAAGGCGTTTGCACGGGCTCCGCCGATTTCGCCAGCAGCGAGCCGAAATCGGATTGCAGGCTGAAGCTGGCGCGCGAGACGGAAATAGTTCCGGCCAGGGTGCTGCGGTCGCTGTTTCCGGTGAAATCCAGGTTCGCGTTTGAAACCGTGCTGATGCCTTCCGGATAGCGGATGCGCACGCCCTTGGTTTCGGCGTGCAGGCCGAAGATGGCGCGCCCGGCGGCATAACCGGCAAAGCCGGAGAACTGCACCCGCCCGCCGCCGGTTTCCGCGGTGAGCGTCTGAATGGTGGCGCGATTGCCGCCAAACAGAATCACCCCGCGCGCATTCGAAAGGCTGTTCGGAATCGGCGCGTAGGCGAATGAGGCATCCTGAATTTCCGCGCGTCCGTTCACCTGCGGATTCGACAGCGCGCCCCCCACGTTGGCCTCAAAAGTGGCCTCGCCCGAGGAGGTGATATCGCTGTTGAGCGTGCGCAGCAGGCCGAGGCCGGCCCGGCCGGAAGCGCGCAGATCGAGCGCGTTCTTCTGGTTGAGCAGCACCCGGCCGCCAATCGTCAGGTCGGTGGCTTGGCCAATCAGGCGCGCGCTGTCGATGGTCACGACCGAATTGCTGGCGGTCGCCACGATCGGCCCGGAGTTGCGCAGCGTGAATACAGCGGCCGCTTTCGGACCAATCTGGAAGTTTTCGACCCGCAGCTCTTCTTTCATTGCGGCAGGCTTGAGGGCCGGGCCGCTGATAACTACCTGGCCTTCGGCGAAACCTTGAAATGCGGCGGTTCCGCCGGATTGGGCGGGCGAAAGCCAATTGCGCAATTCCACCAGGTCGAGCCGCGAGAACCGGATTTCGGCCGTGCCGGGATAATCGCCTTCCAGGCGCCATTCGCCCTGGCCGTGAATGGCGGAATTGGCCACGCTGGAATCGAGGCGCGTGCGCAGAACGGGCGCGCGGTTTGTGGCGCTTTCGGTTTGCGCGGTAAAATGCGCCTCCCCGAAGTGCATGCCCGAAATTTCCAGCGCGTGCGCGCCCAGGTCTGCCTGGAGCGCGGCCAATCGCGCGCTGCCGTGAGCCAGCTCCAGCGCGCCCCGGGCGGAGAACTGCGCGGAGCCGCGAATGCCGGGTTGTAATTTTGCAAGCGAAACAATTTGGTCGAGCGGCAGGTTATTGGTTTCGACGCCGAAGCGCAACCGGCCGGTATCGGGCGCGCCGGGCCCGTGGTCGAAGGCCAAATCGAACGTGGCGCGGCGCGCGCCGGCCGTAATCTGCCCCGCGGCCGCCTCCACCCGCCGCGCGTCGTAATTCCAGTTCGCGGTAAGCCGGTCGAAAGGCTCGCCGCTCACCGCCCCCTTAACGATTTCGATTTGCCCCGCGGCCCGCGGATCGCCCAACGTTCCGGAAACCTGCGCCGTGGCATTCAGAGTACCGTTCGCCGGGATGGCGTTTCGGCCCAAACGCGCCAGAATTTCGGCGACACTGGCATTGCGCACGGCGCCACGCACGCTGACGCCGCTGCTCTTCGAGGCCTGCCAGGCGGCCAGGCCTAAGGATCCGTCGAACCGCGCCCGCAACGCGCCGCGCGCCAGCGATGCATCCTGCAATTGCGCGTTTTCCGGCGATAGCGCGACCGTGCCCTGAAGTGAATCGAAAGCTTCGCCGGAAACCGAAAAGCGATTCAGGTCGATGCGGCCGGCGATGCGCGGATTTTTCAGCTTGCCGGTGATCGTGCCATCGAAGAGCAGCGACCCGTTTTCAAGCTTCAGGGGAAGCGAGTGGAGGCCGGGAGCTAGCACCGGCAGGAAGTCGTTCAAGTCGCGGGTTTCGAGGCGGGCGCGCACCTGGCGGCCGATCAATCCGGACATCACCACTCGCGACCTGGGCAGGTTGAGCACGGAATTGCCTAAGTCGACTGTGCCGGCGCGGGCGTCGTAGACCGCGAAGAGGCGTCCGGAAACCGCCGTCTGGCCGGGCGCCGGCGCCAGGGTAAGGCCTGTGCCCACGCGCAGATCGCCCGCGCGCCCGAATGTGCCATCAAGCGAAACCGATCCCGAAACCAGGCTGTCCCACGGCAGCGGTTCGCGTGGGTTATAAACCGCCACCGCGCGCCGCGCTTCCAGATTTTGTACTTCGCCGCGCAGGCTGAATTGCTTGCCGGCGTCCGCCGTGGCTTCGCCCGTGAACGTTCCTCCCAGCAGTTGGAGCGCGATGCCGCGCGCTTCCGTGCGATTGCCGCGCAGCGTCAGCCGGGCGATGCTGCCCTGCGCGGGCATTTCCGCTTCGTTGTAGGCGGCCTCGGCGCGCAAAGAGGTTCCGCTGAATTCGACGCCTGCATTATCGATTCGCAGTTTGCCCGCGGCCTGCGCAGTACGCAGCCGGATGGCGCCCTGGCGGAAACTCACTGCCCGGGCGCGCCAATCGCCCGTGGCCCAATACCCGCCCGATTTGTAGCCCGCATCGCCGGACGCATCGACCGTGGCGCTGTTCAGACCCGCCGGCCGCAAAGGCGCCGGCACATCCGCCAGTGATGCGGTCGCCTGGTAGTGCAGCGCAATCCGGGGCGATAGCAGATTGTCGATCGATCCGGCAACGGCCAGGCGCGACGATCCGAGCCACCAGTTGGAAGACGCAATCGCGATCCGGTTGCGCTCGAGCGCCACATTCATGGCTACATTCACCGGCAACTTCCGCCCGTTCCATGCCAGCTCCAATGGTTCGACGGCCACATCGCCGCGGTAACGCCGCGCCCGCCGCTCGTACTGAAAACGCGCATCCAAATTGCGGCCGCTCGCCGAGAACGGCGCTTTCATGCGCGACTCCACCTCGAACATTCCATGATCGATGCGAAACCGGCGGATCGCTAGGTTCACCACGCCTTCGAGCGGCGAGCGCGATGCGCGCTTCTGTTTCGGTTCCGGCAGATTCGTGCGGCCATCGGGGGAAACAATCAGATAGATTCGGGGCGACTCCACCTCGAGGTACTGCAAATCGACGTCATAGCGCGTCCAGGAAAGCACGCGCAGCCCGGCGGCAATCCTGGCCGTCTCGAGCAGCGGCGGCTTGCCGGCGGGCTCCGTGCCGTGCAGCACGAAATGATCTACTTCAATCCGCAGCCGTCTCCAATCGAAACGGAAATCGCCGAAATCGGCGCGCCCTCCAGTGGCCTCCTCCACCATGGAGAGCATGTGCGCCCGCACCTTTTGCCGAAACCAGCCGCTCCCCGCGATGGCGATTGCCGCCACAGCCGCCAGCAGCGCCACGCCGGCCAATACCAGCGCCAGATACTTGCGCCTGCGCCTTGCCGGACGCTGTTCTACCGAAGGCCGACCCACGATCACTCGAAAGCCTCCGGGTGAAAAATGATATCGGTCCGCTTGCGCACGTCCGCCAGCCAACTCTCCACTTCCTGATCGGTGCGCTTTTCCGCCAGAGTCGCTTCGATCAGGTTGCGGAATTGTTCGAGCGAGACCGGCTGTCCCGGTTTTGCGGCCTGCTCGGACGGCTTGATCCGCTTTTCGAAATAGTCCTCGATTTCCTGGTCGCTCACATGCACTGCCGGGCGGAAGCGCACTTCTATGAAACGCAGCAGGGTCAGTTGCCGCAGCAATTCGTCTTTCACGTCTTGTTCGGTGATGCCGTAATCCGCCAGCGCCTTCTGGTATGCGGCGGCATCGTTGCCATAGCGGCTCGTGCGCAATTGTTCGAGCAGCGGCCCGGCTTCGGTGGGATCGGGCAGGGGATAACTGCTCACCTCCATTTCGCGCCGGATCAACTGCTGGTCCACCATGCGTTGCGCGGTCTGGCGGCGGTGGGCGGGGCTGAAATCGGGCGTCTCGCCGCTCTGGAAGGCAGTGACGCGAATTTCCCGGTCGATGTCGCTGGTCGTAATTACGGTATTGCCGATAGAAACGGCGATGCGGTCAATGAGTTCGGCCCGCGCGCACGCCGCCGCGAGCAGCAGCACCAGAACTGGCGTTGACAGGCGGAAGCCTGTCCCACCTCTCTGGCTCCTGGCTCTTGGCTGCTGACTTCTGCTTATCAAAACGTCTGCCCTATCGAAAAAAAGAATTGGAAGTGGCTCACGCCGGTGACCGCGCAGCGGGAAGGCTGATCCTGGCAGGGATTCGGGCCGGCATTGACCAGGTCCTGTTCGCTTCCGCTAAATCCGAAAAACCGCGGCGGATTAATGCTGTACGCCAGGTCGAGGCGCACGGGCCCCACCGGCGTGCGGTAACGCAAACCGAAGCCGACGGCATGGACCATATAGTTAAAGTCCGCGATATCGTGCTGGTTGGTGCGCAAAGACATGTTGGTCACCTGGGAATACACGTTCCCGGCGTCGTGAAATAGCACTCCTCCCACATTGTCCCCCAACAGCGGGAAGCGGAGTTCGGTCTGGTTGAAGAACACCGCGTTGCCGCCGAGCGGGAATCCGGTGGAAGTGTCGCGGGGGCCCGCCTGAAAATCGGGGAAGCCCCGGTTCGAACTGGCGCCGCCGGCGAAGAACCGCTCCGCCAGCGGAATCGCGTCCACGGCCGAACCGGAATAATGGAACGGCGAGATGTCGCCGAACTCGGTGCTGCGCGCCAGAATGAACCGGCGGCTGAGGTGATGATAGGTGGAGTTGCGCGCCAGAAAGCGGAAGTAGTTCGGCTGCGAACCGAAGACGTAATCCGCGAGCCCGAAATCCACCGTGGTGTACATTCCGCGATGCGGATCGAGCGGATCGTCGCGCCGGTCGTCCACCAGCGTGGCGGAGAGCATGCCGACGCGTACCGGCTGCGACAGCAGCGGGATCAGCAGCGGCGAGATTTTCAGGGTCGCCTGATCGATACTCACGTGCCGGTACGAGTACCGGTAGAGCAGGGTGGTGGCTTTCGAAAGTTTCTGGGAAAGCTGGGCCGAACCCTCCTCGCGCTTGTAGGAAAACGTGCGCACGTCGCGCGAGTCCTCGTACAAGCCGACGAACGACACGGCCAATTTATCGTTATCCAGAAAACGCGGCCAGGTGTAATTCAGCAATGCCTGCTCTTCGAGCGTGGAGGCCCGGGTGCGCAGGCTCAGGCTGTGCGCCAGGCCCCAGAGATTATTGCGCGTGATATCGAAGGAAACCCGCGGCGCAAAGCCGGTGGCCCCGGCGGGCGCGTCCAGGCAGGTTTGGCAGCCGCCGATGCGCGCGATTTCCGCCCCCGCGCCGGCGGCCATCGTGTAGCGCCCGGCTCCCTCCAGATCGTAGAGCACGTATTTGCTGGGCGTGTCGCCATCGGGATTTTGAATGGCCGCATCCACGCGTTCGAAAATCCCCAGGTCGTACAGCCGGCGCTGCGCGTCGGTAATGGCCGTGGGCGATAACGGATCGCCGGGCGCCAGCTTCACGGTCTCCTCCACCAGCTTGCGGCGCGTCACGCCCAGGCCGCTCACCAGCACATCGCGAATGGTTTCGTGCCGCCCTTCGGCAATGACGTACCGCAGATTGACGCGGTGCGGCTGCGCGGCCGGCTCGGAGCTCCACTCGAAAGTCGCGTTAGGGTAGCCGTTGCGGAAATATTCCGCCAGAATGGTGTCGCGATCCACCGCCACGTTCGATTCGCTGAAAGGCTGTCCAGTCACGGAACTCAGCCTCCCTACGAGCGCGGCTTTATCGAGTTGCGTAACGCCATCCACCTGGAGGCTGTTCACTAGATATTGCGGCCCTTCGTCGATATCGATGTACACGGCAAGGTCGCTGGGGACGCCTTTGTAGCCATCCTCGATCCGGTCCCGGACTTTCACGTCGCGGAAGCCGTTCGATTGATACAACTTGGTGATCGAGTCTTCGTCGCGATGGAGCAGCGATTCGCTGTAGCGGCCGTGGCGGAACAGCAGCAACGATGCCGGCTCGAGGAGCATTCGTTCGCGAATGGCCTGCGCCGTGAAGTAATGGTTGCCGGAGATCTGAATGTGCGCCAGGCGGTGGCGCGGGCCCGTGTTCACCAGAAAATCGAGCGACGCGCGATCGTTGGTGACGCGCTGCTGCTTGAACTCCACCTGCGCGTCGAAGTAGCCGCGGCTTTCGAGATAGTCGCGCAAGTTGCGCGCGCCCTCCGCCAGCAGGTCCTGATCCACGGTGTGCTCCTGGAAGACCGGCACGAGCCGCCGCAAGTTCTTCTGGGAGACATCCGCGCCGATGGTGCGGACCTGGATGCGCGGACCGGCTTCTATATTCAGACGCGGCAGCGCGGTTTGCGTTTCCGGGTCGTAATCGAGCGAGACCAGCGATATCCGGGCCTCCAGGCGGTTCTCCTTCTCATACAGGTTGCGCACGGCATCCAGGCCGTCGCGCACCCGCGCTTGCGTCACTTTTTTCCAATTGTGAAACAGCCAGCGCCGCCAGCCGGTGGCATCCACGATTCTCCGCGGATCCATCTGGAGATCGCCCGAGAGCACAGGTGTGGTGAAGCGGGCACGCGGCCCGCTGGTGACGTCGAAGTGAAAGTTCATCTGCTGGTGCGCGTTATCGTACTCGTACACGGGCCGGATTTGCGGGCGGTACAGGCCGTTGCTTTCGAGCAGCCGCCGCTGGCCCGCGATGGCGGCGTTCATTTTCTCTTCAGTAAAAGGCTGGCCCAGATCGAGCTGGGCGGCGTTTTCGAGTTGCGCCGCGTTGGGCGGGCTGGAGACGCGGCCCGTGATGTCGACGCTGCCGATGAACCAGCGGTTCCTGGTAAGAAAGCGGATCACTACGCCTCGATTGGAGTTCTGCGCATCCGCCTGAATGTCGAGATAGCGGCCGGTGGCGAAGAGGCGCGCGATCGTTTCGCGCACATCCGACGCGGCGAGCGGACGTCCGGCCTGTACCGCGACCAGCCGGCTCAGCTCATCCCGCGGCAGCGGTTGATCCGGTGGAACAAACAGCACCGCGGCCACCGGCCGGCTCAGGTATTTCTCGGCTGAATTTGCCGGAGATGGATTTGAGGGCACCGGGTTTATGGGAGGCTCGCCCGGCTGCGCGGCCAGACTCGAGGCGCCGCCCCACAGCAAACAGGCAAAAACGAGGGCGGGCCAAACGCGCACCAAGTTCATAATATCGTACCGTTCGCTTGCCTTCGTTGCGCGCACATTGGAGGATAGCAGGACCCCATAGCAGATTGGGGGCCATCGCGGTAAACTGAGCCTGATGTTCCGGGCGCCCTTTCGCCTGATTGCAGTGGCCGTTCTGACAGCCACGGCCCTGTGCCTCCATGCCTCCCGGACTGCCGGGCCTAAGCCCTCTCTCGATACCCCGCAAACCGTAACCGCCACCATCCTCCGCCTGGAGAAGACGCTGGACGAAGCTGAATCCCACCATCGCGTCGCCAAGGTCGCGGACATGATCGCCGACGATTACCGCGGCATCACCGTGGGCGGCACGATCATCACGAAACGGGACGTTTTGGCGGCGGTCGGCGGAACCGGGGAAGTTTCCTCCGAGTCGAGCGATCGGCAGGTGCGTATGCTGGACAACGCGGCGGTTTATACGGCCCTGGTGCTCGACCATGGCACAGATCCGAAAACCCAAAACCCATATACGCTGGCCACCCGCGTGATGGATGTCTGGCAAAAACGCGGGCGCGATTGGAAGCTGGTCAACGATCAGGCGACTGGCGTGGCTCCGGGAAATTAGAGCCAGCCGCGGGCCGCATCAAACGTTCATCGCCGGCTGAGCGGCCATTTCCGCGCCCGGTTGCTTTTCCGTTCCTACCGGTAAACGAATGGTGAACCGCGTGCCTTTGCCCGGCGTGCTGTCCACTTCAATCGTGCCATCGTGCGCCTTCACGATCCACGCCACGAAACTGAGTCCAAGGCCCAGCCCCTGGTCGGGACCAGGCGCCGTTCCGCGCCCCGGCACGCGATAGAAGCGGTCGAAAATGTGCGGCAGATATTCCTTGGCGATGCCGCTGCCGGTATCCTGGACCACGATTTCGGCCGCGCCGGCCAGCGCCCGCAGCCGCACCCGGACATGTCCGCCTTCGGGCGTAAACTTCACGGCGTTGGAGAGCAAATTCGTGATCATGCGCTCGATCTGCACCCGGTCCACGTCGGCGGCACATTCCGCCGGCACTTCGGCCAACAGGTGAACTCTTTCCGCCTCCGCCGGTATTTGAAACTGCTCCACCAGGTCGCGCACCACTTCGCTCAGGTCCACGCGGGTCTTCTGCAAAGCCAGTTGGCCCGATTCGGCCTGCGAGAGCAGCAGCAACGCGCGCACAATCTGGGAAAGCCGGTCGATATCCTGCAGCGCATCCACGATCGCATCGCGGTAGTGCTCGGTGGTTTTGGCGGTGAACAGCGCCACTTCCAGTTGGCCGCGAATGGCGGTTATGGGTGTGCGCAGCTCGTGCGAGACATCGGCCGAAAACTGCTTCATCTGCTGGAAAGAAGCTTCGAGGCGCTCGATCATGCGGTTGAACGTGAGGATCAGATAGTCCAGCTCGTCATCGGCCTGCCGCGTGGGAATGCGCAGGCTGAGGTTCGATCCGGAAATGCGCTGCGCCGCCTTGGCGACTTCCAGCACCGGCTCCAGCGCGCGCCCGGCCATGAACCATCCGAGCAGTAATCCCAGGATCAGCGCGGCCGGAATCACGCCGGCATAGATCAACGCGAATTGCCGCGAGATCGATTCATAGGGCGTCAGCGGTATGCCGATTGCCACATAGCACGGCCGGTGGCGCTGCTCGCTGAACACAATTCCCGAGCGGATCAGATAATGCACGCCCGCCTTGTTCCGCCGCGTCCGCCAGCCGATCAGCGTCTTCGGCGGCACCGCAGCCATGGCTGCGCGCACATCTCTGCGAATCTGGGCCGGCGGATCGACGCCGATATCTTCATAATCGGAAGAGACCTGCTCTTCTCCGGTCTTGCCGTCGTGGATCACGTTGCCGTTGCTGTCGGCCACGAAGTAAACGCGCTGGATGGTCAGCACCGTGCGGCTCTCATCCGGGTCGTCGGCATCGTAATACCAAAACGCTTCCGGTTTCCCCGTCTGCGGATTGTCTTCGATCCGCAAATAGCCGCCCTTCATCGCGGCCCACTGCTGGTTTACCAGGTCTTGCGCCTGTTGATCGAGAATGCTGGTCAACCGGCCTTGAAAGAGCGCGGCGATGCCGCCCAGCAGAACCACGAAGAAAATGAAATAACCGGCTGTCAGGCGGAAGCGCAGCCCGCGCAGCAGCCGCCGAAGATTTCGTCCGCGGCTCAAGCGACGCCTGCCGTTCCTCCCACCGGTTCGGCCGGGCGCTCCGCCGGCTTATCCGGCGCTTCGATCATGTATCCGATCCCGCGCACCGTCTGAATGAGCTTCTGGGAAAAGCGGTCGTCGATCTTGCTGCGCAGGTGGCGGATATACACATCCACAATGTTGGTGAGGCCGTCGTAGTCCATGTCCCACACATGTTCCACGATCATGGTGCGGCTCAAAGGACGCCCCTTGTTGCGCATCATGTATTCCAGGATCCCGAATTCCTTCGGGGCGAGTTCGATGTTTTCGCCCGCCCGGGTGACCTTGCGGCGGATGCAGTCGAGCGCCAGGTCGGCCACTTGCAGCTTTTCCGGCGCCGGTTGGCCGCGGCGGAGCAGCGCGCGCACGCGCGCCAGCAGTTCCACGAAAGCAAACGGCTTCACCAGGTAGTCGTCCGCCCCCAGTTCGAGCCCCTTTACGCGATCGTCCAGCGTGCCGCGCGCGCTCAGAATCAGCACCGGCGGTCCCGGTTTGCGGCTGCGAATCCGCTCCATGACGTTCAAGCCGTCCATATCGGGCAGCATGAGGTCGAGCACGATCAGATCGTAATCGGTGGAATGAATGCACTCGAGGGCCGCGGCGCCAGTGGAGGCCGCGTCCACCGCATATCCGGCTCCCTGCAATCCCCGGGACAGAAAATCGGCAATCCGCTTCTCGTCCTCAACGACCAGAATTCTCATTATCTCAGCTTAACCTACCGGTCGCGGCGCGGAGCGGGCCGGTCGAGGCGCCGAACTGGCCGGGAGAGCAGTGCCGCGGCGCGGCCGCGGTCGCGGGCGCCCCAGCAATCGAAGTGGATCAGATCTTCGAGCGAGCAGCGGCGTTCCCAGCCGTTGTCTTCGAGATCGGGGCGGGGGCGGAACTCGGAGACGTAGCCGATACAGAGATAGGCGACCGGAGCGGCATTTTCGGGAATGCCGAGAGTGGATTTGAGCTCTTCGAGATCGAGAATGCTGACCCAGCCGACGCCGAGCGATTCGGCGCGCGCGGCCAGCCAGAGGTTCTGCACGGCGCAGACGGTGGAATAAAGGTCGGTGGCAGGGTCGCTCTGGCGGCCGAGGCCGTGACCGGCGCGGCGGTCGCGATCGCAGGTGATGCAAAGGTTGAGCGGCGCATCCAGGATGCCGGCAAGCTTCATCTGGTCGTAGCGCTCGCGGCGCTCGCCAGCGTAGATTTCGGCGGCGCGGCGATTGGCGCGGTCGAAATTCTCCCAGATGCGGCGGCGGATGGCGGGGTCGCGAATCAGGATGAAATCCCAGGGCTGCATGAAGCCAACGGAGGGAGCGTGGTGGGCCGCATCGAGGAGGCGGCCGAGAACGGCATCGGGAACCGGGTCGGGCAGGAATTGGGAGCGAACGTCGCGCCGTTCGTAGATGGCGCGATAGACGGCGCGCCGTTCTTCTTCGGAGAAATCCCGACCGTCCACCTGCTTAAGCCGGCTTTCTCATGCGGGCTGGGGCCGTTCGCCTTCGTTGAAGCCGGGGTTGCGGCGGCCGGGTTCGGGGCGGAGCACCTGCTGGGTGTGATCTTCGGCGTCTTTGGCGGCGCCGGCGGGCAGCGGCGGAAGCTCCTGGCCATTGATCAACTGCATCACTTCGTTACCATCCAGGATTTCCCTTTCGAGCAGCGCTTCGGCGATGCGCACCAGCGCGTCCGAATGCTCGTCAATTATGCGGGCAGCCTGATCGTAGCCGCCCTGGACGAGCTTTTTCACCTGCTCATCGATGCGAATGGCGGTTTCTTCGCTGTAATCGCGGTGCTGGGCGATTTCGCGGCCCAGGAAGATCTGCTCTTCTTTCTTGCCGAAGCTCAGCGGACCGAGTTCGCTCATTCCCCATTCGCAAACCATTTTGCGGGCGAGGTCGGTGGCGCGTTCGATATCGTTGCCGGCGCCGGTGGTCATGTGGTGCATAAACCGCTCTTCGGCGATGCGGCCGCCCATCAAAATGGCAAGCTGGGCGAGGAGGTAATCGCGGTTGTAGGAGTGCTTGTCGTCGATCGGCAACTGCATGGTGACGCCCAGGGCCATGCCGCGCGGAATGATGGTGACCTTGTGGAGCGGATCGGCATTGGGCAGCATGGCGGCGACCAGCGCGTGGCCGGCTTCGTGATAGGCGGTATTGCGCTTTTCGGCATCGCTGAGGATGAGCGATTTGCGTTCGGCGCCCATCAGGATCTTGTCTTTGGCCAGCTCGAAATCGAGCATCGTGACGACCTTGCGGTTCTGGCGGGCGGCGTTGAGAGCGGCTTCGTTCACCAGGTTGGCCAGATCGGCGCCGGCGAGACCGGGGGTGCCGCGGGCCAGCACGGAAAGATCGACGTTATCGCCGAGGGGAATTTTCTTGGTGTGCACGCGCAGAATGGCTTCTCTGCCTTGCACGTCGGGGCGGCCGACCACGACCCGGCGATCGAAACGGCCTGGACGGAGCAGCGCGGGATCGAGAACATCCGGGCGGTTGGTGGCGGCGACGAGAATGACCCCTTCGTTCGATTCGAAGCCATCCATTTCCACCAGCAACTGGTTCAGGGTCTGTTCCCGCTCATCGTGGCCGCCGCCCAAGCCTGCGCCACGATGACGGCCGACGGCATCGATTTCATCGATGAAGATGATGCAGGGGGCGTTCTTTTTGCCTTGCTCGAACAGGTCGCGGACGCGGCTGGCGCCCACGCCGACGAACATTTCGACGAAATCGGAGCCGGAAATCGAAAAGAAGGGGACGCTGGCTTCGCCGGCAATGGCGCGGGCCAAAAGGGTCTTGCCGGTTCCGGGAGGACCGATGAGCAGAACGCCTTTAGGGATACGGCCGCCGAGCTTCTGGAACTTCTGCGGCTCGCGGAGAAATTCGATAATTTCCTGAAGCTCTTCTTTAGCCTCCTCCACTCCGGCGACGTCTTTGAACGTCACCTTTTTCTGCTGGGTGGAATGCAGGCGGGCGCGGCTCTTGCCGAAACTTAAGGCTTTGTTTCCTCCGCTCTGCATCTGGCGCATCATGAATATCCAGAAAGCGATAAGGACAATAAAGGGCGAAGCGTTCAGGAGAATAGTGATCCAGTTTCCGGAACTGGTGTCTTTGATATCGACGTTTACGTTCTTTTCGCGAAGCTGCTTGTAGAGATCGGGATAGTTGGTGGGAACGATGGTGTGGAAGCCCAGGTTCTGGTTGGCATAAACACCGTGGACATCGTTGCCGGTGATGGTGACTTCTTTGACAGCACCTTCCTGCACCTTATCCTGGAATTCGCTGAAAGTGAGCTGCTGCTCCTTCCGGCCCTGGCCGGTGCGGACGACCGCGAAAAGCAAGACCGCGACACAAATCAGAACAACCCAGAACACCGCGGTTTTGATATTAGAATTCACTAGACCTCCTGCAGGCCCTCTCTGTATTAGACGCCCTGTGCGCCGCCACCGATTCCAATTCCCCGGACGATGAGGAAGCGGCGGGATCCGGGACTGGCGGCAACAGCGGCAGCGGGACCGAACTGCCGTGCCCAAACAATGGAACTGCCGTCCACGAGGACCGGCCAATGGCGGCGCTCCCAAAGGGGGATACGAAATTCCTGGAAGAAAGTTTTGATTTTCTGCTCCCGGCCGGCCCCGACTGGCTGGTACTGGTCCCCTGGCCGCCAATTGCGCAAGCCGAGTTCACCCGAGAGGCGCTCGGGGTCAACCGGGACCATTTCCTTATTATATACGGAAACACAATCGGGTGAATGTGGCGGGTTTTCAGTAAGTTCGAGGGATATGGCGTAGGGCTCGGAGGGAATGGGGATAGTGAGGCGGGGGGAGGCGACGGTTAGAAGGAAGGAGTCAGAGGTCGGGAGAAGGGAGTCGGGAGCCGGGCGGGCTTCGCCCGGGTTGGCCGGCGGAAGCGCCTGCCCCACCGGCTGGAGGGAGATGGGGAAATTGTAGTTGCGGGTCTGGAGTCCGGGGACATCGGCGGATTTGGACAAACGAAGCCAATCGAAGGAGCGCATGATGTCGAGGCCGGGGGCTTGGAGGCGGCCGTGGCCTTCGGTGGATTGGGCCAGGGTTAGGACCGCTTCGACGTGAGCGAATTCGATGGCGAGGAGGTCGCCTTTTACGATTTGCATGGCCCGGCGGACGAGGCGGCGGGCGGCGGCCAGGGGGAGATCGCGGAGACAGGCGGTTTTTAAACAAACAAACCCAATTCCAGGCTGGAGGTGGAGGGCGGCGAGGCGGTCGATTTCGGTTTCCCAGTACGCCTCCTCGGCTTGTGCCCAATCGGCGGTCTGCGCCAGCGCGCGGACGATGGCGGGGTTCCAGTCGCGGGCAAGGGTGGGGAGGAGGTGGTGGCGGATGCGGTTGCGGGCAAATTCAGGGCTGCGGTTGGTGGAATCTTCGCGCCAGGGAATGCCGCGCTCCTGAAGGAAGCGTTCGACCTCGGGCCGAGTGATGGCGATGAGGGGGCGGGCGATGCCCTCGCGGGTGAGCGGGCGGATGGCGGAGAGGCCGGCCGTGGCGGCTCCGCGGAGGAAGCGGAACAGGACGGTTTCGGCCTGATCGGAACGGGTATGGCCGAGGGCGACGCGATCGGCGGCGCCGCTGGTGAGTTGTTCGCGGAAAAAAGCGAGACGGGCTTCGCGGGCGGCTTCTTCGAGATTGCCGGGGGCGGCTTGGAGATCGGTTTCGCGGAGCATGAAGGGGAGGGCGAATGCGGCGGCTAGGGAGCGGACGAAGGCGGCATCCTCTTCGGATTCGGCGCCGCGGAGGCGGTGGTTGAGGTGGAGCACGCTGAGGTGGAGGTTCCAGCGGGGCGCGAGTTCGCGGAGGACGTGGAGGAGGCAGACGGAATCGGCGCCGCCGGAGACAGCGACGGCTACTTTCTGGCCGGGTTCGAACATGCGATAACGGGCGATGGTGGCGGCTACTGTTTCGAGCATGGCGGGAAACGCTAGGACCTGTTTATCGTAGCTTTCCTCGTGGCAGGTGGGAGTTTTCGGACGCCGATGCCCGCCCACGCCGCTGAAAAGGAGGCGCGGAGAGTCCTGACCCCGACCATGGTTGCTAATATTCAAGAATTCGAATATATTAATCATTGTGAACGACGCACTGCGCCAGTTCAAGAGCGAGATTTTCCAGGGACTGGCCCATCCTACCCGGATTGCCATTGTCGAACTGTTGCGTAACGGGGAGCTATCGGCCGGCAAGCTGATCGAAAAGCTCGGAATCGAGCAGGCCAATGCTTCCCAGCACCTGGCGGTCCTGCGCGCAAAACAGATCGTAATTAGCCGGAAGGTAGGAAATCAGGTTTTCTATTCGATCCGCGACCACGCGCTGATCGAGGTCCTCGATATCCTCCGCCGTTACTTTTACTCTCAGCTCAGCAGCACGGTAAGCATGCTGAAGGAAGCTGCCAAGCAGGAGCCGAAGGCCCGTACCAGCACTTCTCGATGAGGCGCAAAAGCCATTCTGTGCTGTCCGGGCGGGATACACTGCTTCAGGCAGTCGAACACGCAGCCCACCTGCTTCCCATGCAGGGCCCGATCGGGGTCTTCATCCACCACAATACGCTGCACGCATTCGAGCACCTGCCCTTCGAGCAGGCAGTGATCGAGGCGTCGCGCCTGTTTGGCGCCGAACCTTATATGACGGAAGCCGCCTACCGGACGGAGTTGGCACGCGGCCGCATCCAGATCGAGGACATCAATTTCGTGCTCGGGAGCGAGCCGGACGCCGTGGTCTTTCCCGGGTTGATGCGACGCGCTCTTCGCCGGGCCATGATCACGCCAGGGGTTCGCGAGTTCGACGCCGCCACGATCCTCTGGCGGACCGAACAAGGCGATCTTGCCCGCGATTTCCGCCACGCAGCCCTGCGGACCCTGTTTCAGGCCTGCTTCGACCGGACTGTCGTTCATGAAGAAGAGCCGGTTCCGCCACGACCCATCGACGAGATCATTCACCCCTGGCTAATCCGCCTTTGCTCGGTCTTTCTCGATCAGGGCACCGCCTACTGGCCGATGCCCTACCGCGAAAGAGGTTTCTATGAGAGCGTCCGGGAGTTGCTGAGCCGGCGCGGCGGCATGTTCCCGAAATATCTTTCCGGCCTCGATGAGGAATTCCGGCGGCAGAAGAATGGGGCGTTTTCCGCAACAGACGCGGTTCTCGACTATCTTGAGGCGCACAATCCGAACGAGTCTGAATGGAAAGGCATCATTCAATCCGAGTTGCTGGCGTTGCCCGGCTGGGCCGGCTTAATGCGCAGGCTGGAAGAGAAACCGGGACTGGCTCCGCATGAACCGGTGCCCTGTTCGCTGATGGATTTCCTGGCGGTGCGCCTAACCATGTCGCGGGTAGCCGCACGGATGGGCGCGGCGGAATCCGGCCCTCGGGAAAACCCGCTGAAGACAGAGGAGAGGCGGCGGCTGAGCCGTACTGCCCGGATCTATGATCGCATTACAGCATGGACGTTTGCCGGCTGCATGTTCACGCTGGCGGCGCTCATTCACACTCTCGGATCGACCGGGGCTTCCGCCGTGGTAGTTACTTTCGGAAATTGGTTTGCGGTTCATGAGTACCGGTTTCCCCTGGTGCTGATGGCCGACCGTCTCTCGCTTCCGTTCCTTGTCATGACCGTTGTGCTGTCCGGCCTGATCGGGCAGTTCTCGGCTACCTACCTTCACCGGGAACGCGGGTTCTTCCGGTTTTTTGTGCTGCTCGATCTTTTCGCGTTCGGCTCTCTGCTTGCGTTTGCCGCGGGATCGTTCGATCTGCTCATCGCTGGGTGGGAACTCGTGGGAATTAGTTCTGTGCTGCTGATCGCTTTCCACGACCATCGTCCGGCCGCGGGAAAGGCAGCGCAGATCCCATTCTCGGGCTGGCTGCCGCGCGCGATGGAGGGTCCCACGCCATCGAGCGCTATTTTCTACGGCGGAATTTCGATTCACGCCGGCGCGTACCTTTTGCTCCGCGTGCAGCCGCTACTCGCCCATATGCGCGTGGCCGCGGTTTGCGTGATTGTGGTTGGCCTGGCAACGGCAATTTACGGCACAATCGTGGGCCGCGCCAGCGCCGCCGCCAAAACGTCGCTCGCATTCGCTTCGCTCACCCAGGTGGGTGTGGTCTTCGCCGAAATTGGAATCGGCTGGAGATCGATTGCGATCGCGCACATCCTGGGGCATGCCGTGGTTCGGACTCTGCAATTCCTGCGCTCCCCGTCGAAGGAACCGTCGCTTTCGATGCGAAGTCCCGCCGGACAAGGAATTGAATGATGGCCAGTTCCGTGTTTGGGGAGAAGGCGTTCGCAGTGGGTGTCGCGATTGGCGCTCCCTGGTTCGCAGCGATGCTGCTGCTAGTCTGGCGCCGGCAGGCGCGCATCGTGGGCTTCATTGCTTCGCTGGTTTCCGCGGTAGCGAGTGCGCTTCTTTTGCAGGCAGCCCCGGCAGGCGAATCCCTCTACCAGGCTTTAATGCTTCTCTACTCCTGCCTCACGCTGGGAGCGACCCTGATATTGCCGAAGCGCGACTGCGACCGCCAAACGATCGGCGGCATTCTCTTTCTCCTCGGGGCCAAGCTGTTTGCGTATTCGACCGAAAGCCTGCTCAGTTTCCTCGCAGGATGGATGCTCTCCACAATGTTCGCCATGGCCACCGCGCTGTATGTGGCCGTGCGCGCCGTCACGGAAAACTCGCCACGCAGGCTTCTGGCCTTCATCGCGCTTAGCCAGTCGGCGTGCATTCTGGCAGGACTGGAGAGCCGCACCTCGGAGGGCATTGCCGGCGCGCTGGTGCACTGGTTTGTGGTCACCGTCTCGACGATCGGGCTTTTCGGGATCTTGTTCTCAGGACCTGCTCATACACGGAACGCTGATGTCCCACCCGGTAACGGGCATCGTGCTCCCCATCGCGACGGCGATGAATGCAGTCAGCATTTTCCGACTGTTCGCAAGGCTGTTTCTGGGCAAGCGGCGCACCGTGGGGTTGTCCCCTGGGCTGAGACAAACGGTTAAGACACTGTTGGCCGTTCTCTGAAATTTCATTGTGCCCGATCCC
>DATGKM010000032.1:0-6461 GCA_035294665.1 Bryobacteraceae bacterium | reverse complement strand
CGCCAGCCGGCGGACGCGCAACCGCACCTGCCGGGCATGATGTACCAGTTTGCCGGCCGAGCAGAAGATCTGAAACCGCAGCCGCTTGGGTCGCGCCCGCAACCAGCGTTCCGGCAAGGCAATCCGCTTTAGCGCCGTGAGTACATTGTGCGTGATCCCCGCCAGCCGGAACCAGGCCGCGTTGGCTCCAAAGCGACCGCACGGCATCACGCCCCCGGCCAACTCGTCCTTCAGCACATCGTGCAGCGCCTCTACCGAACCGGCCTTCTCCCGATGCCACTCCAGCAGCTTCTGGGCGGACCAATCCCATTCATTGCTGGCCACGGCAAAGTATTTCACTTCGCTGACATCGGCAAACCACCCTCCCTGGCGGAAGCGTACCCGGATGGTCACATACCGCAGCGGCGTTGCTCCTTCCGGCCGCTCGTCATCCTCGGGCCAGTAATTCAGTACGTCCACACACTCCGCCTCGCTCTGACTGTTTTGCCGATACGGCTTCCAGAGTGTGCCGTCAATTCGTTGGATGTGTTGCTTCAGCGAGCCCGTCATGCGCACACGAACGGCGAAGGTGATCTTGCCGGCTGGCCCCTCCGGCCGTTGCTCATCCCGCAACCAATGCAGCAAGCCGCGCTCCCAGCAGACTGAGTCTCCGCGAAAGTAATGCTCCTCGACCGTCTCCGGCAGGGCTGGAAAAGCCCGTTTGGTGGTTTGGGCTTCCCGCTTCCAGCTCTCCATCACCGTCGCATCCAGATCAATGGTGGCGATCTTCTGCTCCGCACAACGACGCCCGATTTCCCGCACCAGGTCCTGGTTCACCTGCGCCAAGCCTCGCAGAGCAACGCTTTCTTCCGGAATGTAACGGACTTGCCCCGCCGGCAACTCCTGCTGAGCCTGCGCGAAATTCTCTTCGGCGTGAAATTGATATAAAAACGGGCGCGCCGCCGTAGCAGGTCACTATCTCTTCAAGCGGTTGCGGATCCAGCTCGAATAGAAACTCTCCTTCCGCTGGGCTTTTGCTCTTGCTGGGCAGGCTCAGAAACAAAAGACGCCCCAATAGGTGAAAAGGTCACACTGCTCCAAAATCCGGCCGATCGGCTGCGCAGAGGGTTTGCCACTGTCCTACGGACGGATTACGGCATCGCCCCATTGCCTGCCGCCCCACTGACTGCGAAAATCAGTCATACTGCATTTGAATGAAACCGCTGTTAAGCCTGTCTGCAATTCCGGCTTTGATAGCCGCCGCTTTTGCTTTCATTCCGACCGGCGCTGAAGCCGCCGGGGCGGGAAAGGACACCGCAGCCGCCGGCTCCTGGCCCATGTACGGCCTGACCCCAGGCGAAACCCGGTTCAGCCCTTTGAAACAGATCGATGCGTCGAACGTGGGCAAGCTGGGGTTGTCGTGGTCTTACGTGGTAGGCGCGGGCGGAGGCAACCAGGAAGGCACGCCGCTGGTCTGGAACAACACCATTTATGGAATCACCACGTACAGCGTGGTGTTCGCGGTAGACGCGCGCACGGGCAAGCAGGTCTGGCGCTGGGACCCGGAAGTGAATCAGAAGGCGACGCGGGACAGGATGTGCTGCGGGGTGGTGAATCGCGGCTTGGCGCTTTCGAGCGGCCTGATCATTGCGCCGGTGAATGACGGGCGGCTGGTGGCGCTGGACGCGATGACGGGAAAGGTGAAATGGGAAGCGCGAGTGGCGTTTCCGCAGAACTGGTACACGCTGACCATGGCGCCGCGGATTGCGGGGAATAAGGTGGTGGTGGGCGTGGCGGGCGGCGATCATCCCATTCGCGGTTTCTTCGACGCTTACGACATCGCTACCGGAAGGCGCGTGTGGCGCTTCTACACGGTGCCGGGCGATCCATCGAAAGGATTCGAAGACGAGGCGCAGCGGGCGGCCGCCAAGACCTGGAGCGGCGAGTGGTGGAAATGGGGGGGCGGCGGATCGGTGTGGGATGGCATGGCGTACGATCAGGAAACCAACACGGTTTTCGCCGGCACCGGCAATGCGGAGCCGTGGCCGGAGAAGTTTCGCGGATCGAAAGGCCTCGATAACCTCTACACGTGCTCGATTGTGGCGGTGGATGCGAACACGGGCAAGCTGAAATGGTATTACCAGGAGGTACCCGACGACAACTGGGATCTGGATTCGGTCGGCGGATTCATCCTTACGGACCTGAAGATTAAAGGGCGCACGCGGAAGGTGATCCTGCATGCGCCGAAGGACGGCGTTTTTTACGTGCTGGACAGGGTGACGGGAGAATTCATTTCGGCCGCGCCGTTCGTGCAGGTGAACTGGACGAAGGGATTTGACGAGAAAACGGGAAGGCCATTCATCAACCAGGAGGCTTTCTACGACGACAAGACGCCGGTGCAGATTTACCCGACCGGGGGTGGAGCGCACAACTGGGCGCCGATGTCGTACAACCCCGAAACCGGTTTGGTATACCTGCCGGCCTCGCAGGGCAACTACATGTTTCGCGCGGCCGACGAAGTGATTGGGTATCCGTTTGGCCATCCGGGCATCGCGTTAGGCCCCAGCAGCGCCAAGCCGGTGGTGCCGCCGATTATCGGGCCGGAGCCATTGCCGGGAACACGTGGGGTATTGGAAGCGTGGGATCCGGTGAATCAAAAGCTGGTGTGGCGAGTGGCCGGCGGCGGAGCGAGCGGCGGCGGCACAGTCACAACGGCGGCTAACCTGGTTTTTCAAGTAACGAATGACGGGCGGCTGCTGGCCTACAGCGCGGATAAAGGGGAAAAGCTGCTGGAGATCCACACCAACCGGTTCGGGGCGGGTCCACCGATTACCTACATGGTGGATGGCAAGCAATATGTGGCGTTCGTGGCGGGAACGGGCCGGCCACCGCAAGCGGAAGGGCCGACGGACGCCAAGGTAGACGGCGCGCCGATGCTGTTTGCGTTCGAAGTGGGTGGAACGGCGGCACTGCCTGCGCCTCCGCCGCCCGGGCGGGGACGGGGTGGGGCGCCACCACCATCCCCGGCGGCGGCGCCGCATGGGGCGGAAGCTGCGCAGCCGCACTAGGATCACGACCGTGCGATTGTCCGCTGGATGACCGCTCCGTGACGGTCGCGGCTCGGATTGGGGGGCAAATGGACCGGCTGAGCATTTGTAGTAGTTTCTGGTTGGCTGCGTCGGTGGCGTTTGGCCAAGCCGTCACTGGCACTGGCGGGGGCGCCGGATTCAGCGGGGGCATTGCCACGCAGATTGTAACCGGACGTGGCGGCACCATGACGATGTCGATGCCGCGCTTCCTGTTGCCGGCAGTTACCGGCGCGCCCCTATTCCGCTGAGGAAATTCAAGAGCATGTACAAACTCTGGCGGATGGCACGCACATTACGCGACCCGGGATGCGCACCAAGCTCTACCGCGATTCGCAGGGGCGCACACGCACGGAGCGTCCTTTGATAATAAACCCGGCAATCGCGCAGGGGTCTCCCATGATTGTGGAGATTGCCGACCCGGTGGCGGGCGTGCGGTACACTCTCGATCCGCGGAATAAAATCGCGCACAGGATGACCGTGCAGGCGCCATCCGGAAAACCGGCCCTCTTTCAGACGGGAGACGCGCTGCCGTCCCCTCCGGCTGGAGTGATAGTGTCCTCGGGAGTGGTCCCCAACCGGCTCGGGCTGAAGTGAGACCGCTCCCCGCCCTCGCCGCCGATGTCCAGCGGCCCGAGCAGTCCGACGAGAAGCTGGCGCCGCAGATCATCGAAGGCGTGCTGGCGGAAGGAATGCGGCACACCACCACGTATCCTGTGGGGAGCCAAGGCAACGACCGGCCGTTTTCCGTTACATACGAGACCTGGACTTCTCCGGATTTGAAGGGACTGACGGTGCTTTCGAAAATGAATGACCCGCGCTCGGGCGAGAACACCACCAGACTCACCAACATCAGCCGCGACGAACCGGACCCGGGCTTGTTCCAGCCGCCTCCCGATTACCAGGTGGTGGACGAGACCGGGCCTTTCACGATGCATTTCGGACAACAGTAACGCATCATTTCCTTAGCTTCAAAAGGCCCTTGCACCTGAAACGCCGCGGCCTGTAGAATCACCTAACCGAAGATTCGTCTTTGGAAGGAGACGCAGTGCCTGCGGTAATCGACCAGCTCAAACACATAGTGGTCCTGATGATGGAGAACCGCTCCTTCGATCACATGCTCGGATATTCGATGGCGAACGATCCACGGATCGATGGGGTGAACGGCAATCAGACCAATCCGGACACCACGGGCAAGCTGATCCCGGTCCAGCCGCTCGCGAAATATCAAAGCCAATTACAGCCCGATCCCGGGCATCACTGGGCGGATGTGGCCCCCCAGATCCATGGCGATATTCCGGGCGGGCCGCCGATGCAAGGGTTTATCAAGGCTTATTACCAGAAGCAACAGAACGTCGATCATTCGCACCAGATCCTGTACTGCTTTCCTCCCGAGAAAGTACCGGTGATCACCGCCCTGGCGCGGAATTATGCGGTCTTCAACCGCTGGTTTTCCTCTTTGCCCGGACCTACGATTTTCAATCGCGCCTTCGCCCACTTCGGGACCTCGTTCGGCAAGACCGACATGAGCCTCTTCTACTTGAACGAGAAATATAAACCATTGATGAACGCATGCGGGACAACGGTAAGACGGCGAAGATCTACTACTACGATGCGGCCAGTGGCACCCTCGGCATGGCCTTCATCCTGAAAGAGCAGCCGCAGATCTTCGCCACTTACGATTCAGTTCCGGACCGATTGCCGATCCGGCAGCCTGCCCGATTACAGCTTCGTCGAGCCCAACTATACAGATCATGCCACCGGAAGCGGCACCATTCCCGCCGCCGACCAGCACCCGGATCATAACGTGCTGGCGGGCGAGGAATTCATTACCTCTGTATATAGCGCCATTGTGGACAATGAGGAACTATGGAAGAGTACCGCACTGCTGGTCGTTTATGACGAGCACGGGGGTATTTACGATCACGTGGAGCCTCCGCCCTGCGTGCCTGACGAGTTTACCGATCCGCAGACCGGATTTCGGTTCAACCGGTTGGGAGTGCGCGTTCCCGCGGTGCTGATCTCGCCGTGGATTCCGGCGGGGACGGTGGTGGCCCGGGTCTTCGATCATGCGTCAATCCCTGCGACCGTGACCAAACATTTCATTGGAGACTTTGCCGACCGGTCGCCGCGCGAGATCGCGGCGGATACTTTTCTGGATCTCCTCTCGCTCGAACAACCGCGGGAAGACTTCATTCAGTTCGGCCCCGGCGACACGCCCGTGCCGCCGGACGCGGCAAATCCGATCCGTCCGCTATCCCAGTTGCTATACGAGCACGTAATGGCGCTACGCGAAGTGGACCAGCAGCTCCCGCCGGAACAGCGCACGCCGGTGGAAGAGGCTCACCTGCAATCGGAACACGGCGCCAGCCAATATATCGCCGCCATGACTTCCAAGCTGCATCCGAAACCGATGGCCACAGGCAGATAAGGAGAAATATGACTTCCCAGGTGAGGGTGGCCTGTCTTCTCGCGCTATGTGCCCTTGCGTGTGCGCAAAGCGAAGGGCAGCTCGGATCCGAATTCCGTCTGGAGGGCCAACAGTTTTCGAACGATTGCAGCCCGCCCAAATTCGGCTGTCTCCAAGACATTGCCGCCGGCCAGCCGCTGCACCTCACGTATGCCAATCTTGCGCCGCAGAACGGTGTGGCCTTCGGGCCTGCGTTCGTTTACGACAAGAATGTGGGCGAGAGCTGGCGCACCACCACCAACGCGGATGCGGTGGTGTCGACGAACGAATCCTGGCGCGCCGGAATTTATTTCAAGGCGATCCAAACCGGCACGACTCCGCCCAGCGTTACCATCGTGCAACGCCGTCCCACGGGTCCCACGCACCAGCCGCCGGCAACCCTACAGGCTGTGCCCGAATTCAACTTCTACGCGCAGGCGATTTCTTTGAACCAGGTGAACTACTACGGCTTGGGACAATTCACGCCGCGCGCGAGTCTTACCGCTTTTGGCATGCGCGAAGTGATCGCGAGCGGCACCGCCTGCCGCTAAGCACTTTATTCAAGCATTCTGCGCTGCTAAGGAGTTCCGGCCTGGCGCTGCTGGACGACTTCCGCAACGACATTCCGCGGGAATACCTGGCCGGTTTTCCGTGGCACCCGCATCGCGGCATTGAGACAATCACCTACGTGCTGGCAGGGACGGTGGAACACGGCGATACCACGGGCAACCACGGCATTATCGGCGCCGGAGACGTGCAATGGATGACGGCGGGGCGGGGCATCATTCACCAGGAGATGCCCAAAGGCGATGACGCCGGCCGCATGCACGGCTTCCAGTTGTGGGCGAACCGGGAGGATGCCCGCATTTTAGTTGAAACGTGCGACCCGCAATACGCCACGATCATGCCATAGCGGCATGCCGAAGTGGGATCTGTTTGAGAACGGC
>DATGKM010000031.1:0-7369 GCA_035294665.1 Bryobacteraceae bacterium | reverse complement strand
GAGGCCGTTGTCGTTCCCCCCAGCGGCGTTCCCAAGTGAGTGCCATCGGTGCGGTTGAAACGCTGGGTTTTATCCGAGAGGCCCAACTGCTCCATCAGGGTGAGACCCGCTCCAGGCACGTAGGTCAGCGCGTCCTTTTCGGAGGGGTCCATCGTCATGTGGTATTCGCCGGTCATCGTGGGGTCGACGAATTCGATGGTCACATCGTTGCCGATGCCTTCGATGTAGCGATAGCGCCAATCTTCGAAAGGATAGGTGGTGGTTTCGCCGCCGCCTTCTTCCGGAGGCCGCTCGTAGGTGCCGCCCGAAGGATGCTCGTCGCGTTCGTCGGGTGGCCCGAACACGATATAAATGCGGCCGCGATCGGTTTTCCAACCCGGGATGCCCGAAGCGAAATGATCGTTGGCGTACTGAATGCGCCGGTAGTGCTCTTCTTTAAACTCGTTTTCTACCGTGTCCGGCGTGGGGTCGCGGCGCAGCCAGAACTGCTCGATGAACTGCTCGCGCTCTTCGTCGGTTTGCAGGCGCTTGAAGGCGGCGCGCTCTTCATCGGTGATGATGTACGCCACATCTTCGTTCAGCCATTTCTTGTAAGGGCTTTCCAGCTCTTTGCGAAGCTGCTCCTCTTTTTTCTTCTTCTGCTTTTCGGAAAGGGGCTTGGCGATGGTCTCTTTAGGCTTATCGCTCGAACTGGAGGACGTAGAGATCGACTGATCGGCGGCGGACAGCATCAGACCAACGCCCGCCAGACATCCTACGAAAATACATGAAAGCGCAAGGCGCGTCACATTCATACGGCTCACCGCTCTGGGTTTTAACGCTGCATCTATTGTATGTCCTTAAATTTAGATGGGTCAATCCCGTGAAAACACCGCCACAGGTGTGCCACAGCCGGGGGCTGTATGCTGAGAAGTTGAAGCGTGGATTGCAGTTGCCGGTCGGGACAGCCGTGCTGGCCTGGACACTGGCCGGCCCGGTTTATGCGGCGGATTTCGCCCACGATATCGCTCCAATCGTGTATCGCGCCTGCGCCCCCTGCCACCATGCGGGCGGCACAGCTCCGTTCCCGCTGGTGTCTTACGGCGATGTGAGCAAGCGCGCCGTCCAGATCGCCGCGGTCACCCGCAACCGCTATATGCCGCCGTGGTTGCCGACGACCGACGTCCACTTCGAAGGCGAGCGCCGGTTAACCGATGCCGAAATCCGTACCATTTCCGATTGGGCCGCGGCCGGAGCGCCTGAAGGCCCCGCCGGCCGAATCCCATCGCCGCCGGATTTTCCAGCAGGCTGGCAGCTCGGTCCACCCGATATGGTTCTGGAAGCGCCGGCCGCATTCCAGGCGCCGGCCTCAGGACCGGACGTTTACTGGAACTTTGTTTTGCGGAATATTCATCGCTCGCCGGTCTACGTGCGCGCGGTGGAAATCCGTCCGGGAGGCGGCCCGGCGTTGGTACACCACGCCAATCTGCTGGTGGACCGCATGGCTGCCTCTCACCTGCGCGAAATCGCTCCCGGCAAGGGCTTCCCCGGAATGGATTTGGAAGTGATGCGCAGCCCGTTCGATCCTCCCGGCCACTTCATGTTCTGGAAGCCGGGAAGCGCGCCGCATCAGGAGCCGGATGGCTTCGCCTGGCGGCTGAACCCGACCGATGAACTGGTGCTCAACGTCCATTTGCGCCCTTCGGGCAAACCCGAACAGGCGCGGCCGGAAGTCGGCTTGTACTTCACGGACAAGCCCCAAACACACTTCCCTCTGCTGGTGCAACTCGAAAACGACCAGGCGCTCGATATTCCCGCCGGCGCGCGCGATTTCGTGGTGAGCGACGATTTTCGTCTGCCGCTGGACGTGGACGCGCTGGCGGTCTATCCGCATGCCCATTATCTGGGCAAGCGCCTGGAAGCCTACGCCACGCTGCCGGATGGCTCGCGCCGCTGGCTCATCCGCATTTTGGACTGGAATCCGGACTGGCAGGCCGTTTACTACTACCGCGAGCCGGTATTCCTGCCTAAGGGCACCCTCATTTCGATGCGCTACCACTACGATAATTCCACGGCCAACGTGCGCAACCCGCATCATCCGCCGCGGCGCGTGGTGGGCGGCGATCAATCGACCGACGAAATGGCGCACTTGTGGTTGGAGCTTTTGCCCCGGGGTGCACAAGACCGGCGGCGCGAACTCGAAGAAGCCGCGATCCGCCACAAGCTGGAACGGAACCCCAAGGATTTCACGGCCAACATGAATTTAGGCGCCGTGATGCTTTCGCGCCTGGATGCGGCAGGAGCAGCCGGCCCGCTGGAAGCAGCGGTTTCGGCCGATCCGCGCCGTGCGGAAGCCCGCGCGATGCTGGGCCTGGCACTCGAGCAGGTGGGCCGTGCCGCGGAGGCCATCACAGAGTTTGCAGCCGCCGTGAGGTTGCGGCCGGACTTCACCGCCGCCCGCTTCAACCTGGCCAATGCGCAGCTCCGCGCCGGAAACCTGGATGCAGCCATCGAAAACCTGCGGCGGGTGGTCGCGGAAGATCCTAACGACCAGTTACCGAAGCGCCGCTTGGAAGAGGCGCTGGAGCGGCAGCGGGAACGCGCTCGACAGGCGAAGCAGTAGGCGCCGGCGGTTTGGCTGAGAACTCGTCGACTTCGACATCGCCATACAAAGCGACGCGCCGTTCGTACCAGCCCGCAAATTCCGGCCGCGCGCTGAAGAAGGTCCGCCAGAATCCGGCGCCGCGGTCGCCTCCATAGATAAAGAAGCGGCCGGCCCGCGCCAGATCGCCGCGGGCGAGTCCGGCCGCGTAGGCCGTCGCCTCCGGCCCGGCGCCGGCCCAGGTTGTATAAGGAAATGGATACGGCTTGCCAGGAACCCGGTAATAGAGCAACTGCGCATACAGGAAGCTGGCGATGGGATAATCCGGACGCCACACCGGCCACCGCGCCTCGATGAACGGGCTGGGGCAAACGACGGGCGCATCGGATGCGCCGGCCGCTTGCCGCAGCGCCTGCGCGGCGGCGCGCCAATCCGAGCCGCTATGCTCGAGCGCGGGGCGCGTCCAACGGCCCATTGTCGCCAAAGCGAGAATCCCGATAGCGAGCGCGATGTTTCTCCACTGCGACGCAGGTATAAACGCCGCCGCGGCCAGCGTGCCCACGAGCACGGCGCCCGGCATGGCGACATACAAATAACGCGGCACGAAAAGACTGTTTCCGGTGATTTTCGAAAACGCGTAAATCGCCAGAGGGTGGACGAGCCACCAGCCGAGGATGAGGGTCCAGGCATCGGGTGAAGCGATGGGCGCAGCCGGTTTCCATCCCGGCTCAGTGGAGAACCAGCGCGCCACCAGCGCCGCGCCCGCGCAGATGGGCACGATCAGGCTCAACCGGAGGGCGCGGCTCAAATCGGCTGTATCCGGCTCATCGGCGACCACGTGCGCTTTGGCGCCGCGGAGAATGTCGAGCGCGGTCCACAGGACGGGCACGAGCGCAAGGCCGATCGCTACGAACACCAGCGTGGCTCGGGCCCACCCCACAGCCGTCTCGTGCCGTAACAGGCGCGCCGCGGTGTAGATTGCGAACAGCAGATAGATCGGCCAGAGCGTCAGGTGGACCCTCCAGAGCAGCGCGGCCAAAACCGCAAACACCGCCGCGTCGCGCCAGCGCGCGCTATCCATCCAGCGGATCAGAAAAAACAGGGCAGCCGCGGCGACGCAGGTGGCCAGCGCATACGGCCGCGCATCCGCCGCCTCGAAATTAAAATCCCGCAGAAAGAACGAGGCGAAGACGGCGAACCACGCCGCATCCGGATGAATCAGGCGCGCCGCGATCTTGCCGATGAAGAACAGCGCCACGACCATTGCCAGGAGCGAAGGCAGGCGATAGGCGAATTCGGAGTGGCCCAAAATCCGCCTGCCGATCGCGGGCAGCGCATAATAAATGGAAGCTGGAACCTGCGGCGCCACGCGCAACGTAGGATCGTTAGCGCCGTGCTGGACGACGAAAACGGTGCCCATTTCATCGACCCAAAAGCTCGAGACGAGCGGCGCGCCCCAGAGGCGGAGAATGCAGAGCGCCGCCACGAGGAGGAGCCAGCGATGGGCACGGGCGGCCACGCGCGCCGGGCGAGACTTCACTTCGAGGCGGGCTACTTGCGGCATTCGGAAAACTCCGGAGCGAGCGCGCACGCTTTCCGCCAATGTTCCCCGGCGGGGCCTTCGTGCTTGAGCGCGGTTTCGGCCAGGGCCGCTCCGCGAAAGGCATCGGCATCGAAGGGAGCGAGCGTGGTGGCCTGCAGAAAGTAACTTTCGGCCCGTGCGTAATCCCGCCGCGCCATCCAGACCTCGCCCAATGCCAGGTACAGAGGTTCGTACCCGGGATCGCGGCTAAGGGCAGCGTTCCATTCGCGGATCGCCTCTTCGGCTTGCCCCAAGCGCACGAACGCTTCGCCGAGGTAGTAGCGGGCCATGGTGCTTTGCGGATCCTGCGCAATCAGGCGGCGAAAACGCGGGACCGCCGCATCGGGGTGGCCGGCATACATCGTTGTGAGCGCGCTTTCAAACAGGTTGTATTGGGGCAGGCGGTCTTTAGGATCAGGCGCCGGCTGGTTGCCGGGAAGCGGCGCGGCCGGCGATACATAGCCGAGCGATTCGAGGGAACTGCGATGCGCCGGGGCCTGGGGAGCCGTTTTCGCGCTTGCCCAAATCGCACTTAGCTCGGAGCGCAATTTGGCCGCCTCCGCGGGGTGGGCGGCGGCCAGGTTGGTCCGCTCCGCCCGGTCGTCATGCAGATCGTAGAGCTCGGGTTTCGGCGCATCGATGAATTGAAAGGAGCCCTCGCGCAAGCTTCGCAAAGGCGCCCAACGGAAGGCATCGCGGGCGTAGACAGCCTCGCTCGCGACTGGATGCGGGCCCGCATTTGCCAGCAGGCTGGAACCTACAAAAGACGCGGGCCGGGCTATGTCCAGAGATTCCAGGATGGTGGGCGCGACATCGATCAAGCCGCCGGGACGGTCCACGCGAGCCGGGTGCCGAGGCTGCGCCTTCGGCCAGTGCATGATCAGCGGCACCCACAATGTACTCTGGTACGCAAAGTAGCCGTGGCTGGTTTCACCGTGCTCGCCCAGGCTTTCGCCATGATCGGAAAGCAGCACGACCAGCGAGCGATCCCACCAGCCTCCCGCCACGAGCGCCTGGCGGAAGCGGCCGAGCAAACCATCTACATATGCCAGTTCCGCGTCGTAGCCGGCGGCGCGGGGCAGCGGGCCGGCGGCGGCGGCGCGCGCATATGGCGCGTGCAGGTCGAACAGGTGCACAAACACGAAGACCTTCTGGCCGCGGTGCGTTTCGAGGTACTGGCGAGCCGCGCGCAACACCAGAGCGCCATCGCGCCGCACGCGCATGGAATACGGATTCCGCGAGCCGCCCGCCGGATCGAACGGGCTGTCGTAAACATCAAATCCCTGATCGAGCCCCAGCCGCCGGTGCAACAAAATGCTGCCCACAAACGCCGCCGTCCGATATCCGTGGGCGCGCAGCACCGTTGCCAGCGTCACCGCCCCCGCCGGAACGCGTTCGCCGTTTTCTTCAATGCCATTGGCAAACGGATAAGTTGAGGTGAACAGCGAGGTGTGCGACGGCAGCGTCAGCGGAATTTGCGAATCGATGGCGGAAAAGAGGGTGCCCCCCCCGGCGAAGGAATCGATTTCCGGCGTGCGCAGTTTGTGGTAGCCATAAGCGCTCACGCGATCGGCGCGGAGGGTATCGATCGAGATCAGAATGACGGGGATGCCGTCCTGGGCCGCCAGGCCGCAACTCAGAAACACCCATAAACAGACAAGACGCTTCAGGCTATTTTCTCCGCCGGTAACTCCGCAACTGCTCGAGTTGCCCCCGGACGACTCCATTATCCGGGTCGAGAGCGACCGCCTTCTCGAGGTATTTCATTGCGGTCGCATCGTCGAACTTGCGCGTATAGGCGTAGCCGAGAGCCGCGAAAGTGCTAGCAGATTGCGGATAAAATTCGACATTGAGCTCGAGCAGCGCGATGGCATCGTCGGGCTTCGCGGCGGTGAGTTGTTGTCCGAGGGTGAGCAGCGTCCCCTCGCTGAAATCGTAACTTTGCCCCCCGAAGTACTGCCGGCGCAGTTCGCGGTATTGCGCCACCGCGGCGGCAACGCCCTTTTCGCGGATGGTTTGGGAAAGGATCTCGCTCAATTGCCGGGGGACGGCCACGCCGCGATGACAGGTGATGCAATCGACCGCCACCACTCCATTCGCGTCCTTGGCGGCGGCGGCTTCGATCTTCGCATTGATGTCCGCGGTCATGGCCATCATAGCGCGGGCGATATCCTTCTTCGGTTCGGCCAGCCCGCTGCCGCGCGGCGCGGTATGACAGTATTCGCAGGCAACGCCCAGGGCTTTGGAGAAGGTCTGCATCTTTGCCATGAGGTCCGGCCCAGGCTGAGCCTGCACAACACCCACCGCGAACGCCAGCATCGCGAATTGCTTCATGTGCCTTATGTCTTATACTAAAACCTTCCATGCAAACCTTGCTTCCTACTACCCTTGTCGGTTCCCTGCCGCAGCCGGATTGGCTGCTCGACCGCGAACTGCTCTCGAGCAATATGCCGCCGCGCGTGCGCATGCTCGACCTGTGGCGCGTGGCGCCCGAATGGCTCGAACAGGCGCAGGACGACGCGACGCTGCTGGCGATTCGCGAGCAGGAACGCGCCGGTATCGATATCCTTACCGATGGCGAGATGCGGCGCGAGAGCTACTCGAACCGGTTCGCCACCGCGCTTGAAGGCGTGGATCTGGATAATCCCGGGACCATTATCAGCCGCTCGAATCACGAGGTGTTGGTGCCGCGCGTGGTGGGCAAGATCCGGCGCAAGCACGCGGTGGAAGCGCGGGACGTGCAGTTCCTGCGCGCCAACACGGACCGCAAGATCAAGATCACGGTCCCCGGCCCGTTCACGATGTCGCAGCAGGCCAAGAACGACTACTATCCCAGCGAAGAAGCGATGGCGCTCGATTACGCCGTCGCGGTGAACGAAGAGATCAAGGATCTGTTCGCCGCGGGCGCGGATATCGTGCAGGTGGACGAGCCTTACATGCAAGCCCGCCCGGAGGAGGCCCGCGCGTACGGCCTGAAGGCTTTCCAGCGCGCGCTCGAAGGGGTGGAGGGGACCACGGCCGTGCACATTTGTTTCGGGTACGGCCATATTGTGAAGGGCAAGTCCGGCGGCTATTTGTTTCTGGAAGAATTTGCCCAGACACCGGTGAAGCAGGTATCGGTGGAAACCGCGCAGCCCGCGCTCGATTGCTCGGTACTCGAAAAGCTGCGCGGCAAGACGATCATCCTGGGCGTGCTGAACCTGGGC
>DATGKM010000030.1:0-5240 GCA_035294665.1 Bryobacteraceae bacterium | reverse complement strand
AGTTTGGCGTTGGCACCCGCCACCAGTGTCGCTTGTGGCTGGGTTCAGGGTCGCCAGTCAGCGACACCTGACCATTGGTTGCGGCCACGGCGCTTCCGCCAGCCACCTGCCGCGCCGTCCAGGGGCCGCCCAGTGCGCTTTGCAGCGCAAAGTCACTCTAGCCTCCGCTTACGGACGGATTACGGGCGATGGTCTCCGCCCGGCGCATGGACGCCACACTATATAATGCGAACCATGCGCCCAATACCGTCTCTGCTTTCGCTCTCGGCTGTGTTGCTAGCGCCCTCATCCGCTCCAGCCCAGGTATCCTGCACCCGCGCCGGCCTGGAAGCTGCCACCGGCCTCTATCTCGCCGCCCAGGAAAAGGGCGACCCTTCCGGCATGCCGCTCGCAAAGGGCCTCGCCTATATGGAGAACATGCAGGCCGTCGATATGCAGTCCGGTGTCATTCAAAAGCCGCTCAAGATCGACTTTCACCGCACCTTGATCGACCCGGCCACGTGCCAGACTTTCACCGAAATCATCGTCACCGACAAAACCCACCCCTACGTGCTCGGAACCCGGCTACGCGTCAATCACGACAAAATCGCCGAAATCGAGTCGATGGTGACCCAGCAGGGCGACTGGCTGTTCAACGCCGATAACTACTTCAAATGGTCGCCGGGCGAGAATTGGGGAGTCATCCCCGAATCCGAGCGCGATACCCGCGACACTCTCGTCGCCGCCGCCAACGCCTACCTCGATGCTTTCCTCGAGAAGAAAGTCGATCTCGTGCCGTGGGGATATCCCTGCAACCGGACCGAGGGCGGCCTCCGCACCGGCAAAGGCCTCCCGAACGATAGCTGCGAAGTCGGCGTGCCGGCCGGCGTCAATATCGTCGCGCGCCGTTTCCTCGTGGATGAAACCATCGGCGCGGTGGTTGCGTTTTGCAACTTCGGCGTCGGAGGCCTGCCGGATACGCATCTTTTCCGCGTCGAAAAAGGCAAACTGCGCTACGTGCACACCCTCACGCACGTGCCGCCTGGCCGGCAAGTGCCAAGAGCCCCAGCCAAGCAGAACTAGCCTTCGTCAATCCACCGGCTGTAACCGCCCGCTTCTAATACACCCTGCGGCTTTGCGTTCCATCCTTGCTCGCCCGACGAAATCGCGGCTCCTCTGGGATTTCGCCGCAAATCCGGCCGCGCACATATTCCCCCACCGCCGGCCCGTGTTTGAATCCGTGGCCCGACCCTCCGCCCACCAGCCAGACGTTCTCCAGGTCCGGGTGCCGGTCGATCAGGAAATCGCCGCTCGAGGTGTTCTCATATTGGCAGACACGCGACTCCGTCAGCGGCGCGTCCGCTAACCCGGGGAAGCGCTCTTTCAGAAAAGCTCGCGCTTCCGCCAAACTTTGCGGCGCGAGTTGCCGAAGGCCTGTATCCGGGTCGAACGCTTCGCCATGCCGGTCGAACGCCAGCTTGCAGCCGCGCCCTTCCAGGTCCGGAAATCCATACGGGCCCCGCGGATCGGTGAAGTCGATCCAAACCGGCATTTGCGGCGGAGAAAAGCGCCGGTCTCCAGCCGGTGGCGCGAAGAAGAACACCTCCTGGCGCGTGGGATGAATGTGGCTGCCCAGCACTCCCGGAAACAGCTTCGGCAGCCACGGGCCGCAGGCAAACACGAATGTACCCGCGCCGATCCGCTCGCCGCCAGTAGTTTCCACGCACTCCAGCAGATTCCGCCCGGCGGGCGCCCTCACCGCCGCCGTGGCATACTCCCCTCCCACTCGCACAAACTCGCGGACCACCGCCGCCACCGCCCGCCGCGCCATCAATGCTCCGCTCTCCGGTTCGAGGATGCCAAAGCACTCGGGGTCCACCACCGTCATCTGCGGATACCGTTTCGCCAATTTTTCCGGCGGCAATATCTCGATGGCAACGCCGGCGCGTTCCAAGGTGCGGCGCGTCGCTTCGCTGTATGCGTTTCCCCTGCGCCCGATCCACAGCACACCCGTGCGCTCAAACAGCACCTCTCCGCCGCTCCGCGACAACTCCTCCCACTCCGGCAGCGAGCGCATCGCCATCCGCGTGTAGATTTCGTCGCCGCCGTAGCCCATGCGAATGATGCGGCTTTCACCGCCGGAACTCGATCGCGAATGTCCCGGACCCCAGGCGTCTACTAATAGGACCCGGTAGCCAGCCTCGCGCAGCCGCAACGCGGTCCATGCCCCGAACACCCCGGCCCCGATGACTGCGATATCGGCCGCGATATCCCGCGCGATCACGCCGCCACAGCCTGCGTTAACAGGATCAAGCCGATCGCAATTAAAGCCACGTGCACCACCGCTTGAAACCGGCCAGGGTCAAAGCGGCGATTCATGCTGCGCCCCAGGAAAGTTGCCGCCAGAATGAGAGGCAGTGATACAAGATACAAGTGGTTTACCCGGGGAGTCCAAAGCCCCGCCAATCCATACCCGCATATCCCGATCAGGCTCGCCGGAAGAAAGTAGCCTTGCAGCGTGGCGCGAAATTGTTTCGGAGTCCAGCCGCGCAGTGAGCCGTAAACAGCCAGCGGCGGCCCGTTCATCCCGTAAGCGCCGCCCAGGATGCCCGCCAGAAATCCGAACAGCCAGGAGTACCGCTCGTTCCCCAATTCCGGGCGCTGCCGGCCGGACAGCGAGTAGGCCGGAAACGCGATGATCACCGCGGCCAGAATTGCCTTCACCGCCGCTTCCGGAGCGGCTTTCAACAGGAGGAGCCCGAGCGGAATGCCCGCCAGCGTGGAGAGCACCAGCCAAACCGCGCTGCGGACATGAATGTGCCGCCAATCCTGCAAAACCGCGATCAGCGCAATCGTAATCGAAGCCAGTACCGCCACCGGCGCCGCCACCTGAATCGGCACCACCAGCGCCAGCACCGGCACGGCCACCAGCGCCTCTCCAAATCCCAAGGCCGACCGGATAGCCGATGCCAGAAACAGCACCCCGGCAACTTCAACCGCCGCCACGTCGCGCCCGAGCATGGTTCCCAAAGAACGATTTTAGCCGGGCGAGGGGCTGTTATCGATAGCGCCGCGCCGCCGCGGAATCAGACTACAATCGTGGACATCGCAAATCTCCGCTCGCAACTCACCGGATATCAATTCTCAGCCGGCTTCCGTTCCACATGGTCGATGACCAGCACCGGAATCGGCCGTTTCTGGGCTTCGAGCTTGAGGCCGAGTTGCTTCTCCATCGCTTCCATGAGCGTCAGCCCGCCGTTCGGGTCGGAAACTTCGGCGGCAGGACCGGCAATCGCCGGCGGCGCCAGTTGACCCGGCTCCAGCCCGCCGCGGCCGCCCTGCATCTGGGCAAAAAATGCGGGACTGTAGTTGATGGTGAAATCATAGGTTCCTTCCAGGCCCGTGGCGTCCTGAACCGATGTCTGGATGTAATCCGGAGCCAATGTTTTCAGCTTCTGCGCGAACTCGGCCATGGTCACGCCCTGGCAGGCGATCGAGCGGGACAAAGCCGGGTTCGTGTCCTTGCCTCCAGCCGCCGGGGCTTGTTTGCACCTGGTGCGGGTGCCCGGATCGGAAGCTTTCATTTTAGGTTTCACGGCAACCAGTGTGTACGCGGTGCCGGCCCGGTCTTCGGTGTGGACTTTCATCTGGAAGCGCTCCTGCAGCAGCGCGCGCATCAACCCCCACACGGTGTCGATATCGATTTGAGGGCCGTCGGCATCGGCTTTGGCGACGATGTCGTAGCGATCGGTATCCATCCACGGTTGCGTTCCCGCCAGCGTCTGGTTATTCACGTCCCAAGCCTGCTGGATGAGCATCCGCAGCGTGAAGCCCTGGACCTCGACGCGGCCGCCGGGCCTCACGTTCATGCTTATCGTGCGGGTGTTCGGGTCCGAAAGCTTGATGTCGGCCACTTCGAATTCGGCTGGCGGCGGCGTTTCGTGGAGCGCCTCCTCTACTTTGGGCGGATTGGGCGTGGGCTTCCGGTTCACGCGATCCACCACGATCACCGGCAGCGGAGCGTCCACCGGATCGAGGCGCAGGCCGAGTTTATCGAGCGCCTCGGAAAGGGTGGTGCCTTGCATGAGCCCGAGAGGCCCGATCATTCCGGGCGGGCTGAGTTTCAACTCGAAATCCCAGGCGCCTTTCAGCTCGGTTTCATCCACCACCACGCGGCCGTTGAGGTACTGAGGAGCGAAGGCGATACCGGAATGCAGAGCCTCGGCAAATGCGGCCATGGTGATATTGGCGCAGGCGATGGAAAACAGCGGCGGCGCGGGAGGCGGTCCATTGGGCCCGGTAGGTTTAGGCGCTGGAGGAGCGACGAACCTGCAGCCGCCGCCCGTAAGCTCCGCGGCCGCGGCCGGTTTCAGCAGCGCGCGCTTATTCACTTTCAGGGCATAGGCGGCCACGGGCCGGGTATCGTTGTGTACAGCCAGTTGAAACCGCTCCTCGAGCAGAGCCTGGAGCATCGGCTTCGCCGTTTCTCGGGTGGTCCCCTCAGGGATTTTGGCGATGACGTCGAAGGCGTCCTCTTCCAGCCAGTTGGGACCGCCCATCACCCGCTCGGCATCGATCGACCAAGCCGTGCGGATTAGGTCCAGCATGGTCGCCTTGCGGATTTCATAACGGCCGTTCCGTACTATCGGCGCGCGCATGAAGGGGTTGCGGGTTGGAGGGCTGGGGTGGACATCGGCAATTTCGAAGCTTGCGGGCCTGGCCGATGTGGTTTCCGTTTGGCAGCAGCCCAGAACAGGGAAAAGGGCCGCGCAGCAGATTGAGACGAGCGCCCGTGGCATTTTGCGCCACCTCCTTCGACGTTCGAGGTTGCAAATATGACGAACGAAGCCGGCAGTTCGTTGCGGAGAAAGCGCCGCCGCAAACTCAGTGGAGGATGCCCGGAATCTTAGTCTGCTGTCTCTGAACTCTAATTTACTAACGCCAGAGAAAGCGGCATACTTGGGTATGCCATTGCCTCCGGCCCCGAAAATCGAGATGACCGATCGCGAGCGAAGACGACTATCGGAGATCAGCGACTATCGCAGCACGCCGAAGGGTATCGCACTGCGCGTGGAGATCGTGTTGGGCGCGGCGCGAGGGATTGCCAACCGCGTTCTCGCGCGCACCCTGGAGAGGAGCTTCCTGGAGCGGATGGACGAATCGGTCGATTGCAGCATGCACATCCACCTTGTGCTCGACAACTACGGGACCCACAAGCATCCTGCAGTAAAGAAGTGGCTTTCCGAGCACCCGCGCTATCA
>DATGKM010000029.1:0-142180 GCA_035294665.1 Bryobacteraceae bacterium | reverse complement strand
TATCTTCCGGCTTCTTGTAGTCCTTGAGCAACTGGTCCAGCAGCCCATTCAGCAACTCTTTTTTTGTCGGATTCTGCGTCTCCATCTTGTTCTCCATTTTGACGGAGAACAGCGTTTACACAAAATGTTTTACACCCTCGTAAACCGCGGAACCGCTAATCAGCTACTCGATGCCTCCCCGGAACCCCGCCGCTCCACCTAGCAACTCGCAGGCATCTCCCACCGTGCTATCGAGTAACTCTTTTTCTGTCGGATTCTCCGTCTTCGTGTCCATGTTGTTCTCCTATTTTGAGGGAGAACAGCGTTTACACAAAATGTTTTATACCCTCCACCGTGAATTTGAAGGTGGCTCCTTCACCCAGTTCCGAATCCACCCAGATCCGCCCGCCCCAGCCCTCCACCGCCGCCTTGGCGATTGCGAGCCCAATTCCCGTTCCCGATCCACCGGATTGGAGGCGTTTGAAAACACCGAAGACCCGCTTATGACATTCGGGCGCGATCCCGATTCCGTTGTCTTCTACCGCAAGGACGATCTCGCGGCCTCCGCCTCGGATCGTTTACCTTTTGCGCCTCCGGACTGCTGCTCGCCTCCCGCGCCCGGACCATCGAGGCGGTTTCCGGCCTCATGAACGTCACCATGATGCCTATGTGGATCGTTTCCGGGGTCTTCTTCTCGGCGCAAAGGTTTCCCCATGCACTGCAGCCGCTGATCAAACTCCTGCCGCTCACCGCCTTGATCGACGTCTTACGGGCCAACATGCTCCAAGGCGCCAGCCTGGCGCACGTAGGCTTCGAGGTAGCCGTACTTACTCTGTGGTTGTTTGTTTTACTTCGGCCTTGTGGATCTTCCGATGGAAGTGAGCCGCCGCTAGTGCCGGCGGATTCACCTCTGGTAACTCAACTAATGGGGCCAGTGATTGTGGTGATCCTGGTAATCCTTCAGCCGGACCAAATCATCGGCTAGTACTTGTCTGTCGCGCGGCGCCAGGCGTTGATCATTCGATGATTTCCGGATCGAATCGATCACGTCGTTCAGCAGCCCGTTGTCCCACCGGCCGTGATCTAGGTCCTCTTGCATTTTGGTGAGTTCCTGCTTAGTCCGTTCCAGCCGGTCCCGTTCCCGGTCGCTCGCCCGGAAAGCGCTCCAGACATGGTCCAGATCCGTCCGCACCTGCATAAAAACGTGCCTTCGCCACTCCTCGCCTCGATAGCGCTCTTCCCGTTCGCGGTACCAGTCCTGCCCAAAAGCGCCCACCGCCAAGGCCGCTAAGGCAATGCATGCCGGAATCATTCGTCTCATTCCCAAACTCTCTCCTTAGCAGCTATTATCCCTTAGGATGCGTGTTCCGCATACATTAAACTTCGATGAAACACACGAAGTTCGAGCGCGTGGCGGATGCCTGGGAAACTGCTGCTGGCAGCTTCCCAACTCTAACCTTCTAACTTTCTAACTCGTAGACATCCAGCTCCTGACTTCTTGCCGCAGCCGCCCCAATCTGATATATACTTGATCCCCCAGGGGTGAATGCATGCAAATGAGGTCCTCTAAGGGTAGCCACGCCCGAACGGTGGCGGAAATCGTATTAGGGCTGGCGCTGGTTTTCGCCGGGCGCCTGGACGCCCAGGGGGTCACCAGCGCAACCATGCTCGGTACCGTTACCGATTCGGCCGGCGCCGTCGTTCCCAACGCCGTCGTCCAGGTGAAGAATGTCGGTACGGGCCAGACCCAGCAGGTTCAGACTGACGCTCAAGGCCGGTATACGGTTCCCGATCTTCCCATCGGGAATTATGAAGCGCAGGTTTCCGCGCAAGGCTTCCGCACCACCGTGCGCACCGGCATCACGCTCACCGTTGGCGCGCAGGCTGTTGTCGATTTCTCTTTAGCCATCGGGCAGGCGCAGCAGACCGTCACTGTTGAGGCGGAAGTTTCGCAGGTTGACACGCTTTCGACCGCCGTGTCATCGCACGTCGAGCAACAACAAATTAACGATCTGCCTCTGAATGGGCGCAACTTCACCGACCTTGTCACGTTGGCTCCCGGCGTGGCAGGTGGATCTCAGATCGGAAACGGTGGCGCGAACCTGCTGTACGGCACTGAGAACAATTTCAGCGTTTCCGGCGCCCGCGCCGAAGGCCAGGCGTACCTTCTGGACAACACCGATATCCAGGGATTTTGGGCGCATGGATCGGGTTCGGGCGTGATGGGCACCACGCTGGGTATCGAGGCGATCTCCGAGTTTTCGGTTCTCACCAACACCTATAGCGCTCAGTTCGGCGGCAACGGGGCGGTGGTGAACACAGCGAGTAAATCGGGGACGAACAGCTTCCACGGCTCCGCATATGAGTTCCTCCGCAACAGCGCTCTGGACGCTCGCAATTTCTTCGACGGCTCCTCCGTGCCGGCTTTCCGCCAAAACCAGTTCGGCGGCAGCCTGGGCGGGCCGATCAAAAAGGATAAGCTGTTCTTCTTTGTCAACGACGAGGAACTGCGCAAGTCTCTCGGCCAGACCGTGGTCGCGCTCGTTCCGGATGCCAACGCGCATAAGGGGATCGTCAATGGCGTCAATGTCGGCGTCAATCCAAGCATCGCGCCTCTGTTGGCCCTCTATCCGCTGCCCACGACCACCCCGGTCAACGGCGTGGGAACCGTTTCCGAGGTGGACTCCCAAGTCGGTAACGAGAATTACCTGCTGGCGCGCATCGACTATAACCTGTCGGCCAAGGACTCGCTGTTTGTGCGCTATGTTCGGGACTATGGCAATATCGTTTACCCGTTTCTCGGTTCGCCCCTGCCGCCCCGCTGGCCGGAAGTAGGCAGCACCGCCAACCAGTTCGCCACCATCGAGGAGCGCCGCGTAATCTCACCGGCGGTCGTGAACCTGTTGCGCTTCAGCTTCACCCGCACGCGCGAAACCGACGTCGAACAACATCCGGATCAGAACCCGGCGCTCGATTTCTTTCCCGTACGCGGCCAGAACGGCGGCGTGAATATCACCGGCTTATCTTCGTTGGGCCCCAGCATCTACGCGCCGCTCCTCGAAGTACAGAATAAATTTCCCCTCGCCGACGACGTGATCTGGACGCACGGCGCGCACTCGCTTCGGTTTGGCGCGACCCTCAATCGCGTTCAGAGCAATTTCATGCAACAGGGATGGTGGGGTGGCTTCTATACCTTCCCGAGCTTGACCGCTTTCCTACAGGGAACTCCCAGCCTGTTCCAGGGGCCCGAGCCAGGGCTGACGGACTCCTCTCGCGACTTCCGCGAAATCGATGCCTCCGGATACATTCAGGATGAGTGGAAAGTGCTCCCCAAGTTAACCCTCAACATCGGTCTACGGTATGATTTCGTCACCGATCCCACCACGGACCTGCAACCGCTCGAAACCCTGATCCACCCTCCGTTCGGAACCTTCCAGAAGGTTTCCCACGTTTTCGCGTCCAACCCCTCGCTGCACAACTTTGACCCGCGCTTCGGTGTTGCTTACGATCCTTTTGGCGATCACAAGACCGCCATCCGCGCGGGCTTTGGAATCTTCTACGATCCGATTGAGGCGCGCAGCTACGCCTCCGGCTATTACTTCAATCCGCCCTACGCTCTGGCCTTTGTACCCCTCCCCCAGTTCCCGAATCCCTTTCCCGGCGCGCTGCCCCCGCCCGCACAGCTCGTGGGAGTGGACTATAACACCACCCAGAGTCCCCGCATGTATCAGTGGAATTTCAATATTCAACGCCAGCTCACAGGCTCTACTACCTTAACGGTTGGCTACGTCGGCTCGCGCGGAGTGCATCTGTACGCCGCCCGCGATATCAATCCGGTGTTGCCAAACGTGGTGAACGGCGTCGATGTTTTTGGCTTCCCCTCCGGTCCAACCAAGATCGGCATCACTAGTAACCCGCGCCTCAATCCGGCTGGCTCCGCGCTGAGCAGCGAAGCGCCTGTGGGCGATTCCAATTACAACTCACTCCAGGTCGGCTTGAACCGGCGCTTTGCGCGCGGCTTGCAAAGCCAGCTCTCCTATACCTGGTCGAAGTGCATGGACGATGCCTCCGGCACCTATGGCCTCGAAGGCGGCATCCCCTGGTCCAACCCGCTCGATGGTTCCTTTGATCGCGGCCGCTGCCTGTTCGACCGCCCGCAGGTATTCCGGCTCAGCGGCGTGTATGCCTTTCCGTTCCAGAAGAACATCCTGGTGAAAGGATGGCAAATGGACGGCAACTTCGTGGCGCAAAGCGGCTCGCCTTGGAACGTTACCGTGGGCTTCGATCAGGCCGGAGATGTCGTGGCCGGCAGCGAACGCCCCAACGTAGTTTTACCGGAAAATAAGATCATTAACGGCTCCGTGAGCCAGTGGGCCAACCCCGCTGCCTTCGCGCTTCCCGCCCCCGGCACGCTGGGCGATTTGCAAAGGGACTTTTTGCCCGGCCCCGGCATCGTGGATTTCGACTATTCAATCATCAAAGATACGCCCTTAAAAGAACGGGCTCACCTCCAGTTCCGCGCCGAGTTCTTCAATATCCTCAACCACCCCAATTTCTCCCTGCCTAATGCAAGCGCATTCGTCCAGGGACCGAATGGCACCGGTACTCCCAACCCGACATTCGGCAAAATCACCTCAACAACCACCAATTCCCGGCAGATTCAGTTCGCGTTGAAACTGATGTTTTAAGATGAGGCGGCCGCGAGCACACGGGGGCCGGCCCCGCTCGCGGTCGTCACTGGCACGCAACGGCACCGCTTGAGAGCGATGGATGCTCTATTTGTTGATCCCTTTCGACTTCACATCCCAGTTCGCATTCGTGCAGAGACTGCAAGCCTTGCCTACGAACATCTTGCCGGCTTTCTGATCGCCTTTAAGTGTCCACAGCAGCCAGCTCGATGCGACGTTGGCGAACTCGCCGCCGCCGGGATGAAAGTACGTCGCGCTGTGGCCGGCGTTGTGCCGCGCCCCGTAGAACGCAGGCACGTGATTGATCGCTTCGAAAGTGGCCGCCGATGCCCCCATCAGGAAGTCGGGTTCGCCGCCGTTGAGCAGCAGCACCGGCCCATGCAGCTTGGGGAGCGCGTCCGCGGTAGGTTGTATCGACAGACCGCGCCCGGCTTTCCCCTCCGCCTGCCCGGCGGGCGGAGTCTGCACGCCGGAATTGAACACGCCGATGGTTTTGACGCGGGGATCCGCGCCGAGCGCGAGCGAGAGAAACCCTCCGCACGACGTACCCATCACCGCAATTTTGTCCACCGCGATCTTGCCGTTCAACGGCGAGCCGGCTCGTCCATTTTCTTTCTCGGCCCAGTCAATCGCGGCGCGCATGTCATCGGCGGTCTCCTGCCGCCGAGCGGCGCCTTCCTGAGGGACCGTCCCTATCACCAGCACTCCATGCGACGCAATCGTGGTGAGAAAGCCCGAAAAATGCGTGCTGTCGATCGCGCACCCGCCGTTGCCCCACACCATTACGGGCAAGGTGTCCTTCTTGGGAAATGCCTCCAACGCCTCCGGGCGATAAATGTGCAGCCCGGGCGAGCCGAATGCGAGTTCGGACGTGACCTGGTACGGTCCAGGCTCGGCCTTCGGCGCGCCTTCGAGAGGCAATGAGCGCTCGATCATTTCCCGGGTAATGCCGGGCGGCTGCGCCAGGCAGGCGCCGGCGCTGGCAAGAAATGCTGCGGCAACAACAACGATGGTCTTCTGCATAACCCGTTTCCTCCGGAATCGGGATTATCTCAAATTCAAACCACCCACGCACCCGCGAGATTCCCAGCCGCTCAGGACGTTAGTTCTCCATCGGCACTTTTTCCAACGGCCTATAAAGCTCGTGCCACCTCTCGCCGATAGAAACTCAGCCGCCTTTGGTCCCGGCCGGCGGAGGTCTACCGATGAACCGAGCGCTGCATCTCCTGGTTCTCCTGCTGCTTGTAATCGGAGGCCAGACCAGTGCCGCCGGAATTTCCGGAGCCAGACAGGGAATCGCCGCCGATCCGCTGCTGACGCGGGCCCGGCAGGCTGTCTTCGAACTCACCGAAGCACTGCCGGACTTTGTTTGTCGCGAAACTGTCTCCCGTTATCGCGCGAGTTCTCTTTTCTCGGAGTGGCTGCCACTGGACCGCCTAGCGGCCGACGTGATCTTCGAAAACGGCAAAGAGCGCTACCAGAAACTCTCAATCAACGGAAAGCCGGTGCATCGGCGGATCGATCAACTGTCGGGCGCCTGGTCTACTGGCGAATTTGGTTCTGTCTTGCTGCAACTCTTCTCTCCGGTTACGGCCGCGGAATTCCGCCCGGCTCCCGATGAGGTACCCAGGACATTATCCGAGATCGGGACGTATGGATTCGAGGTCTCCCCTTCCGCCTCGCAATGGATGATCTCCGTCGACAGTCGAGTGATTGTGCCTCCTTATAAAGGATCAATCCAAATAAACCTGCAAACCGCAGGCGTGTCGCGACTCGAAATGCGGGCCGAGGATTTGCCCTCAACTTTTCCGGCGTACCTGGTGGAGTCCGCCATCGATTACCAACCTGTAACCATAGGCGGCAAGGTATTCCTCCTGCCCGCTCGCTCAGAAATGGTCATGTGCTTTCGCGACAAAAGCCTTTGCGTCCGAAATACGATTGCGTTTACGGACTACCATAAGTTCGCAAGCGAGTCGCGCCTGTATTTCCTCGCTCCCTAAAACGCAAATCCCATCCGGTTCATCGGGAAATTCCCCAATAGTACTACTCTATTTCTCCTCTTCTTCGCCATCAATCCAATATCTTGTGCCAAGCCGATTTCGTGTAGCTCGAATCGTACGCCGTTAACTCACCAGTCTTCAGAGAGTTCCTGAAAAAATCTCTTGCAAATTCTGAAATTGCCGTGACACTATGGATTGTGGTCCAAAATTGGATCTAAAGTGGGTAAAAAGTGGTCAGCGAGCAGGTACTTATGGTCGAGCCGCCCCGGGGCATGTACCCCGCGCGGCTGGATGATAAAGGCCGGGCCAAATTGCCAACGGCCTTCCAGCAGTACTTTGCCGCCTTGCGGGAAAAAAAATTATTTGTGACGAGTTTGGACCGGCGCACAGCCCAAATATATCCCATGGCGGTGTGGCGGGAAAACGAGAAGTTCTTTGACAGCTACCGGGAAGACCCGCGGATTTTGCGGAATGTGGCGTTTAATGCCGCCGATTTAGGGGCGGAATCGGAGATGGATGGGCAAGGGCGCATCCTGTTTCCGCCGGAGCTGCGTAGGGAGTTGGGAATCGAGAATCAGCCGGTGCGGCTGTTCGCCTATCGCGGGCGGATCGAGGTTCTAAGCGAGCAGATTTACGAGGAGCGCAAGCGGGAAGCGGCGCAAACGGCGGCGGACGATGTGTCGAAACTGGAGGCGGCGGGCCTCAATTAATATGATGGACCGTCAAAACAGGGAGAGGATGCCCCATGCACGTCTCCGTAATGCCGGCCGAGGTAATGGAATATCTGGCGGTGCGTCCCGGCGGGGTTTACCTGGATGCCACCGCGGGCATGGGCGGCCATACAGCGCTGATTGCGGAGCGGCTGACGACCGGGCTGGTGATCGCGAACGATCGCGATCCGCAGTCGCTCGAGATGGCGCGCAAGAATACGGTGGCACATGCGAAGCGGATCCGCTTTCATCACGGCCGCTTCAGCCAACTGGCCGATGCCGTGCGCGAAGCCGGGTTCGCCCAAGTCAACGGGTTGCTGGCCGATTTAGGAGTGAGCCGCTATCAGCTCACCCAACCGGAGAGAGGGTTTTCGTTTTTATCGGATGGGCCGTTGGACATGCGCATGGATCAAACCACGGGCATGACGGCGGCCGATCTGGTCAATCACACCGCCGAAAAGGCGCTCGCCGATCTGATCTATCAGTTGGGCGAAGAAAGGAGGGCGCGGAAGGTAGCCAGAGCCATCGTCCGGGCACGGCCCATACGGAGCACACTGCACTTGGCCGGTGTAGTGGAGCGGGCCGTGCCGCGGACGGAAAAAATTCATCCGGCCACCAGAACGTTTCAAGCGTTGCGCATGGCAGTGAACGAGGAACCGGCGGAACTGGACAGTTTGCTCGCCTTGGTTCCGGATCTCACGGCGCCGGGCGGCCGGGTAGTGATTTTGAGTTTTATGTCGATTGACGACCGCAAGGTCAAAGAGTGGTTTCGGGAGTTGGGGCGCGAGGGGCGCGCGGTTGTGCTGACGAAGCATCCTGTCCAACCGGGCGAGGAAGAGAAAAGGCGGAACCCGGCGTCGCGCAGTGCGAAACTGCGAGCGCTGGAGAGGAGTTAAGGGACACGCAGTATGGCAACCATGCCGGCAATCTTAAGAAGGGGCGGACCGGAGGTCCGCGGTGAGAAGGGAGCGGGGACGGCCCGGCCTGCCACCGGCCCGCGGCCGGTGCGCGATGCTTACCAGTTGCGCGCGCTGCCGCTGGAAGATGTTTTCTTTTATTCGAAAAAGATCGATAACTCGCGGCTGGAGCGAGAGGCGGACCCGAAGGCGCGCGGCGCCTGCTGGTCGGCCATTGGCGCGGCGTGCCTGGGAATCGGCCTGCTCACCGGCGTGCTCGCCCCTTCCGCCGCCACCACGCTCGCCGGCTATAAACTGGAAGCGCTGAAAGCCGAGGAGCGGCGCCTGCTGAATGAGCGGCGCGTGCTCGAACTGCAGGAGGCGGAACTGCTCAGCCCGGCCCGACTGGAAAACCTTGCCAAGAGCCAGAACCTCGTCATCCCCGCCAACGGGCAAACCATGCGCCTCGAAGGGAAGAGCGAAGGAAAGATGGCGCTTAACAAAAAGGGACCGGGAACCAGGTACTAGGGGCTGGGATCAAAACCCGTGATTGAGCGCCGCCTCACCATTCTGGCCGGTCTCTTCCTTCTGTGGGGCGCGGCTATCTGCGGCAAGCTGCTCTCACTCCAGGTCATTCATCACCAGAAGTATCTGGCCATGGCGCGCTCGCGCCAGGAATTGGACCTCGAAATTCCCGCACCGCGCGGCACCATTTACGACCGCCACGGCCATCCGCTGGCCATGAGCGTACCCACCGAATCCGTCTACGTCAATCCGCTGAAAGTGCCCGACCTGGGGGTTGCGTCCGAACTGCTTTCGCTGGTGCTGCATCTGGATCGCACCGACCTCTATGGCAAGATGAGGATGGCTTACGAGAACCATCGCGGGTTCTTGTGGATTAAGCGGAAGATCAGTTTCGAGGAAAGCCAGAACCTGCGCGGCATGCACCTGGAGTGGGTGGGCATCCAATCGGAAAGCCAGCGCCACTACCCCAACGGAGAGCTCGCGGCCCACGTGCTGGGTAGCGTGGATTTCGCCGAGACCGGCAATGCGGGAATCGAAAAATACCTGGATTCGGAACTGCGCGGCAAGCCTGGCCGGCTGCGCCTGTTGACCGATGTGAACCGCCGCGGCATCGATTCGCAGTTCGATACCGAGCCGCACGCCGGCAGTTCGATCACCCTCACCATAGACGCCCAGTTGCAGTACGTGGCCGAGCGCGAAATCGAAGATGCGGTCGCCAAGCACCACGCCGCCAGCGGCAGCGTCGTGGTTATGGATCCGCATACCGGAGAAGTGCTGGCGCTGGCCAGCTACCCGACCTACGATCCCAATATCGCGCCGGGCACTCCGGGTGTGGAAGAAGCGCCGGGAGCGCGTTTGAACCACGCCATTTCCGTCCCCTTCGAGCCGGGCTCGGTCTTCAAAGTGATGACGCTTTCGGCGGCGCTCGAAACCACGGATCTGCGGCCCGATAGCCCCATCAATTGCCACGGCGGCGTGCTCACGCTGCCGGGCCGCGTAATCCACGATTCGCACGGAGGCCTGGGCATCATTCCGATGGCCACGGTCCTCGCGAAATCCAGCAACATCGGCGCAATTGAAGTAGGGCAGCGTGTGGGCCAGGCCAACCTGTACGAGTACGACCACCGCTTCGGGTTCGGCCAGAGGACGGGCATCGAGTTGCCGGCCGAATCTGCCGGTAAACTGCGCAAGCTGGCGCGTTGGGGCAAAACCTCCTGGGCCTCCATTTCCATGGGCCAGGAGGTAAGCGTGACCACCGTCCAACTCGCGCAGGCGGCATCGGTGATTGCCAGCGGAGGGCTTCTGGTCCGGCCGCGCCTGGTGCTACGCAAGGGTGATCAGAAGGTCGCCATGCCCGCGCCGGTGCGGATCATCAAGCCGGAAACCGCCATCACCATGCGCCAGATGATGGAGGGGGTAGTGCTGCCCGGTGGCACCGGGACCGCCGCCCGCCTGGTGGGTTATTCGGTCGGGGGCAAGACCGGGTCGGCGCAGATTTTCGATATGTCGACCCGTAAGTATTCGCACAATTTATATAACGGTTCCTTTATGGGCTTTGCGCCCCTCACGAATCCAGCTATCGTGGTAGTAGTCACTCTGAACGGAACACATGGGACTGCGGGCTTCGGCGGGGCTGCGGCCGCCCCGGTGTTCCACGTAGTAGCGCAGGAAGCGTTGCGGGTGCTCGATGTCCCCAAGGACTTGCCCGATGAATCGCCGGCTCCAGTACAAGTGAAGAAAGAGGATATGAACGATTTGAGCATCGCCGATCTCGATCCGGCGCAGCCGAATATCCTGGAAGACACCGGCGATGACGGGCAGAACGGACAGCCAGGCAATTCCGCGCCGGGCCCGCGGGTGCCCAATTTTCGGGGGATGACTATGCGCGCGGTCCTGGCCGAGGCCGCTTCTAAGGGCATGATCGTGGTGGCGAGCGGGAGCGGTGTGGCCCATCTGCAGGATCCGCCGCCCGGCGCGCCCTTGCGCGACGGAGAAAGGATTCGCGTGCAGTTTGCCAGATGAAGTTGGGAGAAGTATTGGCGGGGGTCCCTGTCAGGGGCCAGGGCACGGAAGCTGGGAGCCGGTTTTCGGAAATAGAGATCCGCGGGCTCGAGTACGATTCGCGGCGGGTGGAGGAAGGCTTTTTGTTTTTTGCGTTTCCCGGCAGCCGCGCGGATGGGCGCCAATTCGCCCAGGCGGCCGTAGCTGCAGGCGCGGTGGCGGTGGTCAGCGAATCCCCCGCTCCGGAACGGTTTCCCGCGCTGTGGATCGAAGTGGATCACGGGCGGCGCGCGTTGGCTCTCGCGGCCCGCAACTTTTATTGCCGGCCCGATGAGCGGCTGGCGCTCACTGGAATCACGGGCACTAACGGCAAAACCACGACATCTTATTTGCTCGATTCCGTGCTGCGGGCAGCCGGCCACACCACCGCCGTAATCGGCACCATCGAGTATCATCTGGCCGGCCGCGTGCTCCCGGCCGCGAATACCACTCCGGAATCGCTCGACTTGGTGCGCCTGTTCGTTGAACTCGAAAAGGCCCACGGTTCCCATGTCACCATGGAAGTCTCTTCGCACGCGCTCGAACTGGGCCGCGTTTACGGGTTGCATTTTCACACCGCGGTTTTCACGAACCTGACGCGCGATCACCTGGATTTCCACGGCACCATGGAATCTTATTTCGCGGCCAAGAAGAAACTGTTCGAAGGAACCGGCGCCCCGCCGCCGCGCGCAGCCGTGCTGAATCGCGATGATGAAGCCGTGCGCGCCATCCACCCTCCGGAGGAGACCGAGGTCTACTGGTACGGCCTCGGCCAGGATGCCACCGTGCGGGCCCGCAATGTTTCGAACGATTCCGCCGGGCTGCATTTCGAAGTGCAGTTCCGCAAAACCCGCATTCCCATTGCTTCCCCCCTGATCGGCAGAATCAACGTATATAACATCCTGGCGGCCTGCGGCGCGGCGCTTTCCTACGGCATCGAGGCGGAAACCATCGCGCGCGGTATTGCCGGATTGCCGGCCGTGCCGGGCCGCTTCGAGCGCATCGATGAAGGCCAGCCGTTCACTGTAGTGGTGGATTACGCTCATACCGATGACGCCTTGCGCAACGTGATCGCGGTGGCGCGCGGTCTGGAGCCGAAGCGCGTTATTACTCTGTTCGGCTGTGGCGGCGATCGCGACCGCGCCAAGCGTCCGCTCATGGGACGGGCCGCCGCCGAAGCGAGCGATCTGGTCGTGCTCACCAGCGACAATCCCCGCTCGGAGGATCCCATCGCCATCATGAACGACGCGCTCGTGGGGATTCAGCGCACCACCGTGCCGCGCATCATTGAGCCCGACCGGGCCGTGGCGATTGAACGGGCAATTCAGGAGGCGCGCGAGGGAGACATCGTCATCCTGGCGGGTAAAGGTCACGAGTCATACCAGGTTCTGAAGGACCGGACCATTCCCTTCGACGACCGCGCGGTGGCGAGAGAAGTGCTAAGGAAGTACGGCTACCGCAAAACGGCCGAAAGCCGGGGGCCGGAGGTCGGGGAATGATTCTGGATTTACGCGCAGCGGCCGGAGTCATGGGGGCAACCGGCACTCCGCTGGCCGTGTCCTCCGGTGGATGGAGCGTGGACACGCGGACACAGAATCCCGGCGATGTATTTTTCGCCCTGCGCGGGCCGAATCACGATGGGCACGCGTTTGTGCGCACGGCGCTGGAGAAAGGCGCCGCGGCGGTGGTGGTGGACCACGCCAGCGGCGCGCCGGGGGAACTGGTGGTGCGCGACACACTGGCCTCGCTGCAGCAATTGGCCGCATGGGCGCGCAAGCAGTGGAACCACCGGGTCGTGGGCGTCACCGGCAGCGCCGGCAAGACCACCACTAAGGACGCGATCGCGCACCTGCTGGCGGCGGCGCTGCCGGTTGGCAAAACCATCGGCAATCTCAATAACCTCGTCGGCATGCCGCTCTCCATTTTGCGTCTTCCCGATACCGCCGAAATCGCCGTGCTCGAAATGGGCATGAATCACGCAGGCGAGATTCGCGAACTGGGGCGGATTGCAGCGCCTGATATCGGCGTGGTGACGAACGTCGGATACGCGCATGTGGAAGCTTTCGATTCCATTGACGGGGTCGCCGCCGCCAAACGGGAGCTGATCGAGGCGCTCCCGCCCGACGGCATTGCCGTGCTGAACGCGGACGATCCGCGCGTGGTCCGCTTCCGGGAGGTGCATCCCGGCCAAAACATCACGTTCGGTTTTTCCGAATCCGCCGATGTCCGCGCCTGCCGTCTGGAGCCTCTCCCCGATGGCGCGCGCTTCCAGGCGCTCGGGGTGGACTTCGAAACCAGCCTTGTAGGGCATCACGCCGTGATGAATCTGCTGGCCGCCATCGCGGTGGCGCGCGTCTGCGGCATCGCTCCCGAGCGCCTGCGCGAACCGGTGCGCGGCTTCACGGTTGGAAAAATGCGCGGCGAGCGGCTGGAGCGCAATGGGGTTATGATTTGGAACGACTGCTACAATTCCAATCCGGAAGCGGTCCGCTCCATGCTGGATGTGTTGCGCGACACGCCGGCTAGGCGGCGCATCGCCGTGCTCGGAGAGATGTTGGAATTGGGAAGCGCCGCCGAACAGTTGCATCGCGAGGTGGGCCGCTACGCGGCGCGGCAGGGAATCGATTTTCTGATCGGCGTGAGAGGCAACGCATACGCCATGATCGACGCGGCGGTCGGCGCCGGGCTTCCGGAGAGCGCCGCGTTTTTTTTTGAAGATGCCACGGGCGCGGGCGAATTTCTGCGCGACTTGGCGCAACCTGGGGATGCCATCCTGTTTAAAGGCTCGCGCGGCGTGGCTGTAGAGCGGGCGTTGGAAAGGCTGTTGGCCCCGCCACAAGTTTAATGTTTTACTTTCTTCTGTACGGGCTCTTGCAGCGGCATGTAAGCGCCTTTCGCGTTTTTCGCTATACCACCTTCCGCACGGGCTGCGCCAGCATCACCGCTCTGCTTCTGTGTATCGCGCTGGGGCCATGGCTCATCGCCCGCTTGCGGCAATTCGAAATCGGCCAGTACATCCGCGAAGAGGGGCCGAAATCGCACCAGAAAAAAGCCGGCACGCCCACCATGGGCGGTGTCCTCATCATCATTTCTATTGTCGTGCCTACATTGCTCTGGGCCGACCTCAGCTATGAGTATGTCTGGGTCGCATTGGGAGCGCTCGTCGCTTTCGGCTGGATCGGCTTTCTCGACGATTACGCCAAAGTCACGCGCCGGCGGAATCTCGGCCTGAGCGGCACGCAGAAACTCATTTACCAGTTCACCGTGGCCTTCGGTTTTGCGGCCGTCCTGCTCATCATGCGGGCGCACGGCATGTTCTCCACCGCCATGAACATGCCCTTCGCCAAGCAGTTCAAACCGTCCCTGCTCATCGAATCGCTGCTGCGCAATCCCTGGACTTATCTGATCGGTGTTCTGCCGTTCTGCATCTTCGTCGGCTTCCTGGTCGTGTTCGTCTCCAACGCCGTGAATTTGACCGACGGGCTCGATGGCCTCGCCATCGGGCTGATGGTAGTAGCCGCCGGAGCGCTGACGGCGCTGGCGTATGCCGGCGGACACGTGGAGCTGGCCGAGTATCTCGATCTCGCCCGCAATCCCCGCACCAGCGAGCTGACTATCTTCTGCGGTTCCATGACCGGCGCCAGCCTGGGATTCCTCTGGTACAACGCGCACCCGGCCGAAATTTTCATGGGCGATGTCGGATCGCTCGGCCTCGGCGGCGCCCTGGCCGTAGTAGCGGTCTTGATCAAACAGGAAGTGCTGCTGCTGTTCATCGGAGGCGTCTTCATCATCGAAGCCGTTTCCGTCGTTCTACAGGTGGGCAGCTTCAAATTGCGCGGCAAACGGATTTTCAAGATGGCGCCCATCCACCATCACTTCGAGCAGATCGGCTGGACGGAATCCAAGATCATCGCCCGCTTTTGGATTGCCGGGCTGGTGCTGGCGCTGTTCGCGCTCACTACGCTAAAACTGCGATGAATTGGAACGGCACACGCGCGCTGGTGGTCGGCATGAAGAAATCCGGCATGGCATCCGTGTCTCTGCTGGTGCGCCAGCGCGCCACGGTCGAAGCCACCGATCTGAAGCCGCTCGACCAGTTGGAAGGCGCCCATCGGTTCCTCGCGGGCTTGCACGTGCCCTTCTCAATCCAGACACCCGAAGTGTTTCGCGATCGCGACCTCATTGTCCTCTCCCCGGACGTCCCCGCCGATCTGCCGCCGCTGGAGGAAGCCCGCCGCCGCGGCGCCAAAGTGATCGGCGAGGTCGAACTGGCCGCGCCCTTCCTGAAGGGCCGCACCATCGGCATCACCGGATCGAACGGCAAAACCACCACCACCAGCCTGATCGGCCACATATTGAAGCAGGCAGGTTTGCCGGTGCAGGTAGGCGGCAACATCGGCACACCCGTCACAGCCATGGTGGAAAGCTCGCGCGCCGGCGGCTGGAACGTGCTCGAACTTTCCAGCTTCCAATTGGAAACCATCGAGCGCTTTCGCCCCGATATCGGTCTGGCGCTCAACGTGACCCAGAACCATCTGGACCGGCACCACACCTTCGAACGTTATGCCGCCGCCAAAGGTCGGCTCTTCGAGAACATGCGTCCGGAAGACCTCGCCGTGCTGAACGCGCAGGACCCGGTCTGCCGCGAGTACGCCAAACACATCAAAGCGCGAGTGGAATGGTTCAGCGGCACGGCAACCACGGACGCCTCGTTATCTGGCGGCGAACTGATTCTTCACGGCCGATTCCTCATGAACGCCTCTGAAGTCCCCATCCGCGGCCGGCATAACGTGGAAAATGTGCTGGCGGCCGCGCTGGCCGCGGCCGGCGCAGGTCTCACTCATGAAGCCATCGCCGGGGGCGTCCGCACCTTCCGCGCCGTCGAGCACCGCCTCGAATTCGTTCGCACCGTCAACGGCGTCGATTTCTACAACGATTCGAAGGCCACCAGCGTCGATGCCACGCTCAAGGCCATCGAAGCCTTCCCGGGAAACCTCTGGGTCATTCTGGGCGGCAAAGACAAGGGTCTTGATTACACTGCCCTACGCGAACCGCTGGCCGCCAAGGCTAAAGCGGCTGTGCTCATCGGCGCGGCCGCCCCCAAAATCGCCTCCCAATTGTCCGGCGCCGTCCGGATCGTGGATGCGAAGGTCATCGACAAAGCCGTGTCGCTGGCCTTTGGCGAGGCCCGGCCCGGCGATACGGTTCTGCTCGCCCCCGCCTGCGCTAGCTTCGACCAGTTCCGCGGCTTCGAGCATCGCGGCGACGTCTTCAAACAGCTCGTAAACCAACTCGCACCTCATCCTTAAATATGGCCCAACGCCTCAAAACCGACTGGCTCTTATTTGCCACCGTGCTGGTGATGATGTCTTTTGGCGTGCTGATCCTGTATAGCGCGTCGTCGATTATGGCGCAATTGAAGTACGGCTCCACCTGGCACTTCGTCGTCCGCCAGGTTGCCTGGGCTGTAGTGGCGGTCCTGGTAATGATGACGCTCAAGCGCACTCATTACCGCAATTTCCAGAATCCGGCCGTGGCGTTCAGCGCGATCGGCATCGCCCTGCTGCTGCTCGCCATCGTCTATCTCCTCGATTCCGCGCATCACCGCTGGCTGCACCTGGGGCCACTGAGTTTGCAACCATCGGAGATGGCCAAACCGGCGCTCATCATCTTCCTCGCATTCTTCGTGACCTGGCGCGGCCGCGCAATCAACAGCGCCCGCTACACCCTGATTCCGGCGGCGCTGGCAGTGGGTTTGGTCATTCTGGCGGTCGTCGTGGCCGACCTGGGCACCGCCGTGGTTTTGGGCGCGACCGCCGCCATCGTCTTCTTCGTGGCCGGTCTCGAATGGCGCTACTGCGCTATTGCCGGCGCCGTAGCGCTGATTGGCGTTTGCCTCTTCATCGTCACTTCGCCCTACCGTCTGGCGCGCGTCGTGAAATTCTTCGACCCCCAATTCAAGATCGTCAACCAGTTCGATCGCCAGGGCCGTATCAAGGCGCAACTCGAAAAATCGCTGACTACACGCGATACCAATTACCAGTTGCAGCAATCCCAAATCGCGGTCGGCGCGGGCGGTCCCATCGGCCTCGGCCTGATGAACGGCCGCCAGAAGCTCCTCTACCTCCCCGAGGCGCATACCGATTTCATTTACGCGGTCGTCAGCGAAGAGCTTGGCCTGATTGGTTCGGGCGGTTTGTTGCTCGGCTTCTTCTTCATCTTCTGGCGCGGCTGGCGCACCGCCCTCCGCATGAATGACGATTTCGGCCGCTACCTCGCCCTGGGCGTCACCGCCGCCGTGGTGGTGCAAGGCCTGATCAATATGAGCGTCGTTTTGGGAATGATGCCGACCAAAGGCATTCCGCTCCCCATGATCAGCTCCGGCGGAAGTTCGCTGCTGAGCACGCTCGCGAGCCTGGGCATTTTGATGAATGTCTCCGAACATGCGGGATAACCGGCCCTACCCAAAATACCCGCCAGGAATACCCTTGAATTCAATAACTTGCCCCATTCCGGCTCTCCAAATCGGTAGGTCGATTCTGTGGCAGCATCTCCCCCAACCGCGCCGCGCCGTGGCTCGTCCCGACGCTTACCGCATGAACCTCGAGGCCCCCGGAACACCGAAACGATGACGGAACCGGCCACCCAAGCCCCGCTTCAAAACCTCCGGTCCGCGGCCACCTTCCTGATGGCGGGCGGCGGCACCGGTGGCCATGTAATTCCCGCGCTTGCTGTCGCGCGGGAACTGCGCTCGCGTGGCCATGAAGTGTTTTTTGTTGGGACAGCCCGGGGATTGGAATCGAAATTGGTTCCCAACGAAAGCTTCCGCTTGCAGACAATCGAGATCGGCGGCCTGAACCGGGTTAGCCCGCGGCAGCGCATCGCCACCCTCTTCCGCCTCCCGCTGACCACGGTGAGCTGCCTGCGCTACCAGCCCGCCGCCGTCTTCAGCATGGGAGGCTACGTCGCGGGCCCGCCGGTCATGGCTGCCATCCTGCGCCGCATTCCGGTGGTCGTCATGGAGCCAAACGCGGTTCCGGGGTTCACGAATCGCATTATCGGTCGCTTCGTCAGACGCGCGCTGCTCTCGTTTCCCGAAACGGCGCGCTATTTTCCCGCGGGGCGCACGGAGTTGACCGGATTGCCGGTGCGCGAGGAGTTTTTTCGGATTCCGCCCAAGCCTCGCGGTCCTGTGCTCCATTTGCTCGTTACCGGAGGCAGCCAGGGATCGCGCACTCTGAATCGCGCCGGGCGCGAAAGCTGGCCCCTGTTCCGCAAAGCGGGATTTCCAGTGCGCATCCTCCACCAGTCCGGCCCCGCGGAGTTCGAGCAAATGCGCGCGGCGTTCGCGCAGTCGGGCCTCGAAGGCGAAGTGGTGCCGTTCATCATCGACATGCCCGCCGCATTCGCGGCGGCGGATCTGCTGGTGTGCCGGTCGGGCGCCGGCGCGGTCTCCGAGCTGGCGGCCGCCGGCAAGCCTTCCGTCCTGGTCCCCTTCCCGTTTGCCGCCAACGACCACCAGACGCACAACGCCGAGGCCCTGGAGCGCGGCGGCGCTGCCAAACTCGTTCGCGATGCGGAACTGACAGGCGAGCGCTTAGTCGAAGTCGTCAAAGATCTGGCGGCGTCATCCAGCCGGCTCGAAGGCATGGCCGAAGCGGCCCGCCGGTTCGCTCATCCGGGAGCGGCGCGCCGCGCCGCGGATATTTTAGAGGAGGCAGCGCGATTTTGATTGACACCAGCGGTCCGCTGCCCAAACAATACGGTAAGGGAATGTTTTTTCGTCCCCAGCACGTCCATTTCACCGGCATCGGCGGCATCGGCATGAGCGCCATTGCCGAAGTGCTGCTCAACCTCGGTTATGAGGTGAGCGGCTCCGATCTGCGCCTCTCCCCGATCACTGCCAAGCTGGCCGGAATGGGCGCGCGCGTTTACGAGGGACACGCGACGGGAAACGTCTCGGGGGCGCGAGCCCTGGTGGTCAGCTCGGCCGTGGATGAGCAAAACCCCGAGGTGCAGGAAGCGCGGCGGCTGCAGATTCCGGTGATTCCCCGGGGCGAACTGCTGGCCGAACTGATGCGGCTCAAGTACGGCATCGCCGTCGCCGGCAGTCACGGCAAAACCACCACAACCTCGATGACCGCCACCATTCTCAATACCGCCGGCCTCGACCCCACCGTGATGGTCGGCGGCCGCGTGGCTGCCATGGGCGGCTCGAATGCGCGTGTGGGAAAAAGCGAATTCCTGGTGGTCGAATCCGACGAAAGCGATGGATCGTTTCTCAAGCTCGCGCCGATCATCGCGGTAGTTACCAACATCGATCGCGAGCACCTGGACCATTATCCGGATCTGGACGCCATCCGTGCGGCGTTCATTGAATTCGTCAACAAGGTGCCGTTCTACGGCGCCGCCGTCGTGTGCCTGGACGACGCCAATGTCCAAGGCATTCTCCCGCAGGTGAAGCGGCGCACCATCACTTACGGAACCACCTCGCAAGCCGATGTTGAGGCAACCGAAATCTCCTGCGGCCAGTTCGCGTCGAGCTTCCGCCTGCGGCATCGCGCCAACGATTTGGGGCGGTTCGAACTGCGCGTGCCTGGGCGTCATAACGTGCTCAACGCCATGGCGGCGGCGGCGGTAGCCACCGAGCTCGAAGTCAAACCGGACGTCATCCGCCAGGGCTTGGCCGCCTTCAGCGGGGTGGACCGGCGCTTCCAGGTCCGCGGGCGGCGCGCCGGCATCACCGTGGTCGATGATTACGGCCATCACCCTACCGAAATTCGCGCCACTTTGGACGGGGCGCGCCTCTGCGGCTTCCGTCGCGTTCATGTGCTGTTTCAGCCGCACCGCTACACCCGCACGCTTCACCTGATGGACGAATTCGCCAGCGCCTTCAACCAGGCCGATACCCTCTTTGTCGCCGATATCTACGCCGCTTCGGAGAAACCCATCGAAGGCGTAACGGCCGAAGCTCTGGTGGAGCGCATCCGGCAGTTCGGACATCGCCACGCGATTTATGTAGGCACGCTCGACAGCGGCGTCGCGGCGCTCGTCGAAACCGCCCGGGAGGGCGACTTGGTTCTGACGCTCGGCGCGGGCAACATCTGGCAGGCGGGCGACAAGCTGCTGGACCAACTGGGGAAGAGCCATGCCGCGTGAATCCAAATCGAAGCGCTTCCCCTGGCGCATGATTTTCAGCCTGGCCGTGCTCGCCCTCTTCACGGCGGCCCTTGCCATGGCGGGTCTGCGCGTGCGGCGTTTCGCTTTGACCGATCCCCAATTCACCCTCTCGCGCGACCACAAGGATGCGCTGGCGCTTGCGGGCGTCCGCTACGCCTCGCGCGCCAAAATTCTGCGCGTTTTCGCGCCGGACTTCGAGCGGAGCATTTTCTCCGCCCCGCTTGAGGCGCGCCGGCGCGAGTTGCTGGCCATCGATTGGGTCGAGGACGCCTCCGTCTCGCGCCTCTGGCCCGACCGCCTGGTAGTCCGCGTTCGCGAGCGCCAGCCGGTGGCCTTCGTTACCCTCCGCACGGGCGTGCTGCTGATCGACGCCCAGGGTGTGCTGCTCGATCCTCCGGCCCAGGCCCAGTTCGCGTTCCCCGTCCTCAGCGGCGTCGCCGAAAACGATTCGCCGGCCGAGCGCCGCGAGCGCGTGCGCACATTCCTCCGCGTTCAGGACGACATGGGGTACCTGATGAAGGATATTTCCGAAGTGAATGTCTCCGACCCGGACAGCATCCGGGTAGTGGCGCAGGTCGACAATCGCGCCCTGGAACTGCTGCTGGGAGATTCCGATTTTGCCCGGCGCTACCAGAATTTTTTGAGCCATTATCCGGAGATCCGAAAACATTCGCCGGAAGTCAAACTGTTCGATCTGCGGCTGGAAGACCGCATCACCGCCAAGGAATAAAGGGGCCATGGCAGTAAAACCGGTTTACGGTGTAGGACTGGATGCGGGCAGCGCCGCCACGCGGATTGCGATCTGCCAGCTCGAGCGCGGACGCCTGCGCTTGCTGGGTTGCGGCCAGGCGGTTTCCGAGGGCTGGTCGAAGGGAAGGATCGGCGATCAAAAGGCCGTGTCCGATTCCATGCTGCGCGCCCTGCGCGAGGCGGAAAGCGCCGCCGGCGTTTCCGTGGAGGGCGCGGTGGTGGGCATGGGCGGCCCGACCTTGCGCGGCGCTAACGGGCGCGGCGTGCTCGAGTTGGGACTGGTGCGCGAAATCGAACAGCGCGACGTGAATCGCGTGGTGGATCGCGCCGCCCGCGTGCAGTTGCAGGAAGACCGCATGCTGCTCCAGCTTTTCCCACAGGATTTCATCGTTTCCGACCACCCCGGCCACCGCGACCCGCGCAAGATGCTGGCTTCACGCCTGGAGCTCCACATTCACCTCGTCACCTGCTCCATCCAGGAACATAACTCGCTCATCGGCGCCGTGAACCAGGCGCACCTCGAAGTCGAAGAGAGTATCTTCGAAGGCTTGGCCGGCTGCTATGCCGCCGTGCTGCCGGAGGACCGGCGCGAGGGCATTGCCGTGGTCGATATCGGCGCGGAATCGACCGAACTGGCGGTCTACTATGGCGACTCCATGCAACTGGCCTCCGCCATCCGCGTCTGCGGCGATCATTTCACGCGCGACCTGGCGCAGGGATTGTGCCTGAGCTTCGAAGATGCCGAGGTGGTGAAGCTGGAGTACGGGACAGCGAGCGCCCTCGGTTGCCCCGGCAATATCTTCGTGGAAGTGCCCATGCCGGAAAGCCGCGAGCCGCGGCACGTGCCCCGCCAGTTGGTCGGCGAAATTCTGGAGGCGCGCTCGGAAGAACTGTTCCAATATGTGCGGGCCGAATTGGCGCGCGTCGGCATGGAGCGGTCGTTGTTGGGCGGTGTGTTTCTGACCGGCGGGGGCGCCAAGCTGCCCGAACTCTGCGACGTTGCCGAAAGGGTGCTGCAGTGCCAGGCTCGCTACGGTTTAGCCGTGGGAATTCAGGATTGGCCGGAAGAACTGCGCGACCCGGAATGGACCACCGCGGCCGGGCTCGCCATGTACTCGGCCAAGTTGAAGGTGAAAGCCGCCGACGAACGCGCCGCGGCCGGATGGTTGGGGAAGGTGCTGCGGTAACGGAGCCGCGATCGTTAGGGAGCGGACAGACGCGAGGAACTTGCTATGCAATCCGACATCAACGACCTGAAGTACGAAATCGAAGAAGAGCTCGAGACCGGCGCGCGCATCAAGGTGATCGGCGTCGGTGGCGGCGGGTGCAACGCCGTGGCGCGCATGGTGCAGGAAGGGCTGGAGGGCGTCGAATTCTACGCCTTGAATACGGACTTGCAGGCGCTCAACGCTTGCGCCGTTCCCAATAAATTGCAGCTCGGGGCGAAAATGACGAACGGCTTGGGGGCGGGGTCGAACCCCGAGATCGGCCGCCAGGCCGCGCTCGAAAACACCGACCGCATTGTCGAGATTCTGCAGGGCGCCGACATGGTCTTCGTCACCTCCGGGCTGGGCGGTGGAACCGGGACCGGCGCGGCGCCGGTGATTGCTTCCCTTGCCAAGGAACTGGACGCCTTGACCGTGGCCGTGGTCACCAAACCGTTCAGCTTCGAAGGCGTCAAGCGCAAGCGGCTGGCGGAAGAGGGACTGGCTAAGCTGGCGGCCACCGTCGATACCGTAATCGCCATTCCGAACGACCGTCTCCTCACCCTGGTCCCCCCCGGCACCAGCTTCTTCGAATCCTTCAAGCTGGCCGATGACCTGCTGCGCCAGGCCGTGCAGGGCATCAGCGACATTATTACTACTCCCGGTATCATCAACCGGGATTTTTCCGATATTAAAGCCACCATGGTCGGAATGGGGTACGCCATGCTGGGCACGGCGGTCGCGCGCGGCCCTCAGGCGGCGGTCGAGGCGGCGCGCCAGGCCATCAGTTGCCCCCTTCTCGAGGATTCGCGGATCACCGGTTCGCGCGGGATTCTGATCAACATCACCGGCTCCAGCCGCCTCGGGCTGCACGACGTGAACGAGGCCTGCTCCATCATTCGGGAAGCCGCCGGTTGCGAAGATGTGCAGATCAATTTTGGCATCATTTTGAATGAGTCGATGCAGGATTCCGTAAAGATCACGGTGATCGCCACCGGCTTCACGCCCGAAAACGCGCCGGCCAGAGCCGTTGCGCCGCGCGCCGAATTCCGGCCCGAGCCGAGGAGCGAAATCAGAGTGGAGCCGCCTCTTGTGGAACCGGAGCCGGTGCGCGCGCCGGAAATTTTCCCGGAGCCTGAGCCGCAGCCGCTGCCCGCGGCCTTGGAGTTCGAAGCGGAGCTCGAGCCTGAGGCGGAACCCGAACCTCTTCCGCTGGCCGCCCCCGATCCCCCCGCGCTCGACCTGGACGATCTCGACACGCCCGCATATCTGCGGCAGCGCCGCCTGGTAAACTGATCCGCTCATCGGAACCGCGACCCTTTCCGGAGCGGTTCGCGTTTCAGCGGGCTCCGCCGCGCGACCCTACGGCAGCACGTAAAATCCGCTCTGCACCTGGCCGCCATCGATGCGCGTCCACACAACCCGCGCCCGCCCTTTCTGGCCGGCGTGCTCGAACAGAACGTTGTACCCGGCCGCCAGTGTGGGGCAGTTGTGCAGCGCGCGGAATCCATTGGCTGAGATATCCAGCAGGATGCCATCCACGCTCGCCCCCAGATAATCGCCGTAGCGGAAACGGATGTGCCCGCTGGCCGGGCGGCGTTCCTCGCCCCGCCGTTCTCCGGTTTTGGTTTCAGTCGGAATAGGCCGCCACCTCCTCTGGCTCCTGTTGCATGCGGTAGATTTTCAATTTCCGGCTAAGCGTGCGGCGGGAGATGCCCAGCAGATTGGCCGCCTTCTGATGATGGCCGCCGGTCCGGCCCAGCGCTTCCAGAATCGCGGTGCGCTCGATTTCGTCCAGGGCCATCTCGCCGCCGCCCGGAGCAGGTGGCCGGCCGGCGGCCGTGTTGCGCATCGGCAGGTCGCCCGCATGAATCTCGTAATTTTGCGCCGCGATGGTTGCGTGCGCCACCGCATTGCGCAATTCCCTGACGTTGCCCGGCCAGGAATACCGGCGCAGCGCCTCCCGCGCGTCCGGGCAGAGCACCGCCTTTGACGAGTGCTGGCTCAAAAAGTATTCGGCCAGCGGAATAATGTCTTCCACCCGCTCCCGCAGCGGGGGAATCCGGATGCGGAACTGATTCAGACGGTGAAACAGGTCCGAGCGGAAACGCCCGGCCGCGATCTGCTGCTCCAGTTCCTGGTTCGTCGCCGCCACCACCCGCACATCCACCGCCACCTTCTTTTGGCCGCCGATCCGATAGTACGGCGCCCCGTCCAGCACCCGTAGCAGCTTCACTTGCATGCGGGCGTCGAGTTCTCCCACTTCATCCAGAAAAAGCGTCCCCCCATTGGCCATTTCAAAAAGTCCGGGTTTGGCGGTGTCGGCGCCGCTGAAGGCGCCTTTTTCGTGGCCGAATAACTCGCTTTCCATCAATTGCTCGGGCAGCGCGCCGCAGTTGATATCCACCCAGGGCCGCCCGCAGCGCAAAGAAAAATGATGGATTGCACGAGCCACGATTTCCTTGCCGGAGCCGGTCTCGCCGGTAATCAGCACGGCCACATTGCTGCCGGCCACCCGTTGCGCCAGCGCGATCACCTGGCGGATGGCGGGGCTTTCCAGCACCGCGGGCACTCCTAAAAATTCCTGCAGGCCGGCGATCTGCATGCTGCCTTTCATATCGGCGGATCGGGCAAATTTCCTTAAGGTTTTTATGAAATTCGCCGATAGAACTACTAGGCGCATGAAATTGTCTCTGGCTGCCAGGCTCTATATAGGCTTCATCATCGCCGCCGGCTCGACGTGCGTGGGCTTTGCAGCCTTCCACTGGTATAGCCCGGACCTGTGGCGGTACTGCGCCTACCTCGCCGTGGCCCTGTTGTCTAGCCGGCTGCGCGTGCGCCTCCCCGGAATTACCGCGATGATGTCGGTCAACTACGTATTCGTGCTGCTGGCCATCCTCGATTGCAGCTACTCGGAAACCATCCTGCTGGCCGGCCTGGTCATGATCGCGCAAACCAGTTGGCGCAACCGGGAGAGCTTGCTCCACATGGCGTTCAACGGCGCCAGGACCGCAATCGCGGCCACCGTGGCCTGGAACGTATTCCATGCCGGCGAAAAATTCGGGGGCAAGCTGCCGCTCACCATCGCCGCAACGGCTTCCATTTATTTCGTCCTGAATTCGATGGCGGTCTTTGAAGTGGTCGCGCTGACCGAGCGGAAAAAGCTGTTCCGCACCTGGAAAGAGTGCTACTTCTGGTCCTTCCCCTACTGTCTGCTGGGGGCCGCTCTGGCTGTGGCGATTAGCTGGTCCAACCGGCGCTTTGGCTGGGAGGCCGCGGTGCTGGCCTTGCCTGCCATGTATTTCATCTATCGCAGTTACCGGCTCTATCTCGGCAAGCTCGAAGCCGAGAAGTTGCATGCCGAGCAGATGGCCGCTCTTCATCTGCGCACCATTGAGGCATTGGCATTAGCGATCGAAGCCAAGGACGATACCACCCATGAGCATTTAAATCGTGTCCAGGTCTACGCCGTGGAGCTGGGCAAGTGTCTCGCGCTTTCCAAAACCGAGCTCCAGGCCTTGCGCGCGGCCTCCATTCTTCACGACATCGGGAAGCTGGCCGTGCCCGAGCACATCATTTCCAAGCCCGGCAAACTGACTCACGAAGAGTTCGGCAAAATGAAAATCCACCCCATCGTGGGAGCCGAGATCCTTTCGCGGGTGGAGTTTCCCTATCCGGTGGTGCCGATCGTGCGCGCGCATCACGAAAAATGGGACGGCAGCGGATATCCGGACGGGCTGAGCGGCGATGCCATTCCCATCGGCGCGCGCATATTGGCCGCGGTCGATTGCCTGGATGCGCTAGCTTCGGACCGGCAGTACCGCCGGGCCCTGCCGCTGGACGACGCCATGGCGGCCGTGGCCGAGCAGTCCGGCAAAAGTTTCGATCCCGGCGTGGTGGCCATTTTGCAGCGGCACTACCGCGAGTGGGAGAAACTGGCCAGGGCGCACGGTGACCGCGAGCGGCAGCCATTGCGCGAAATGAAAGTGATGCGTGGAGAGGAGCCGGCGGCCGGCCTCGAAAAGAGTGCTTCTCCGGGGGATGCCTCGCAACCGGAGTTCCCGGCCTCCATCGCCGCTGCCCGGCAGGAAGCCCAGATGCTTTATGAATTGACGCAGGATCTGGGGAACTCTCTGCATCTGCACGAGACCCTCTCGGCATTGGACAACCGGCTCCAACCGCTAATCCCCTACGACGCCATTGCCATCTACGTTCGCAAAGGCGCCGTCCTCTCGCCTGCATATGTAGCCGGCGAAAATTTCCGGCTCTTCGCCTCGCTCGAAATACCCATCGGCCAGGGCCTGTCGGGATGGGTTGCCGAAACCGGCAAAGCGATCATCAACGGGAACCCCTCGGTCGAGCCCGGCTACCTGAACGATCCGGCCAAATTCAGCACCTTGCGGTCGGCGCTGGCTGTTCCGCTCGAGACCGCGGCCGGAATCGCCGGCGTGCTGGCTTTGTATCACGCCGAACGCGACGCTTTCCGGCAGGATCATTTGCGCGTGCTGCAGGCCATCAATCCGAAGATCTCGCTGGCCATCGAAAACGCGCTGAAGTACGAAGAGGCGGCCATCTCGGCGACCACCGATGCCTTGACGACGCTGCCCAATGCCCGCTCCTTGTTTCTGCATCTCGATGCGGAACTGGCGCGGGCAAAACGCACCAAGTCCTCGCTTGCGGTGCTGGTATGCGATCTGGACGGCTTCAAGCAGATCAACGATCGTTTCGGACACCTGGAAGGAAATAAAGTTCTGAAGCTGGTCGCGGCCGGCATGCAGCAGAACTGCCGCGAGTACGATTATGTGGCGCGGATGGGAGGCGACGAATTCGTTTTGGTCTTGAGCGCCCTCCGGCCGGAGGACCTGGCGCCCACCATTAAACGTCTCGAACAGGTGGCCCACGATGCCGGCCTCGAGGTTTGCGGCGAAGCGCTGTTGGCCATCAGCGTGGGCGCCGCGTTCCACCCCGGCGATGGCGACGATGCCGAAAGCCTGCTGGCTGAAGCCGACCGGAGAATGTACGTCGCCAAGCAGGGCCACAAGTCCAGGGCCGGCAACCGCTCCGCGGATAGCCTTTTGGCGCTGAACGACGCGCTGCTCCCCGCCGATTCTACCCCCGCCCGATAAACGGCATCTTCGTCGCCATCACCGTCATGAATTGGACGTTGGCTTCGAGCGGCAGGTTGGCCATGTAGACGATTGCTTCCGCCACGTGGCGGATTTCCATGCGGGCTTCTACCGCGCGGCTGCCATCGGCCTGGGGAACCCCGGCCGCCATGCGCTCGGTCATCTCGGTCACGGCGTTGCCGATATCGATCTGGCTGCAGGCAATATCGTATTTGCGCCCGTCGAGGGAGATGCATTTGGTCAGGCCAGTCATGCCGTGCTTGCTGGCGGTGTAGGGCGCGGAGTTGGGGCGCGGGGTGTGCGCCGAAAGAGAGCCGTTATTGATGATGCGGCCGCCTCGCGGGGTCTGGGCCTTCATGATGCGGATGGCCTGTTGCGCGCACAGGAATGCGCCGGTAAGATTCACACCCACCACCTTGTTCCACTGCTCGAAAGTAAGGTCCTCCATGGGAATGCCAGGGGCGTTGCTGCCGGCGTTGTTAAAAAGCACGTCCAGGCGGCCGAAGACCTCGATGGTCTTGGCGAACAGAGCCTTCACCGATTCCGGCTGGCTGACATCGGCCTGAACCACCAGCAATCTTTCATCCGGAGGATTAGCCGTGGCGGCCGTGGCTTCGAGTTTTTCCATGCGGCGGCCCGCCAGCACGACCGAATAACCGGCGGCATGCAGCGCCAGGCTGGCAGCGCGGCCGATGCCGCTGCCGGCGCCGGTGACAAGAGCGACTTTTCCGTTTGCGTTCATGAGAGATCGAAGAGGGACATTTGTGGGGCCGGGTCTTCTGTCCTGCCGCCGGACTTTTGCCCGGCGCGCGTAACCGCGCGTCCATCCAAGCTCGCCGAAATCGAACGTTCCCGGGCCGCCACGCCCGCAAAATCCGCCACCGGCCGGCAGCGTTCCTCCACCACGCGCGTGAACCGTTCCAGGCGCGCAAAGCCATCGAGTTTTTCCCGATCGCCCACTCGCGCGCGGTCCAGCGCGCTGCGCAGCACGGAGATCGATTCATCGTAGGTCTTCAACGGCACCGGAAACGGATGGCCGTCTTTGCCGCCGTGCGCGAAGGAGAAACGGGCCGGGTCGGAGAAACGGGTGGGAGCGCCGTGGACCACCTCGGCCACCAGCGCGAGCGACTGGAGTGTGCGCGGCCCGAGCTTTTCGAGCAGCAGCAGCTCGGAAAAATCGTGGAGATCCTTTTCGTAAGCCGCGGCCAAAACGGCGCCGAGGCGTTTGAGATCCACGTCTTCGGCGCGGACATCGTGGTGGCGGGGCGCGGTGAGCTTGCGGCATTCGGTAAGAGTCCGGCCGGGCGGCTCCTGCACCAGCGAGAGCATGGCGCTTTGCGCGGGTTTCGCGTCGCGGTCCACCAGGTTCATGATGATGCCCTGGGGCTCTCCGGCGATGCCGGTGTGCGGTTCGGCGGTGAACTCGCGGACGGCGGCGGAGTGCCAGTGATAGCGGCGCGCCCAGCCGCTGGCCCCGTTCAAGCCCTGCTGCACCACAGCCCATTCGCCCCCGGCGGTGACCACGAAAGCATGCAGGTAAATCTGGAAGCCGTCTGCTATGGCGTTATTATCGATGCGCGCGGTGAGCCGGCTGGTGCGCGCCAGCGCTTCGCCATCCAGCCCGCGGGACTCGCCGATAGCACGCAATTCGTCCGGCGTACGGCGCGAGTGGCGGCCGCGGCCGCCGCACACGTAAATGCCTAATTCGCCGGCGCGCGGGTTGAGGCCGCGTTTCAAGGCGCCCATCACGGAGGTGGTGATTCCAGAAGAGTGCCAGTCCATGCCCATCACAGAGCCGAACGCCTGAAACCAGAAGGGGTCGCTCAGGCGCGAAAGGAATGCGGATGGGCCGTAGTCGCGAACGATGATTTCCGTAATCGCCGTCCCCAGCCGGGTCATGCGCTCGGCCAGCCATGCCGGCACCTGGCCGTTGTGCAGGGGCAGATCGGCGGTGCCGGAGCGCTTCATTATTTCAGACTAGCGGTTTATTGGGAAACGCGCACAACCGTTCCGGTCGTCAGTGAATCCGGCGGGTTGGCAATTACCAGATCGCTTGATTGGAGGCCCGAGGTGACTTCCACTTCCGTGCCGTAATCTTTGCCCAGAGTGATGGGGACCAGTTCCGCCTTGCCGCCGGGACGGACCACCGCCACCTGCAGGCCTTCGCTGCGGAAGATCAGCGCGTTCACCGGCAAAACGAGCGAAGGCGCGGCGTCCGGCAGCCGCAAATGGACCTGCGCATAGGCGCCGGGCAACAGTTCGCCCGAAGAATTATCCACGGCGATTTCCGTCAGCAGCGTGCGCGTATTCGTGTCGATGGCTTGGGCCGTGCGGACCAGCGTGCCTTTGAAATGGCGGCCGGGAAACTCGGCCAGCGTAAGATCGGCGGTAACTCCGGGAACAGCGGAGCGTGAGTAAATCTGCGGGACGTTGATGTAGACGCGCAGGCGGTTGGTGGCGGCCATATGAAACAGCTCTTGCGCGGCCCCGCCGTTGCCGCTATTAATGAGCACCCCCACGTCGGTATTGCGGGCCGTAATGACGCCATCAAACGGTGCTTTCACCAGTTCGAAGCCCTGTAATTGCTGCAACCTCGAAAGGTTCGCCTTGGAAGAGGCCACATTGCTTTCGGCCGCGGCAATGGCCTTCTGCAAAGCCTCCGAATTGGCCAGGGCCGCCTGATACTGCGCCTGGTAGGTGTCGTTTTCCTGGCGGGAGACCGCGCCCTGCGCCGCCAGCTTTTGCCAGCGTTCGGCGGTTACGCGCGCCAGTTGCTCGTTGGTCTTACCCTGTTGATAGGTGGCCTTCGCCTGTTCGAGCGCGGCTTCGGCCTGCTGCAGGGAGGCCTTCGCCTGGAGCACCTGCTGATCGACCTCCGGCGCTTCGATTTCGGCCAGAAGCTGGCCCGCTTTCACGCGGCCGCCTATATCCACGTACCACTTTTTCAAATAGCCGCTGGCGCGCGCGTAGATGGGCGAATCCGTATACGCCTGAATATTGCCGGGAAGCACGACTTCATCCTTGAGGGATCCCAGTTTCGGATGAATCACCGAAACTACGGGCGTTGCCAGTTCCTGGGTCTCCAGTTTGACGGCGGTGGCGGCCTTAAGCCGGGTTCGAATGCCGGTAGTAACCAGGAACGCGACGATCAGGATCGAACTCAGCAGAACGGTGATCGCCAGCCAGGGCGCGCGTTTGCGGGCGCGGGCAGGTGCTATGCCCCGGAAGTCTCCCCGGGGCTTTTCGAGCATCGGTTCAAGGTGCATCACCAGGTGGCCGGAAGATTCGCTGTAACTCTTACCATTATAAGGGCTGGGTAAATGCACCTCCTTTAGCTCCTTGGAGCTACATTTCACTATAGGTTTGCCTTAGAGGACCGATTAGTAGAAGAGATGTTTGCGATTATCGGCATAGTCGTAGTGTTCGGAGCCGTCATCGGCGGCTTCCTGATGGAGAAAGGGAATCTGCTCGTGCTGATGCAGCCGGCTGAGCTGCTGATCATCGGGGGCGCCGCGGTGGGAACGCTGCTGATCGCGAATCCTCCGCGGGTGCTGAGCGGCATCTCAAAAGGACTGGCGGGAGCGTTCACTGGTTCGCGTTACACAAAGAACTGGCACCTGGACTCTTTAAAGCTGCTGTACGAGTTCTTCGACCTGGCGCGAAAATCGGGAGTGGCTGCGCTCGAAGCGGAAGTTGAAGACGTTTCCAAAAGCAAGACGCTGGCGCGCCACCCGGCGATTCAGAAAGATCACCATGTATGCGCGTTCATTGTCGATACGTTCCGCGCAACCATGATCGGGGGCATGGAGCCGTTCGATGTGGACCAGATGCTCGAGACGGATATCGAAGCGCACCATCACGGCGGCACCGAACAGGTGACCGCGCTGACCACGGTGGCGGATTCGCTTCCGGGCCTGGGGATTGTGGCGGCGGTGCTGGGCGTGGTAATTACGATGGGGGCGCTGGGCGGCAAGCCGGAGGAGATCGGCCACAAAGTGGCCGCGGCGCTGGTGGGAACGTTTTTAGGGATTTTGATGTGTTACGGGCTAATTGGGCCGCTGGCATCGAGCATGGCCAAAACTCTGGAAGCGGAGCGCGCCTATTATCAGATGCTGCGGGTGACTCTGTCTGCGTTCAACAAAGGCATCCCGCCATTGCTGGCAGTCGAGGCGGGACGGCGATCGCTTCCCATCCACGCGCGTCCCGATTTTGTCGAACTCGAAAAAACCTGCCGCCAGCGCCAGCCCGAGGCGCAGGCCGCCTAGAGGAGAGCAGCCATGGCCGCGCAACCCATTATTTTGATTAAGAAGCGGGCCGCTCACGGCGGACACCATGGCGGCGCCTGGAAGGTAGCCTACGCCGATTTCGTCACCGCCATGATGGCGCTGTTCATCGTGCTCTGGCTCATGAACGCGAGCAAGGAGATTCAGGAAGTGGTGAGCGGCTATTTCCGCAATCCCACGGGCACTTCGAAAAAGATCGGCGGCGGAGAAACGGGAGCGGGCGACAGCTACACGCTTTCCGAAGACAACATCGACAAGCTGAAGGACGAGCTGGAGAAGACCGTCCGCAAATCGCCGGAATTCAGCAAGCTCAAAGACAACATCGAGATCACCGTAACGCCGGAGGGCCTGCGGGTGGAGTTGCTCGAATCGGCCATGGGGACCTTCTTTCAAAGCGGCGTGGCCACGCCCACCGACAGCGGGAAACGGATTTTGGCGAAGCTGGCGCAGGAATTGGGCAAGCTGCCGAATAAAATTTCCATTGAAGGGCACACCGATTCGAAACCGTTTAGCTCGGACAAAAATTACGGTAACTGGGAATTGTCGACGGACCGCGCCAACATGGCCCGCCGCTTCATGCAGGCGAACGGACTGGGCGCCAATCAGGTGACGCAGGTGCGCGGCTATGCCGATCAGCGCTTGCGCAAACCCGGCAATCCCACCGACCCTTCGAACCGGCGGATTTCCCTGATCGTGCAATACACGCCCAAATCCGCGGACCAGTGAGTATGGCGGCCTTTGACCCGGCTCTGGCCATCGTCGATTGCCACGCTTTCGACGCACTTGCCCAGCGCATAAGATGCGGTTGCCTGCCGCCGGGCAACCCGCTCATAAAGGCTGCGGCGGGAATCGCGAGCGGGCGCAGTAAGATGAAGCCATGAGCCAGGTACGGCTGATCACCCAGACCCTGTTCGACGAAATCGCGGACCGCGCCGCGGCATCGCCGCGGCTGCGCATGAATTATAACTTCCACTCGGGACCCGCGGATAATCCGCACCGTTTCCTGAACGTGCTGTTGCGCGGCACGTACATCCGGCCGCACCGGCATTTATTTCCTCCCAAGGCCGAGACATTTCTGGTGCTAGAGGGAGAGGCCGAGGTGATCGTCTTCGATGGTAATGGCTCTATTGAAGCGCGCCATTACTTAGGGCCGGAATCGGCGGAAGGTCCCGTATGGGGTATCGATATCCCGCCCGGCATCTGGCACACGGTGTTGGCGCGAACCGGCCGCGCGGTTTGCTTCGAAGTGAAGCCGGGGCCGTCGGAACCGGCAAGCGATAAGGAGTTCGCCGCGTGGGCGCCGGCGGAAGGCGATCCGGCAGTGGAAGAGTACCTGCGCGGATTGCTGGAGCGCTAGTTCTGGCCGTTGTCGCCCGGGCCGCCATCGCCTGGCGATCCTCCCGAAATAATTCGGCCGTCCGGCAGCGTCACGCGCCGCGCATCCATCAGATGCGATGCATCCTTGGCCGGGTAGCCATCCACAATGATTGTGTCTCCCAGTTTCAGATCGCCCCGTTTGAACCCGCGCCGGGACAGTGCTCCGGGAGAGCCGGCTTCGCAGGTCCAATTGACTACATTGCCCTGCTCGTCCTTTACGTCCAGGTAGAAATACGAGTGGGGGTTCGTCCACTCAATTTTGGTCAAGGTGCCGCGCAAGCGGATTGCCTTGCTGGCGTCGTATTCGGCGGCGAAGGAATGGTGCGCGCGCGCGGGCCAGCTCACTAGCAGCGCGCCGGCCGCGGCGGCGGCCAAGGCAAGTTTCCTCATCAGGCCCTCCTGGTATTACCGATTATAGACATATGTCAAAATGGGGGGCGTTCCCTTCGGAGGTGCCGCTTGAACCGAACGAATTCTCTCTGGCTGGCGGCCGCGCTGGTGCTGGCAGCCGGCGGCCACGCCCAGAATATCGAGAGCCTCAGCCAGGTGGATGTGAAAACCGCCCAGCCGATGCCCGCGCCCCGCACGGCCGATGGCCATCCGGACCTGAGCGGCTATTGGAAAGGCACGCGCGATACGGTTCCGGTGGGGAATATCGCGAAGGACCTGCCCGGTTTGAAGCTGCCACTCACGCCCGCCGGCGAAGCTGCGCTCCACCACAACCTCACCGCCACGATCGACCCCGAGAGCCTGTGCATCATCGGCGGTATTCCGCGCCACAACGCCAGCGGCCTGCCTTTCGAAGTGCTGCAGGGCAAGAACAAAGTTGCCTTTCTTTATTTCTATAGCTATTACCGCCTGATTCCGATCGGCCAGAACCTGAAGCATTCCGAGGACCCGGACCCCTCATTTTTTGGCGAGGAGATCGCCCACTGGGATGGCGACACCCTGGTCATCGACTCCACCGGCTTCAAAGATGAAAAAGTGTGGATTGACGAAAACGCCAATCCCCACAGCGACGCGCTGCACGTAGTGGAACGCTGGACGCGGCCGGACGCGAACCACATTCACGTGGAAACGCTCATCGACGATCCGAAATTCTACACCCGGCCATTTACCTATTCGCGCACCTGGGTGGCGGGTCCGGCCGATGAGAGCTTGCACGAGTACTCGTGCAGCGAAAACAACGTCGATCGCGAGCACCTGGGCTTCGGTCCCGGCCCCATTCGCAAGGATGGAACCCGCGGCTACGAGAACCCCGCTCCCCTGCCTCCGCCCCTGCCGCGCGCAAAACCGTAAATCCGGTTGGGAACGGATCTAAAGCTTTTCCCCCATGCCGCCGATCATTACGGTGTGAGGTGGCATGCCATCCTGTAAATCGAAGGACTTCGGAGAAATCGACTACCAGCCGGGATCGGTATTGGAGTTTCCCAACGGAATTCCCGGCTTTGAACATCGGAAGCGCTTTCTGGCGCTGACGTTCCCGCAAACACAGCCGCTGATATTCCTGCAAAGCCTGGAAGATGCCGAATTGTGCTTCATTACTCTGCCAGTGCGGTCGATAGACAGGGACTACCGGCTGACGATGAGCGAAGAGGACTTGGAGAGCATCGGGCTGCCCGCGAGAAGGCAGCCGAAAATCGGTGAAGACGTGGCCTGTCTGGCGATCGTAACGGTGCAGCGCAACAGCGGCCCGACCGCCAACCTGCTCGCGCCCGTGGTAATCAACCTGAAGAATTTGCAAGCGGTGCAAGCCATTGCGCCGGATTCCAGCTATTCCCATCGGCATGCGCTGGTGTCAGAGGCCCTAGCATGCTCGTGATGTCGCGCCGGCAGGGAGACACGATCCTGATCGGCGACGACGTAGAGATTGTGATCGCGCACATCGGGCGATCGCGGGTGAAGGTGGGAATCCGCGCGCCGCGCAACGTGCCGGTAATTGCGCGGGAGCTAAAGCTGGTGCGGGAGGAAAACGTGGCTGCCGCGGCCGCGCGCCCCTCCAGTTCCGTGCTCACCGGCCTGATTGCCCAGCTTCGGTCGCCATAGTCCGGTGGGCGGACATCCGGTGGGGCGCGTTGCGCCGGTCCCGCACGCTTAGCTTAATCGATCAGGCCGTTGCGCACCGCAAACCGCACCAGTTCGTTGATGCTATGCAGGTTGAGCTTCTCCATGATGCGCCCGCGATGGGCGTCCACCGTGTACACGCTCAAGTTCAAAATTGAAGCGATTTCCTTATTTGTTTTGCCCTCGGCGAGCATTTGCAGCACTTCGCGCTCGCGGCTGGTGAGCAGATCGATGGGATTGGTTACGTGGCGGCGGTAATCGTCCAGCACGGCATTGGAAACGGCGGGGCTGAGGTAGCCTTCGCCGCGCGCCACGGCGCGCACCGCCGATACCAGGTCGCCCGCTCCCGAATCCTTGAGCAGATAGCCGCGGGCGCCGGCGCGCAACACTTCGCGCACGTACACGGAATCCTTGTGCATGCTGAGCGCGATGATGCGCGTATGGGGAGAAAGGTCGGTGACGCGCCTGGTGGCTTCAATACCGTTCAGTTCGGGCATGGCGACGTCCATCACCACCACATCCGGCCTGAGTTGTTCCACCAGCTCGACGGCCTCGCGCCCGTTCCCGGCTTCGCCCACGATCTGCATGTCGGCCTGCGCATTCAATATCATCTTGAAACCCTGCCGCACTACCGCATGGTCGTCCGCCAGGAGAATGCGAATGGGCTTCATGCCTTCGATTCTATTGAACTCCTCAAGCCGCGCGGCGCGCGCCCGCGGCGCGGGAGCGGCGGCGGGGACGAGCGTTCCCTGACGCCACAGCCGTTTTGGTTTCCGTCAGCCGCTTTACCTGATGGAGCGGATCTTCCGCCGCGACTGGCTCCGGCAATAGCGGCGCGCCCTTAGGCAGGAGCTTTTGCCTGCGTAAATCCGCGCCGGGCTGCGCGGAAAGGAACAGAACCCGCATTTCCGGATAGCGCCTCTCCAGCCGGCGCGCCACGGCAAGGCCATTGGTGGTTGTCCGCATCGCCTCCACGATCAGCAGACAAACAGGATAGTGCTCACCATACTCTCCGCGAACAAAACACGCCGCAATCGCCGGTCCATGTATGAATCCGCACGAGCGCCCGCCGCGGTTTCCATCACGTCCGCGGCGGCTCAAATGCAGATTCGCACTCGTGAAGCTGCGGACTGCCCTTCGCTCGATGCTCGCCGGATGGGAACGCGATCTATGCGCCCGCTGGCGCGCCGTGCTGGAGGGAACCGAACTGAACTGGGGCAGTGAGGCGCTGGAGCACGATCTCCGGCCGGGCGAAATCATTCTCCCTGGCCGTAAGGGAAGCCACCTGCCGGGCGCCCCGGAACAAGCTCACCTGTTCCGCGTCTTTGACCAGGCCGATCCCGATGCCGTCCGGGCCGTAATCTTAGGCCAAGACCCCTATACGAATCCCGCCTGGGCCACGGGACGCGCTTTCGAACAAGCAAATCTGGCGGAATGGCCGGAAGATCCGCATCAGGTAGCAGCCAGTCTCCGCCGGATCGTCCTCGCAATCATGGCCGTGAGGACGGGCGACTGCGCCTATACCGCCGGCGACCGCGCCTGGAAGAAACTTCTGTCCGATGCGCGCCGCGGCCTTGTTCCATTCGAAGCACCGCGCGAGTTCTTCGACCGCCTGGAGCGCGAAGGCGTGCTGTTTCTCAACACCAGCCTCACCGTGAGCGTTGCGCAGGCGAATTACGCTCCAAAACAATGCCGGCGCCACTTTCCGTTGTGGGCGCCGCTGATCGGCCGCGTGCTGAGATACCTGGCGGGCAGGCCCTCCGGTGCGGCGATTTTTCTCCTTCTGGGGCGCCAAGCCGAAGGCGTATTCGATACCTCCGGAGCCAAAAGCGCCGCCCAAAGCGCGGGCGCGTGGCAAAGCAGAGTGGACATAGTCCGCCACTTCCATCCGGCGGCGATCACCGGTCAGGGGCCGGTCTTTCTGCGCCCCCCAAATCCCTTCCGAGCCGCGAACGATTTGCTCCGGCGAATGGGCTTTGCAGCGGTGGCATGGTAATCAGCGGCTCGCGCCGAGATGGCGCCTGAACCAGCCGAGCGCCAATTTCGCAACCTGTTCCAGCGCTCCCGGCTCTTCGAACAAATGAGTAGCGCCAGGCACAATAGCAATGGATTTGTCGCAGCGCAGCTCCTCCAGGGCCTCGCGGTTCAAATCGATGACCACACGATCTTCGCCGCCCACAATCAGCAGGGTGGGAGCGGCTACGTGCCGCGGAGCCGCCCCGCCAGCAGGCCGATATCGAAACGCAGGTGCTGCGTCCGGAGATCTACCTGCTCTTCGGCCGCCGTCGGCAGGTCCAGCAGCAGAGTCGCCAGGCCGCCCTGCTGCAGCATGCGCGCCACATACCGGTTGCGCGGGCTGTGCCGGCTGCTTCCACTGCCGTGCGCAAACAACACGACGCCTGCCGCTCCTGGCGGAATCGCTAAGTCTCCGCTCAGACCGGCCGGCGGAATTTTTACCGCCTCTTCAGCGAGTAGTTGTGGCATCCCTCTGTACTTCAGGCATGTGTTTTGCCGGAGCCGTGGTACGCACGGGCGCCCCCAAAATCCAGCCAAGCCCAGCAAGCCGCGCGCCACCGCTCGAGCAGTTCTAAGTCTCAGCGGGACTGGCTCTCCGTAACCGCGCCATCAAGGCTTCATGTGCGCAAGATCCTTGTTGTTCTCCAGGCACATGAAATCGATCATCTCCGTATCCAGCACAGCCTTCTCATGCATGGTCACTGTCCACGGCTTGGTGTAAGCCTTGGGGTCGTTCACCGTGACCTCGATTTCGAGACTGCCGAAGTTGGGCCGCCGGATCCGCTCCCAGACAGTCGCCGCGTCCGTCATCAGGTTGCCTGTCGTGTCCAGCCAGTTATCGTCACGGAATCCCCTCGATTCCACCGACAGCGTGTCTCCCTCCCAATGAGCCACCGAATAGCCGCTCCACGCCGGTGTCATGTCGTCCGGAAATCCGCGGCCATCGAAGAAAATCTGCCGGTAGCTGGCGTTGAATTCGTGGAGAATCACCAGCTCCCCGCGTGTCTGGAAAATCTTTTGATATTCCGGAAACGCCCACGCGCGCGGATAATTCGGCGGCATGCAATGGGTGTGCGGATCGTCCACCGAACGCCGCTGCTTCACCAGCGCGGCCGCCCACGGCCGATACGGTAAGCCATCCTTAAGCCCCGCCGCGATATTGATCACCTGCGGCGTCAGCGCCAGTTCCGTGCATTGCACCCCGCGTTCTTTCACATTGCAGGGCAGTTCGTCCCGCGCCACCCACATGCCCGAAAAATCCGGTTTGCCCTCGGCCGTCCTGGGAGCCGGCGCCGTGAGGTCCGCCGATCCATCCGGGCGCCGCGGCGTCCCCGCCGCCGGCAAATGCAGCCATTGGCCCAGCGCCGGCACAGCCAGCAGCGGCAGCAGCCAATAAATTCGCATAGGCTGATTATATGTGCGGCGAGTGCCAAAAGCTTGGCGCCTGGGCTACTCGACCTGCCGTGTCACGCTGCGCTCAAATGAGGAATACACGTGCCGTGCGGCCGCCGGTGGTCGCCACTCAGGTCACCGATTTCCGGATCTACCGCCGCGGGCCCCGCGAAGCCATTCCCCTGAGCCACCCCTAGGCGCGCCACCCAGCACCCAGTCCGCCAGCTCCTCCATCCGGTCCACCAGCAGGTCGGGCGGCACGCTTTCCAGGCTCTCCGGCTGAAAGCCGTACTTCACGCCGCAGGCCAAAACGCCGGCGTTGCGCGCGGTCTGAATATCTACCACCGTGTCGCCCACCATCATCGTGCGCTCTGGCGCGATGCCCGCCTCGTTCATCAACTGCCGCACCCCCGCCGGATCCGGCTTCTTCGCCGCAAAACTGTTGCCGCCGTAAACCTGAAACAGCAGCGGCCCAAGGTTCAGCCCCTCCACAATCGCGCGGCTGGTCCCTACCGGCTTATTTGTCAGCACCGCCATCCGCTTGCCGGCGGCGCGCAGCCGCTCGAGCGGCTCTCTCACTCCGGGATACAAACCGGTCGCATCCAGCGCATGGCGATTGTAGTAGTCCAGGAAGAATTCCAGCGCCTCGTGAACTTCGGCCTCCGAAGCCTCCGGTCCCATCGCGCGGCGCATCAGCACCGGCGCGCCGTGCCCCACATACTTCGAAATCAGCGCAAGGTCGAGCGGTCCCAGCCCCATGTGCGCGCGCGCCGCGTTCACCGAATTGGCCAGGTCGAGTTTCGAATCGATCAGCGTGCCGTCCAGGTCGAAGATCAGCAGGTCGATCACTTTGAAACCGCGCGTACCGCGATGCCCAGTTCCCGCAATTGCCGCTCGGGCACAGTCGAGGGCGCGTCGCACATCAGGTCGCTGCCGCGCGCGGTTTTGGGGAAGGGAATCACGTCGCGAATCGAGTTCTCGCCCGCCAGAATCATCACCAGCCGGTCCAGCCCCAGCGCGATCCCGCCATGCGGCGGCGCGCCGTATTCCAACGCTTCCAGCAGGAATCCGAAGCGCCGCCTGGCTTCCTCCTCGGTGAATCCCAGCGCCTCGAATACTTTCGTCTGCACATCCCGCCGGTGAATACGAATCGAGCCCGAACCCAGTTCCACGCCGTTCAGCACAATGTCGTACGATTTGGCGCGGCAATGCGCCGGGTCGGTGGCCAGCTTATCGATATCGGCGTCATGCACCGAAGTGAACGGATGGTGCGCCGCGGTCCAGCGCTGCTCTTCTTCGTCCCACTCGAACATGGGAAAATCGAGCACCCAGAGGAACCGGAAATCGCGCGGGTCGAGCAGCTTGTGCCGGTCGTTGAATTTCTGCGCGGCGAACAGGCGCAACTGCCCGCAAGCCTGGTAAACGGTCTCTTCCGGACGATGCCCCTTCGGCTCGCCCGCCCACGTGGCAAGCACCAGCAGGTCGTTTTCGCCCGCGCCCGAACGCGCGCGCACTTCCCCCATTCCGGTCGGGTAATCGCGCTCCAGCCGTTTGGCATCGTCATACACGCGCAGCCCGCGCTCCTGTCCAAACGCTTTCAGTTCGTCCCGTTCTTTGCGGCTGGCCGTGCCGGTTGTTGGAATGTGGATCGCCACCAGCGGCATGCCGGCGTTGGCCAGGTCGGGAATCAGGTCCGTCGCCGAATGCATGGGCGGCACCCGCATATCCGGCTTATCGCTGCCATACCGCTCCATCGCCTGCGCGTACGTCAGCCGCGGAAACGGATATTGCACCCTCACGCCCGCCACTTCGCAGATGCGGTGCAGCATCGGCTCCACTACCTCGAATACCCGTTCCTCCTGCGGAAACGACATCTCCAGATCGATCTGTGTGAATTCCGCCTGCCGGTCGGCGCGGAAATCTTCGTCGCGGAAGCAGCGCACGATCTGAAAGTATTTTTCGAAGCCGCTCACCATCAGCAACTGCTTGAAAATCTGCGGCGATTGCGGCAGCGCGTAGAAAGTCCCCGGCTGCGCGCGGCAGGGCACCAGGTAGTCGCGCGCGCCCTCGGGCGTGGAGCGCGTCATGAAGGGCGTCTCGATTTCCAGAAATCCCTGCGAATACAGGAATTCGCGCGTCGCAAAGGAAATCCGCGAGCGCAGAATAATATTGCGCTGCATGTGCGGCCGCCGCAGATCCACGTAGCGGTATTTCAGGCGGACGTCTTCCGCCACATCCACCTCTTCTTCGAGGGGAAACGGCGGTGTGCGCGATTCATTCAGAATCCACAGGCGCGATGCCACCAGCTCTATCTGGCCGGTGCCCAGGTTCGGGTTCACGGCCGCTGGGCCGCGCAGCGCCACCTTTCCTTCCACCGCAATCACGTACTCCGGCCGCACCTCCTCCGCGCGTTTGTGCACGGCGGGCTCGAGATCCTCATGAAACACCACTTGCGTGATGCCGTCCCGGTCGCGCAGGTCCACGAAGATCACGCCGCCATGGTCGCGGCGGCGGTGCGCCCAACCCATCAGCACGGCGTGCTTGCCTTCATCGGTGGCGCGCAATTCTCCGCAGTTGTGCGTGCGCTGCAGGTCGCCGAGAAAATCCAGAGAAACGGAAGTTTCCATATGTAGGTGGTTATCGAATCGCGGCGGCAATCTCGTCCAAAGTCAGATCGCGCTGATCGCCGGAGGCCATTTCTTTGAGCGCATACCGGCCCGCCGCCATTTCCTTCTCCCCCACGATCAGCGTGAACCGCGCGCCCAGTTTATGGGCCAGTTCCATGATCCGCTTCAGCTTCCCTTCCGTCGCCAGCTCCACGCGCGCCCCGCCTTTGCGCAGGCTGCGCGCCATCACGGCGGCATGGCGCAAGGCCGGCGTGTCCAACGGCGCAATCAGCAGGTCTAAAGCCTCCACGAGCTGCGCCTCTTCCACGCTCATCACCAGCCGGTCTTCGCCGATCGAAAAGCCGATGCCCGGCGAATGCGCCTTCGATCCCAGCGCCTCCGCCAGGCCATCGTAGCGCCCGCCGCCCAGCACCGCATTTTGCGCGCCCAGTGAGCCATGAACCACTTCGAAAGTAGTGCGCATGTAGTAATCGAGGCCGCGCACTAGCCGCGGGCGCGCCTCGTAGGCGATGCCCAGATCGCGGAGATAGCGTTTCACCGCGTCGAAGTGTTCGCGGCAGGGCTCGCACAGGTGATCGAGAATAGTGGGCAGCTTGTCGATGATCGGCTGATCGGCCTCCACTTTGCAATCGAGCACGCGCAGCGGATTCGTTTCGGCGCGCCGCTGGCAATCGCCGCAAAGATTCGGCGCCGCGGTTTTCAATTCCTCCCGCAGCCGCGCGATGTATTGCGGCCGGCAACGGGCATCGCCCACGGAATTTACCAGCAGTTGGAAACCGCTGAGCCCGGCGCGCTCCAGAACTTCGATCACCATGGCGATCGTTTCCGCATCCACCATGGGGTGCTCGGAGCCGATCGCCTCCGCCCCAATCTGGTAGAACTGCCGGTACCGCCCTTTCTGCGGTCGCTCCCGCCGGAACATCGGCCCCATGTAGTAAAGTTTCTGCACGCCCGGCCGCTGGTCCAGCCGGTGTTCGATGTACGCGCGGATCACCGAAGCCGTGTTCTCCGGCCGCAGCGTCAGCGAGGCGCCGTCCCGATCCTCGAACGTGTACATCTCCTTGGTGACGATATCGGTCTCTTCACCCACCCCGCGCGCGAATAGCTGCGTCTCTTCCAGAATGGGCGTGCGGATCTCGGAGTAATTGTACGTGCGAAACACCGCCCGCGCGGCCTCCTCCACCCGGTTCCACACCGTGGTCGCCGGAGGCAGTAAATCCCTGGTTCCTTTGACGGCTCGAATCAAAATAGTTGGAAGATTTCATGCTAGCATGGCGCGCCGTTCAACCACGGTCGTGTGGATGCGCGACATTGGAGTGGGAACTGCGGGTCTTTCAGAGCCGCGACCGGAGGGAGCGGAGGGAGCGGTCCGTGTGTTACCATGCCGTGCCCATTATTTGCGAGCCGGTTGGTCCATGTTTCGCGGCTCTGTCTCTAACAATAGAGGATCGGCCTCTAATAGTGACGTTATATTAAAATATAACTAATGAGGATGGCCATGCACACGACATATCTGCGCAAGGTGGGCGGGTCGATCATGCTGGCGGTCCCGCCGGCGCTGCTCGATATTCTGCGCCTGCGGCCGGGCGCCAAGGTCGGGGTTGCGGTGGAAAATGGGAGGCTCGTCATCGAGCCGCGGCGGAAGCCGCGCTACACGCTTGAAGAACTGCTTGCGCAATGTGATCCGAAGGCGCGCCGCGGCAAGGAAGACCGCGAATGGCTCGGTAACCGGCGGGCTGGCGGCGAGCTAATCTGATGAAGCGCGGCGAGATCTGGATGGTCAACCTCGACCCCACGTCCGGACACGAGAAAAAAGGCCGCCGCCCCGTGCTGATCGTTTCTCCGGAAGCGTTCAACCGGGTCACGGAGGTCCCGGTAGTCCTGCCGGTCACAACCGGCGGAAGCTTCGCCCGAACAGCGGGCTTCGCTGTTTCGCTATCCGGGGCAGGAACTGAGACCACGGGCGTCGTGCGCTGCGACCAACCGCGTGCCCTCGATCTTAGGGCGCGTGGCGGCAAGAGGCTCGAGAGCGTGCCCGACGCGATCGTGGATGAAGTGCTCGCAAAAGTCGCGCCGATTTTTGAGTAGCTCGGCCGCCAGGTCGCGATTGGCATCGGGAAAATTTGCGTTCACATTATTTTAAAATTTTTTCCGTCCCGCCATCCCCTTCAAACCACAGTACTTAATCGAACCCCCACCAACCCCGCCAACCGGCCGCTCTAGGTCGCCGGGTTATCTTCGAAGTGGGGCAGGCGCTTCCGCCTGCCAACCGGGCCCCGGGCAACCAGGCCCCCGCAATCGGTCAAAGCCCGGTCCCGTCCCAAATTGGGATTGTTCGTTCAAATTTGAGCCGGCAGGTCCAGGGGTCTCATTCTGACTCCTGGCTCCTGACTCCCGGCTCCTTCCGGGCAACTGGCCGTCGCGCCGCGCTTGCCCAAAACCGTAACTGGGCCGATCGCCCGACCCCTGGCTCCCGACCCCTGGCCCCTGGCCTCGGAATTGGGATTGTTCGTTCAATTTTTATGGCAACCGAAAACCAAATCGCCGCCAACCGCGAAAACGCGAAACTCAGTCACGGCCCCGTCACCCAGGAAGGTAAGGCCGCCGTCCGCCTCAATGCCCTCAAGCACGGCCTCCGCGCCCGCCAACTCGTCCTCCCCGATGAATCCCAGGAGGACTTCGACCAGCTCGCCCACGACCTCGAATCCGAATGGCAGCCCGCCACCCCCACCGAGCGCATCTGCCTCGAAAATATGCTTGCCGCCCAGTGGAGATTAATCCGCGCCGAAATCAATTACGCCTTCCTCCAAAGCCTGGCCGCGGACGACCCCCGAACCAAACAGCTCACCACCGTCCTCCTTTTCCAGGACCGCTTCCAACGCGCCTTCCACCGCGCCCTCCGCGATCTCCAGACATTGCAGAAAGACCGCCGCCGCGCCACCGAACAAGCCGCCGCCGAAGAAGCCCGAGCCTTGGCCAGGCAGCCATCGGAACCCGCGCGTTTTCGCGACACCAAAGACGAAAACGGCAACCCGATGCGAGTGGTCGACGTTCCGGAGAAGGTTTGGAACGTTGCCTTTAATTGTTACGACTTGGTCTACTCCTCCAAACTCAACTACCCCGAAAAACTCCGCCCGCTGTTCTCCAAATTCGTGAAAGAGTACGAAGAACCCGCCCCGGAGGTCCCCGGCCAGGCAGCCTGACCGCCCGCCCGGCAGCCCCAAGTTCGTTGGCAAGCGCCCCATGCCCCGCTTCCGCTGGTTTTGCGAATCGAATATAATCGCCCCAGGCTGCTAATGGGTATGTTCCAGAGGGCTAAAACGTTTCCGCTGCTAATCCTCCTCGCCGCCGCGTCCGCGGCGGCGTCCGATTCGAGCGTAGTGGATGCCGCGCGCAGCCAGGACTGGATCGCCGTCCGTTCGCTCGCCAGCCGGCACGCCGATGTCAACGCCCGCGCCGAGGACGGAGCCACCGCGCTGCTTTGGGCCGCGCATTGGAACGATGCGGAAACGGCCAAAGCGCTCCTCGATGCCGGTGCCGATGCCAATGCCGCCAACGATTTCCGCGCCACGCCGCTCGCCGAAGCCTGTACTAATGGGAACGCCGCGCTCGTCCGGATGCTGCTGAAAGGCGGCGCAAATCCAAACACAGCCATCGCCACCGGCGAAACTCCGCTGATGACTTGTGCCCGTAGCGGCAGCGCGGATGCCGTGCGCATGCTGGTGGAGTACGGCGCCAAGGTCGATGCCAAAGAGCCTGTGGAGGGCCAGACGGCGCTGATGTGGGCCGCCGCCGAGTGCCATCCCGCTGTGGTTCAGGCCCTCATCGAAGCGCACGCCGATCTCAAAGCGTTAACCAGGCAGGGATTCACCGCGTTGCATTTCGCGGCGCGCGTGGGCGATCTCGAAAGCGTAAAGGCTCTGCTCGCCGCTGGAATGGATATCAACACCCTGACGCAGATCCCCGAGGGCGGCAACAAGCGGGATGGCAGCGTCACCATTCAATTGGGAATTGCGAAAACGGTCGGCGCGGTCGGTTATACGCCCCTGCTGGTGGCCGTGCTCCGCGGCCACGTGGACCTCGCCCTCTATCTGCTCGATCATGGAGCCGATCCGAATATCCTGGCGGCCGGCTACACTCCCCTGCATTGGGCAGCCGGCAATTGGGAGAGCTTCACGGCCAATCCGGTGTACGGATTTGAAGATGCCATGTCCGGCATTCGGGACCGGGCGGCCAAATTGCGATTAGTAAAGGCGCTGCTCGCTCACGGCGCGAATGTGAACGCGCGCATGACCAAGCCGCAGCCCACGTTTGCGGGCGGATATCTCGATGCCACCGGAGCCACGCCATTCCTCCTCGCCGCCGCCGCCAACGATATGGAGATGATGCGCATTCTGCTCGATGCGGGCGCCGACCCCAAAATCCTCACCGCCACCAACGCTTCCGCCATCATGGCCGCCGCCGGTCTGAATCGTTCGATCGGCGAAGATCTCACTACCGAGCAGCAGGCCATCCAAACGGTGAATTTCCTGCTCAGCCTCGGAGTCGAGCCGAAAGGCGAAACCACCTTCGGCGAAAACGCGCTCTTCGGCCCAGCCTACCGCGGCTGGAACAAGCTGCTGGCGCAATTGATCGATCTGGGCGTCAACGTCAATGCGGTAAGCAAAGCGGGTGTCACGCCGTATCTGGCCGCCAACGGGTCGGGCGACCGGCTGGGCGGTGTTCTCTATAACAAGGAAGGCGCGGAGCTGCTGCTCAAGCATGGCGCCGATCCCAAGCTCGGGCATCCCTGCGAAGCCCAGAATAAGTGCAGGGCGGAGCAATGAAACGCCTCACACCGCTGTTTGTGCTTTTCACGGCGGCGGCATTCGCGCAGTCTCCCGCCCGCGACCTGGTCTCGAAATACTGCGTCTCCTGCCACGGCGAGAAGTTGAAAACCGCCGGCCTCGTTTTGGAACGCGCCGATGCGGACCATCCCGCCAACTCGGCCGAAATCTGGGAAAAGGTGATTGTGAAGCTGCGCAGTCGCGCCATGCCGCCGCCAGGCATCCGCCGTCCAGATAACGCCGAATACGACCGCGTGGCTTCGTGGCTCGAATCGGAGATCGACCGTGCCGCCGCGGCGCGCGTCAATCCGGGCCGTTCCGCCAGCCTGCATCGCCTCAATCGTGCCGAATACGCCAACGCGGTGCGCGATCTCGTCGGCATTGAAATCGATCCGCGGCAGATGCTCCCGCCTGATGAGCAGGCCTTCGGCTTCGAAAACAACGCCGAAGCGCTCTCCATGCAGCCGGCCTTGTTAGACCGGTATCTCTCCGCCGCCGCCTACATTTCGCGCCGCGCCGTGGGCGATCCCAACTTACCGCCCACCTTCGTGCGCTATGGCGCGCTCAAAGGCAACGCCAACGATCAAACCTACCTCCGCCAAACCGATCGCCTCGGCGAAGATTTCCCGCTGGGCTCCAAAGGCGGCGTCGCCGCGAGCCATTATTTCCCGCTGGATGCCGAATACGTCTTCAAAATCAAGCTGCAGCGCGCCTGGGACAGCGTCATCCGCGGCCTCAATGTGCCCACGCAATTTGAAGTGCGCCTGGATGGAAAACGTGTGGCGCAATTCACCCTGGGCGGCGGCAAAGCGCCCACCAAAACATTTGCATACGATGGCGACGAGGCGCTGCAGGCGCGCGTACCCGTGAAAGCCGGCTTGCACCAGGTGATGGCCACCATGCTCAAGACGGACGACGCCGAGCCGGAAGGCGTCGGGCCGGACCGCCTGCCCCTATTCAGCCGCTCCTCCGACAACGCCAACTCGCCCATCGGCATTGCTTCGTTATGGATCGGCGGCCCCTATAACGGTCAGGTACCGCTGGATTCGCCCAGCCGCCGCCTCCTGTTCGCATGCCGGCCGGCCAATGTCGCGGAAGAGACTCCCTGCGCCACCAAGATCGTCACCAGGCTCGCCACGCGCGCCTACCGCCGCGCCGCCACCGATGAAGACATCCGCACGCTGCTCGCATTTTATAAACAGGCGCGGAGCTCTGATAAGCAGGCTAACGCCAGCGGCGGTTTCGACGATGGCATTCGCGCCGCGCTCGAGCGCGTCCTCGTAAGCCCCGACTTTTTGTTCCGTATCGAAGCGGATCCGGCCGGCGTAGCGCCCGGAAGCGTCTACCGCATTCCCGACACGGAGTTGGCTTCGCGCCTCTCATTCTTTTTGTGGGGCAGCATTCCCGACGATTCCTTGCTCGAACTCGCCATCCAAGGCAAGCTGCATGAACCCGGCACGCTCGAACAACAGGTGCGCCGCATGCTCGCCGATCCCCGCGCCCGCGCCAACCTCGTCGGGAATTTCTTCTCCGATTGGCTGCAGATTCGCAACGTCTGGCTGCTCAATCCGGATGGCACCAGGTTTCCCTGGTTCGATGACAATCTCCGTTCCGCCTTCGTCACCGAAACCGAGCTGTTTCTGGATTCGCAGTTGGAAGAAGATCACAGCGTAACCGACCTGCTGACTTCCGACGAGACCTTCCTCAACGAGCAACTGGCGCGCCACTACGGAATTACCGGAATTTATGGCAGCCATTTCCGCCGCGTGAAGCTGACGGACCCGAACCGCTTCGGGTTGCTGGGCAAAGCCAGCGTGCTCGCCGTCACTTCCTACACTACGCGCACTTCGCCTACCATTCGCGGCAAGTGGCTGCTCGAAAATATTTTGGCCGCGCCCATGCCCGCGCCGCCGCCCAACATTCCCGCGCTCGAAGATAGCAATAAGGAAGGCCAACCTCTTTCAGTGCGCGAGATGCTGGAAAAGCACCGCGCCAATCCCGTGTGCGCAAGCTGTCATGCGCGCATGGACCCGCTGGGATTGAGCCTGGAGAATTTCGACGCCATCGGCCAATGGCGTACCACCGATGCCGGCAAGCCCATCGACGCTTCGGGCGTCCTGCTGGATGGAACCCACGTCAACGGGCCACGCCAGTTGCGCGAGGCGCTGCTGGCGCAAAAGACGCAGTTCATCGGAGCCGTCACTCAGAAATTGCTTACCTACGCGCTGGGCCGCGGCCTCGAATATTACGACGCTCCCACGGTCCGCGCCATCGACCGGGAAGCGGCGGCCGGCAATTACCGTTGGTCCTCGCTCGTATTGGCGATCGTAAAGAGCGTGCCATTTCAGATGAGAAAGGCGCAGGCGGCGGAAACTGCCGGCGCTAAAGTTTACTGAGGAGATGACCATGTTCGTGACCAAGAAGGCGATTTCGCGCCGCGCCGTGCTCCGCGGAATGGGCACGGCCGTCGCGCTGCCGCTGCTGGATGCCATGATTCCGGCCTTCGCCCCGGCCGCTTCCACACAGCCGGCGCGCCGCTTCGGCGTGGTCTATCATCCCAACGGCGTCATTTACGACCAATGGCTGCCGAAGGGCGCCGGCTCCGATTTCGAACTCTCGCCGACTCTGAAAGGACTCGAACCGTTTAAGGACAAGCTGATCGTCGTCACCGGCTTGTTCAGCGATCAGGCCGAGGCGCTGGGCGATGGCGGCGGCGACCACTCCCGCGCCTGCGGCTCGTATCTCACCGGCGTGCATGTAAAGAAATCGGATAGCAATGTCGAAAATGCCGTCTCCATGGACCAGATCGCCGCCAAAGCTTTCGAGCGGGAAACGCAGCTTTCTTCGCTGCAGATGACCGCCGATGAAAACAGCCTCCTGGGCTCCTGCGATCTCGGCTATAGCTGCGCCTATAGCAGCACGCTCTCCTGGCTGACTCCCACTTTGCCGCTAATGGCCGAAAACAATCCGCGGGTGCTCTTTGAGCGCATGTTCGGTTCGAGCGACAGCACCGACCCGCGCGTGCGGGCTTCGCGCCTGAAGCAGGATCGGAGCCTGCTCGATTCCGTGAGCGACCGCGTGAATGAGTTACAGCGGCAACTCGGCCGGGCCGATAACCGCAAGATGAACGACTATCTGGCGTCGCTCCGCGATGTGGAACGCCGCATTCAGAAAGCCGAAGAGCAAAGTTCCAAGGCGTTGCCCGATGTGGCGCGGCCGGCCGGAATTCCGGAAAAGTTCGAAGACCAGGTGCGCCTCCTGTACGATTTGCAGCTACTGGCATTCCAGGCCGATCTGACCCGCGTCACCACCTTCATGTACGGCCGCGAGCAGACAGGCCGGCCCTATCCGCAGATCGGTGTGCCCGAGCCGCATCATCCGCTCACCCACCATCAGGGCATCCCCGAGAAGATGGAAAAATGCGCCAAGATCCAGCGCTACCATATCGGCCTGTTTGCGGAATACCTGGGTAAACTGCGCAACACTCCCGATGGCGATGGCTCTCTGCTGGACCACGTAATCCTGCTCTACGGTTCCGGCATCAGCAATAGCGACCGCCACACGCACGGTCCTCTGCCTACCATTCTGGTGGGCGGAGGCGGCGGCACGCTCCGGGGCGGCCGTCACCTTGTGTATCCGGAACATACGCCCCTCACCAATTTGCAGTTGACGCTGCTCGATAAGCTGGGCGTTCGTACCGAGAGACTGGGCGATAGCACCGGAGAGCTTAAGGGGCTTTCGGAGCTGTAGCGCGCTTGGGCCACCAGAAAGCAGCCAGCGCCGGAACCAGCCGCGGAATGGTCGCCGGCTCAGGCGCAACTTCGATTGTGCCGACGCCCTCAGCGCACCGCGAGCCACAAGGACTGAGTTTCGGCCGGGGTGGTAACGGGTGCGCCCGCGCCCGGAAACACAGGCGACTGGAGAAGGGGATGCGCCGGCAGAGAGTACGCCGGAGAGGCCGGCCCCGTGAGGGCTTGGGAAACGGCATAGTACGGCGCGCGATGGAACAGGCCGGACCGCCCCGGTTCCCCGGTCATGGGCACCAGCAGTTTCGCCTTGACCACCTTCATGCGGACTAAAGCAGGCGGAGCGGACTGTGCGACTCCGGCGGCGATCGCAGGCTGTGCCTCGTGCTGCATCACATATTGGATTAGCTGTTCGGATACGGAATGGCGTCGGAGGAAAGCTAAGCCTTCGACCGTCGTATCCAGCTTGGTCCGGCTCAGCAGGATCTTTTGCACGATGAAGGCATCCGAAAAGCCGGCGTTTGATAATTGCACGATTCCGTCGTTGGTCAATATGTCCGGCGGAAGAGCGGCAGCATCGGCCCCGAAGGCGGCCGGGGGGATCGAGAGAAGTAGAAGCAAGGAGAATGCGCGCATAAGTTCGTCCCAACAAATATATCGGCTGAAGCGTGGATATTTGGACTAGGCGAATTGCCTGAATGTGTCCGATAAGAGATCTGATGAAACCGATGAAGAGCGTTATCCAATCCTGCCTGATCCTCCCGTTGGCTCTGGCCGCGCAGCAACTTCCGCTGGTGCGCCAGTTCCTGGTCAACGGCGATGTAGTAGCGCTGGCCGAAGCCGGCTACAGCGAGCGGACCATCGTCGAGATGATGGCGGCCAAACCGAACCGCTTCGACACCAATGCCGATGCGCTGGTGGATCTCGCCGCTCACGGCATCTCCGAGCGCGTGGTGGAGGCGATGCTACTCGCCAAAACCTGCGGCCCGGAATGCCTGCGGAACAAGGAGAGCCGCCGCGGGAACACAAGCCAGAGCGAAGCGAGCCGCTTGCCAGTGGCCGCGAAAGGAGTTCCCTACCGCGCCTCTCTCGACTGGCACGCGGACCCGCGCTGCCACCCGGTAGCCGATGAAGTGCTGGCCCTCGCCGGCGGCGCTTTGCCCCCAGGACTTCAATTGACCATGCTTGGCCTCGAAGGAGTGCCGGCGCAGACCGGGAACTTTCGCTTTACTGTGCGCACCGGGAATGGATGCATCAGCCGGACACGCAACTGGGAGGTGGAAGTGACCGGCAAGCCGATCCTCGAGGCTTCGCCCGAGCAAATTACCTTCACCAGCAAAGCTCCCGGCGAGAAGCCCGCGCCCCGCTCCATGCTGGTTTCGAGCACCTGGCCGGATCGCCCCTATCGCGTCGAAAAGCAGAATGCCGATTGGCTCGAAGTCCATCTGAATACCGGCAGAACTCCGGCGGCCAATTCCGCTTTGACCGGGGATACGGTGACGCTGGCTGCCGATCCCTCGAAGCTGGAGCCCGGCACGTATCGCGGCTCGCTGGTCGTTTCCATGCCGGACGCTGCGAACGTCAAAACCATTCCGGTCTCGCTGGTGGTGGGCGGTGACTAGCGCTCTGATATCCTGTGGGCAAGGCGCCCTCCGCTAAATGTTCCCCATCCGCGACACCCAGCCGAGCTACTCCAAGCCGATCGTGACGGTGAGTATCATCGTCCTTAACTTAGTGGTGTTTCTGTACGAGTTCTCGCTCGACCCCTTTTCGCAAAACGCCTTCATGAACCACTATGCCCTCATCCCCGACCGCTTCCGGTTCGCTAACGTGATCACCTCGATGTTTCTGCACGGCGGCTGGATGCATGTGCTCGGCAACATGTGGTTCTTATGGGTCTTCGGCGACAACATAGAAGATATCCTCGGCCACGCCAAGTACCTCGCCTTTTATCTGCTTTGCGGAATTTCGGCGGCTTTTACGCAGGTCTTCTTCGACCCCTTCTCGCGCGTTCCCATGGTGGGCGCGAGCGGAGCGATCGCAGGAGTGATGGGAGCCTACATGGTGAAGTTTCCGCAATCCCGCATTCGCACTCTGGTGTTCATCGTCGTCTTCATTACCATGGCCGATATCCCCGCGTGGGTTATGCTGGTCTACTGGTTTTTCCTGCAATTTGTAGGCGGCTTTGAAAGCCTGAGCACACAGCAGATGATGCAGGGCGGAACGGCGTTCTTCGCGCACGTAGGCGGCTTCCTTTCGGGTATCGCGCTGATTTACCTGTTGCGTCCCGAGATGCGCTACACGCGCCGGCGCGATCTGTACTGGTAAGCGAAGCCATGGCTCTCGACGTGCTTGCGGTTGCCGCCCACCCCGACGACGTGGAACAGACCTGCGGGGGCACCCTGCTCCGCATGGCCGAGATGGGATACCGCGCGGGAGTGCTCGACCTCACGGCGGGCGACATGGGCACCCGCGGGACGCCCGAGGAGCGCGTCCGCGAATCCGAAGCCGCCGCCCGGCATCTGCGGCTTGCGTGGCGAGGGAATCTGCGCCTGCCCGATGCCCGCCTGGAGAATTCGCTCGCGGCACGCACGGCGCTCGCGCTGAAGCTGCGGGAACTGCGGCCGCGCGTGGTGATCCTGCCGTACTGGCAGGCGCGGCATCCGGACCACTATCGGGCGGGTGAACTCGGCTTCGAGGCCTGCTTCCTGGCGGGGTTGAAAAAGCTCGATCCGCAATCGGAGCCGCACCGGCCGTTTAAAATTCTCTATTCCAGCCTGTACGCCGACGTGAAGCCTTCCTTCATCGTGGACATCAGCGCGCAGTTCGAGCGCCGCATGGCGGCGCTGCTCAGCTACACGTCGCAGTACGGCGGCGGCATGGAAGGCGCGGGCCTGTTTCCCGGCGAGCAGGAAATCCGCGAGCGCCTCGCGGCCATCGCGCGATTCTATGGCAACCTGATCGGCGTGCGCTACGGCGAGCCGTTCGTCGTGAAAGAAGCGATCGAGATCGGCGATATCGTGGCGATGAGCGTGCGGTCCATTTAGGCGTGAGCGGCGCGCGGTCCATGCGAGAATGGCTAACATGCGCGCGTGGCTGATGCGATCGTTCGAAGGCGTGGAGAAGATGGAACTGGGCGAGGTTGCCGATCCGCAACCGGGGCCGGGAGAGGCGCTGCTGCGGATGCGGTTCGCGGCTCTGAATCCGGCCGATGCGTTTCTGGCGAAGGCGATGTACCCTGCCAATCCGCCCTTGCCGCACGTGCTGGGGCGAGATGGCGTGGGCGAGGTGCTGGCCGTCGGGCCAGGCGTGGAAAACCTAAAGCCCGGCGATACGGTAGGCGTGCTGCGCTGCGATGTGGGCGTGAGCGTCTGGGGCACGCTGGCGGAGAAAACCGTGGCGCCCGCGGCGAGCCTTGCCCCGGTGCCGAAGGGGTGGTCGCTCGAAGAAATGGCTGGAGCGCCGCTGGCGTTCCTCACCGCCTACCAGGCGCTGACCCAGTGGAACGATCCACCCGCCCCGCCCGTTGCCGGTTCGGTGGTTCTGGTTACGGGCGCTTCGGGCGGAGTAGGCATCGCCGCCATTCTGCTGGCGAAATCGATGGAGCTTACGGTGGTGGCCCTGTCGCGCAGCGCGGAGAAGGGCGCGAAGCTCAAGGAACTGGGCGCGGATTTCGTTTTCGACCCGACGGACCCCGGCTTGCGCAAGCTCGTTCTGACCGCGCTTTCCCCGAAGCGCGTGGATATCGCGGTGGATAATATCGGCGGCGCTTTCTTTAACGAGGTGATCGCGATGCTGGGCTACATGGGACGCGTGAGTGTAGTTGGGCGCAGCGCCGGCCCAGTGCCGGAATTCAACACCGCCAGCCTGTTCTTCCGGCGAAACCGCATCGGCGGCGTAGCCGTGAGCGACTTCTCCCCGCCGGCCGCGCAGGCCACGTGGCAAGAGATTGTCGACCGGCTGCATGCGATGAAGAAGCGGCCGGTGATCGACCGCGTCTTTGGCTTCGAAGAGACGAAGCAGGCATTTGCGCGGCTGGCGCAAGGGCCGCTGGGAAAGGTGGTGGTAAAGGTGGCCGGCTAGCCGGCGCCCGCTTCCGATTTCCTGGGCTTCTCTATCTGCACGAACTGCCAGCCGAACCGGCCCTTAATGCACAGGTTGCCGTGGGTGACGCTGTGATTGAGCGGGGAGGTGACGCGCACGATCTTTCCCTCCTGCGCGTGGACCGTGAGGTCGCAGCCGACGCCGCAATAGGGGCAAATGGTATCGGTCGCGGTCTGCTTCGATTCGTCCCATGCGCCGGCCTGGCGCATATCGAATTCGGTCTTGAACATCAGCGCGCCGGTGGGGCAGACGCCGATGCAGTTGCCGCAATAGACACAGGCGGAATCGGGGAGGGGCACATCGTATTCGGTGGCGATATGCGCGCCGAAGCCGCGGCCCGCGACGGCGATGGCGAAGGTGTTCTGCGCATCCACGCCGCAGGCTTCCACGCACTTGTAGCAGAGAATGCACTTGGAGTAGTCGCGGACGTAGAGGTCGTTATCGATTTTGACCGGCTGGGCCACGGTGGCGCGGCTTTCGCCGAAACGCTCCGGGCGCGCGCCGTAGCGCTCCAGATACCGGCGGAACATGGGCGCGGTGGAAACGTCCACCGACGACGCCAGAAACTCCAGCACGAGCCTGCGGCTCAAACGCACGCGCTCGCTATCGGTGAGGACCACCATACCCGGCTCGGCCTTGCGGGAACAGGCCGGCACCAGCGTGCGCGAGCCTTCGAGTTCCACGACGCACACACGGCAGACATTCACGGGCGTGAGGCTTTCGAGGAAGCAAAGCGTCGGAGTATCGATGCCAAGGGAACGGGCGGCTTCGAGAATGGTGGACCCTTCGGGAACGGCGGCTTTCCGGCCGTCGATAGTCAACTCGACTTCACGGCGCGAGCGCGCTGGAGCTTGCGGCACAGGCCCGCGCGGAACCGGAATGGTGGCAACGGGGGCGGCGAGGGGCGTTGTGACGTGATTGGGAGGGGCTTCGATCATGAAAACAGAGTCCAACGAGTGAGGGCGGATTCGAGCGCGGCCGACGCGGTCTGGCCCAATCCGCAAATCGAGGCGTCGCGCATGGCCTGGCCCATTTCGCGGAGGAGCTGCACCTCGGCGGATACAGGGCCCAACGGGTGCCCCGAAATCAGGCGGCGCAGAACCTCTTCCTGGCGGGTGGTGCCTACGCGGCAGGGGACACATTGGCCGCAGCTTTCGTCGCGCATGAAAGAGGCGATGCGCAGCAGGATTTGGCGCAGGTCGACGCTGTCGTCGAAGAGCATAACCACGCCGGAGCCGAGCGTTGCGCCGATGGCTCGCGTGGCCTCAAAAGTGAGGGGCGTATCCAATTCTTTCGGAGCGACGAACGCGCCGGCGGCGCCGCCGAGGAGAACCGCCTGAAGCCTGCCGTTACCGCCGACCCCGCCGGCCAGATCGATCATGTGGCGGAGGGTGGCGCCGTAGGGAACCTCGTAAACTCCCGGCCGAATGACGTGGCCCGAGAGGCAGAACAGACGGTAGCCGGAGGATTGCGCCGTGCCGATTTTGGCGTACGCGGCGCCGCCGATGCGGACGATTTCCGGCACGTTCACCAGCGTCTCCACGTTGTTTACCACCGTGGGTTTGCGGAACAGGCCGGCCTGAGTGGGGAAGGGCGGCTTGTTGCGCGGCTCGCCGCGATAGCCTTCGATGGAATTGAACAAGGCGGTTTCCTCACCGCAGATATAAGCGCCCGCGCCGCGCCGCAGTTCGATATCGAATTGGAGATCCCGATCCAAAATCCGGTTTCCGAGCAGGCCGCGAGCGCGAGCCGACCGGATGGCGCGCTCGAGGGTTTGCGCGGCCAGCGGATATTCGCCGCGAATGTAGATGTAGCCTTTGCGCGCGCCGGTGACCAGCGCCAGGATCGACATGCCTTCGATCACCGCAAAAGGATCGCCTTCCATGAGAATACGGTCTTTGAAAGTACCCGGCTCGGATTCATCGGCGTTGCACACGAGGTAGTGAGTCTTGCCTTGCGGGATCTGCACGCGCAGCGCTTCGGACTTCTTGCCGGTGGGGAACGCGGCGCCGCCGCGGCCCTGCAGGCGGGAGTCGAGCAATTCGCGCAGAACGGCGTCCGCGCCCATATCGAGCGCTTTGCCGAGCGCTTCATAGCCGCCGAGGCGGCGGTAATCGTCTATATCGGCCGGATCGATTTTGCCAACGCGGCGCAGCAGGCGAAGCCGCGGCTGGCCGGCTTGCGGCACGGAAACCGCGATGCGGAGAACATCAGGTTTTTCGGGAAGCGCTCCATTGACGGCGTCCTGAATGGTATTGCGCAGAGCTTCCGGAGTCGCGGGAGCGACCACGCGCGCGCGCGGAGTTTTGCCGGCGGCGGTGACCAATGCGGCCGGCGCGCGTTCGCACAGGCCCAGGCAGGGGCTGTGCTGGACGGAAACGTTGGGCAATTCGAGGTTGGCGGGCGAGCACGGCCCGCCGGCCACCATGCAGGCGATATCCTCGCAAAGATGCACGACCACCGGGGGCCGGGGTTCGAGCGCGAACATGCCGTAGAACGAGGCCACGCCATACACTTCGGCGGGCGGCAGATCCAACCGCTGCCCGATATAATTCACCGCCCCTTTGCTGATCCAGCCGATATGCTCCTGCACCGCATGTAAAGTGGGCAGCAGCAGGTGGCGGCGCGAGCGCGATTCCTGTCCTGTAAACGCGACACGGCCATCTTGGAATGCCTGCCGCTCGCCGCCTTCCCAGAAGGAGGCCGGCGCACCCAGTTCCCGGTCGACCGCAGCCCTCTCTTCAGTGGTGGGCCGGTCGCCGGTGAGATGGATATCCAATTAGTTCTCCTGAATTTTCTGAATCCGGATGGCGGTCGCTTTGAACTCCGAGGTGCCGGATTTGGGATCGACCGCATCGATAGTAAGGTCGTTGGTGGCTACCTGGTCGTGGAAATGAACCGAGAGAAAGGCCAGGCCGGGGCGCAACGCGGGATCGAAGCGCACCGGCGCCACCACGGAGCCGCGGCGCGACGTGACCAGCACTTTCTCGCCTTCGCTGACCCGATATCGCAGGCCGTCCTCGGGGGCGAGGTCCAAAGCCTCCGGGCGCCGCAGCGGCGAGTGATAACCCTGCGTCTGCACGCCGGTGTTGTAGGAATCGAGGCGGCGGCCGGTGGTGAGCCGCAGAGGGAATTCCTCGTCCAACCGATCGACCGGCGGCGCGTATTCCACTGCGTGGAACGGCGCGCGCGGCCCGATCAGCGGGTCCTGCCAGAGCCGGCTGTGCAGGAACAGTTCGCCGGGATGGTTTTCGTCGTAGCAGGGCCACTGGATGCCGCCGGATTCTTCCAGGCGCTTGTAGCTCATGCCGGCGTGCATGGGGCTGAGGGTGCGGAGCTCATTCCAGATGCTCTCCGCGTCCGGCTTGCCCCAATCCTTGCCCATGCGCCGGGCAATTTCGTAAATGACTTCGATATCGTCGCGGACGCCGCCCGGCATGGGAACGGCCGCGCGCACGCGCTGGACGCGGCGTTCGCTATTCGTTACGGTGCCTTCCGTCTCGCACCAGCCCGCGCTTCCGGGCAGAACCACGTCGGCCAGCTCGGCGGTTTTGGTGTAAAAGAGGTCCTGCACAACCAGGAATTCCAGCCCGCCCATAAGGCGCGTGCAGCGGTTGCGGTCGGCTTCGCTGTCGACGGGGTTTTCGCCCAGCACGTAGCAGAATTTCATCTCGCCATGTTCCATCGCCTCGAACATGGCACTGAGGTTGCGGCCGCGCTTGGCCGGGATTTTGACGCCATAGGCGCGCTCGAATTTGGCGCGCAGCTCGTCGTTTTCGACATGCTGGAAGCCGGGGAGGCGATCGGGAATAGCGCCCATATCGCCGCCGCCCTGCACATTATTCTGGCCGCGCAAAGGGTTGACGCCGCTGCCATAGCGGCCCACGTGGCCGGTGAGCAAGGCGAGATTGATGAGCGCCACTACGTTATCGACGGCATTGTGATGTTCGGTGATGCCGAGCGTCCAGCAGATCTGGGCGCGCTCGGCCTTAGCATAGGCGTGAGCGGTCTGGCGGATGATTTCGGCCGGCACACCGGTTTCGCGCTGCGCGCGCTCGAGCGTGTATTTCTCGACGCACTCGCGATAGGCTTCAAATCCGCTCGTCGAGTGCTCGATGAACCACGGGTGGGTGAGCCCGGCGGCGACGATTTCACGACCCATAGCGTTGGCAAGCGAAATATCCGTGCCCACATCCAAGCCCAGCCACACGTCGGCCCACCGCGCCGAGGACGTGCGCCGCGGGTCCACTACGAACATCCGCGCGCCGTTGCGCAGGCCCTTCAAAACGTGATGAAAGAAGATGGGGTGCGTCTCCCGCGCGTTCGAACCCCACAGCAGGATGACGTCCGTCTCTTCGATCTCACGGTAGGAGCTAGTGCCCCCGCCCGCTCCGAAAACCGCCGCCAGACCGGCGACGCTGGGAGCGTGTCAAGTGCGGTTGCAACTATCGATATGGTTGCAGCCGATCACGCTCCGCACGAACTTCTGCGCGACATAGTTCAGCTCATTGGTGGTTTTCGAACAACTGAACATGCCGAACGCATCCGGTCCGTGCTTGGCGAGCTGGGATGCAAAACCCTTGGCGACGCGATCGAGGGCCTCGTCCCAACTTGCCGGACGATGGCCACCGTTTTCGCGGATCAGCGGACGGGTCAGACGCTCCCTAGAAGAAATCGTCATAGTCTTGAGTAATGTCCTCTTCGTTCAGTTTTATCACAGACGCGCGTCCCACTGGCGTAGTGGAAGTGGCGGCGGCATCGGCGGCGCTGGCGTTGCGCGTGTTGCACGGCGTGCTGGAGATCGCGGGCCGCAAATACAAAGAGGAAGAAGTTGGGGAATTACTGGGAGCGGCAGCGCAGGAAGCGCACAACCTGGTCCGTCTGGCCGGGGAGGACGCCGTGGCGTACACCGCTTATGTGGAGGCGCGCCGGAAGCGCGACCAAAATGCGCAAACCGCGTTACAGCACGCCATCGAAACGCCGCTGGCCGCGGCTCGCTCAGCGGCGGCCGGCATCGATCTCTGCCGGAGGGCGCTGCCATTCGCGCGTGGGGCCATTGCGGCCGATGTGGGCGGCGCCGCCCTGCTGTTAGCCGGCGCGGTGCGCGCGATTCTCGCCTGCGCCAGCACCAATCTCGGCGCGGTCGAGAATGCGGAGTTCACGCGCGCTGTTTTAGTAGAGCGGGAAGCGCTGGAACGTCTTGCGCTGCGCGAGAGCGAGGCTGTGGCGGAAGCCGCGCAAGGCCAGGTGGGTCGCACTTGAGGCTCCGCCGGTTACAATTTACGATCCGACAGGCCGCCTTTCGCGCCCCGTGACGGCTCTGCCCACGCCATGATACACACCTTTGGCTCCGTTTGCAGTCGCCGAGCCAACGGATTTCACTCCACCCCACACACCCTTGCCGAGGTCAGTAAATCCGGGCACCACCTTGCCGTGGCCGAACTGGCTCACCATCCCCGTCGCACCGCCTGCCACATTCCGTCCAACATTGCCGTACTCCCACCGGGCGGTTTCGAAGTAGACGCCCGGCCTGGCGATGCCCATGTGTTCCGCGGTCTGGCGCGTCAGCCGGCCATCGGCGTAGAGGCGGTTCCGCCGCTGGTACCGTAGGAGGGCTTCCCTGGTTTGCGGACCGAGAATCCCGTCGATTTTGCCGTGATAGAGGCCTTGACGCCGCAGTCTCCGTTGGGCTGCGCGCACATCTCGTCTCGAGGGCGCAAGCACGTTTTGTCTTTCGTACGAAGTTGCGCGCGCGTTTGGTTGGCCGGCGTCTCCCGGCGTCCGCGCGAAAGCAGTAAAGACGCCGATGCCTGTAAAAACGGCCGCGCGGAGGAGAGATCGCCCCATGCTTACTAGATTTTTCTCCATGAGTCCTCCCAAATCCGCTAGTATCCGTGCAACCGCGATTCCATGAGAGAGCTGATTGACGGCATCCGTTCCTCGGAGTGGCTGCGCTATCAAGTCTATTTGTTGTTGGTTTAGATGCCGGGCGAGACGCCGGCAGGAATAACGCAACCCGGGCGATCTCTCGCGGCCTTCAGCGCCAACCGAGCGCTGGGGCGACCGTGGTTAGAATTGCCTCCATAACATGCACGTTGTAGGGGACGCCGAGTTGGTTCGGGATGGTTAGTAGCAGGGTGTCGGCCGCCGCGATCGCCTCGTCTTTCCGAAGCTGTTCAATCAATACGTCCGGCTCCGCGGCGTAGCCACGGCCGAAAATCGCTCGTGTGTTTTGATCGAGAAATCCGATCTGGTCCTGTTCCGAAGCCGTACGCCCGAAATAGATACGATCGGCGTCATTGATCAACGGGAAGATGCCGCGGCTGACGGAAATTCGCGGAGCACGAGCGTGGCCGGCTTCCTTCCACGCCGCCTGGAAGGCGCGAATTTGGGCGGCTTGCTGGATATGGAACGGCTCGCCGGTCTCGTCGAATTTCAGAGTTGAGGATTGCATATTCATCCCGAGCGTAGCGGCCCAAGCCGCGGTCGCATTGGTCGCAGTCCCCCACCAGATCCGATCGCGCAATCCCTCCGAGTACGGCTCGAGGCGCAGGAGCCCTGGCGGATTCGGAAACATCGGACGGGGGTTCGGCTGCGCAAAGCCCTTGCCGCGCAGCAGGTCGAGAAATTTTTCGGCGTGCCGCCGGCCCATGGCCGCATCGTCCTCGCCTTCCACCGGCTGGTGCCCAAAATAGCGCCACCCATCGATCACCTGCTCAGGGGAACCGCGGCTGATTCCCAATTGCAGCCGGCCGCCGGAGATGAGATCGGCAGCGCCGGCATCCTCGGCCATATAGTAGGGGTTCTCATAGCGCATGTCGATGACGGCGGTGCCGATTTCGATCCGCCGGGTCTTGGTACCAATCGCGGCGAGCAGCGGGAACGGTGAGGCTAGCTGCCGGGCAAAGTGATGGACACGGAAGTAGGCGCCATCCATACCCAGGCGTTCGGCTTCCACGGCGAGGTCAATCGACTGGAGCAACGCGTCAGCCGCCGACCGCGTTCGTGACTGTGGCACGGGCGCCCAATGACCGAATGAGAGAAAACCGATTTTCTTCACAACATAAGTGTAATGTTTTGTTCCGGTGGGATGCGGGGCTCGTCCTGGACCGAACGGGGGTAAGGAGACGACGAGAACGAGAAGTAGCCGGGTTCAGCGAAGCGGCGCGGGCCGATCTTGCGGGTAAGGCGCGTAACGACGGGTCGGGACGCGCCGGGCTTAGAACGTGTAGAGCAGCGTGCCGGGGGCGGGTTCGGCCGGCCCGCCGGCTGTGACGGTTTCGGCTTCCGCATTCACCTGGCGGTAGTAGATGCCGGTGTCGCCGAGGTAGACTTCGAGTTCGGCCGGGCGCGGCAGGGTGCCCTGAATCAGGGCTTCGGAAAGCGGGTCCTCGATATACTTCTGGAGGGCGCGGCGCAGCGGGCGGGCGCCGTAGCTGCGATCGGCACAGGTCTTCTCCAGGATGTATTTCGAAGCCTCGGGAGCGAGGCGAATCTTCACCTGCTTGGCGACCAGGTTGGCGTTGACCTGGCGCACCATCAGCTCGATGATTTGGACCAGGTCCTCGTCGCTGAGCGAGCTGAAGAGGATGATTTCATCGAGGCGGTTCAGGAATTCGGGGTTGAATGCCTTTTTCACTTCGCCCCGCACCATCTCTTCGATCTTGCCGGGGATGCCTTCCCCCGCCGGAGCCGAGAAGCCGAGGTGGCCCCGCTTTTCGAGGAAGCGCGCGCCCAGGTTGGAAGTCATGATGATGATGGTGTTTTTGAAATCCACCTGGTTGCCGAGGCCGTCGGTCAACTGGCCGTCTTCGAAGACCTGCAGCAGAATGTTGTAAATATCCGGGTGGGCCTTCTCGATTTCATCCAGCAGGATGATGGAGTACGGGTTGCGCTTTACGCGCTCGGTGAGCTGGCCGCCCTCTTCGTAGCCGACGTATCCGGGGGGCGAACCGATGAGCTTCGAAACCGAATGCTTTTCCATGTACTCGGACATATCGAAGCGGACGAGGCTCTTCTCGCTTCCGAACAGGAAGGCCGCCAGGGCGCGGGCGACTTCGGTTTTGCCCACGCCGGTGGGGCCGAGGAAGAGGAACGAACCGGCCGGGCGGCTGCTGGCTTTGAGGCCGGCGCGCGAGCGGCGAATGGCGCGGGCCAGCGCGGAAATCGCTTTTTCCTGGCTGATCACCCGTTTGTGCAGCTCTTCTTCGATGCGCAGCAGCTTGGTGATCTCTTCTTCCTTGATCGACGTCATGGGGACGCCGGTCCAGCGCGCCACTACTTCTTCGATATCGTCCTTGGTGACGACACCGGTGGAAGTGTCGTCGAGGTTGTATTTTTCGCGCAGGGCGCGCATGTTTTCGCGCTCTTTGCGCTCCTCATCCGAATAGAAGCGGGCCTTTTCGAATTCGTGGTTGGCGATGGCGTTTTCCATGCGATGCACGATGAACTTGATGCGCTTCTGGATATCGGCCAGTTCAGCGGGCAAGGTGGTCTGGCGGAGTTTGACGCGGGCGCCGGCTTCGTCGATCAGGTCGATCGCTTTATCGGGGAGATAGCGATCGGGAATATAGCGGCTGGAGGTGAAGACCGCGGTTTCGACGGAATCGTCCGTGTACGCCACGGCATGAAATTTCTCGTAGCGGTCTTTGATGCCGAACAGAATTTTGATGGCATCGGATTCGCTGGGCGGCGGCACCTTCACGGCCTGGAAGCGGCGCTCGAGCGAGCGGTCCTTTTCGATGGACTTGCGGAACTCGGCGGGCGTGGTAGCGCCGATGCACTGAATTTCGCCGCGGGAAAGAGCCGGCTTGAGGATATTGGCGGCATCGAGCGAGCCTTCCGCCGATCCCGCGCCCACGAGCGTGTGCAGTTCGTCGATGAAGATGATGGCGTTTTGATTTTCCATCAACTCCTTCATGATCGTCTTCAGCCGCTCTTCAAACTGGCCGCGGTATTTGGTTCCGGCTACGATCAGGGAAAGGTCCAACGCCAGGATGCGCTTATCGGCCAGGAAGGAAGGGACATCGCCATCGGCGATACGCTGCGCGAGCCCTTCGACGATGGCGGTTTTACCCACGCCCGGCTCGCCGATGAGCACCGGATTGTTCTTGGTGCGGCGGCAGAGGATTTGCACGACGCGCTCCAGTTCGAAATCGCGCCCGATCAGGGGGTCGAGTGTGCCATCCATGGCGGCCTGGGTAAGGTCGCGGCTGAACTCGGCCAGCAGAGAACTTTCCTTGGGCCGCGCGGCGGCCACCCGTTCACTCTGAGAGCGGGCCAATTCCTCGCGAATGGTGGAGAGGCGCAAGCCCCGTTCATGCAGAATCTCGGCCGCGAAGCATTTCTCCTCGCGCAGGAGGCCCAACAGCAGATGCTCGGTGCCGATGTGCTTGTGGTTGAGCCGCTCGGCTTCTTCGGCGCCGTAGGCCAACACCCGCTTGCACTCGTGACTCAGGGGGAGATCGACCGAAGTGGAAACTTTCTCGCGGATGGTGGTGTGTCCTTCAATTTGCTTGCGAATCGATTCCACCGCCGCATGGGACCGCAGAAATCGGTTGGCGAGCGCCTTATCCTCACGGAGCAGGCCCAATAACAAGTGTTCCGTCTCGATATACGGGCTCCCGAACTGGCTGGCTTCGTATCTTGCAAAAAAGATTACCCTGCGCGCCTTCTCCGTGTATCGCTCAAACATAAAACGTGACGCCCCCTAAACTTAAAGATACTCCGGTTCACTAGCAGGCGGTGGAGCCGCCGGTACGGGTACCAAGCCGCCTTTTTCTAAGCTGATTATCCGATGGCACCGCCGCGCGAAGGTGAGATTGTGTGTAACCAGAACGGAGGTAAGTGAATGGGAACGGTGCAGATCTTCCAGCAGGCCGAAAATCATTTCGCCCGTCCGGAAATCGAGATTTCCCGTCGGCTCGTCGGCCAGCAGAACGGTTGGCCGGCCGACCAGCGCGCGGGCCAAAACCACCCGTTGCTGCTCTCCGCCCGATAACTCGCCGGCGCGGTGCGATGCCCGCGTCCGAAGCCCAACTTCATCCAACCTCGCCAACGACTCCGAGGCCGCCCTTCCTTGAGACCAACCGCGGATCAGCAGCGGCATCATTACGTTTTCCAGAGCGGTAAACTCCGGAAGGAGGTAATGAATCTGCCAAACGAACCCTATCTTTCGATTGCGGAAATCAGCTTTTTCCCAGTCCGCGAGTCCGGAAATCTCAGTACCTCCGTAGTATATCGTACCGTTCGAAGGGGTGTCCAGGCCGCCCAGCAGATGCAGCAGGGTGGATTTCCCTGCCCCGGATTCGCCAACCAGCGCCAACATTTCGCCGGAATCGACATCCAGATTTAAGCCTTCGAAGACCACTAGTTTGGACCTCCCGGAAGGGTAGATCTTGGCTAAATCGCGCACCTGTATGTAAGGCTCCGGCACTCTCTTCCGTTACAATAGCGCACCGTTTGGAGCGCATCGTAAACTGGTGATTCCGCAATGCGCGATCAATACGTGGTAACCGGCGGAGCGGGTTTCATCGGGTCGGCCATCGTACGCAGTCTATTGGCGGAAGGCGCCCGGCCGGTGGTGGTGGTGGATAGCCTGGTGACCGGCCGGGAGGCCAACCTGGAGGAGGTGCGTGGCGCAATTGAATTCCACCATGCCGATATCCGCGACTACGGCGATATCGCGCCTTTGCTGCGCGGGGCAAAAGTAGTGTTTCACGAGGCCGCCATTCCTTCCGTGCCGCGCTCCATCGACGAACCGGAATTCACGCACGATGTGAACGTTAACGGCACGTTCACGCTGCTGCGCGCCGCCCGGGCGGGAGGAGTGGGGCGGGTAGTTTACGCGGCATCGTCGTCGGCCTACGGGGATACGGAAGTGCTGCCGAAAGTGGAGACGATGGCGCCCAATCCGAAATCGCCGTATGCGCTACATAAGCTGGTGGGTGAATATTACGCCGCCATCTTTTCGCAAGTGTATGGGCTGGATACGGTGGCGCTGCGGTACTTCAATGTGTACGGCCCGCGGCAGGATCCGGGCAGCCCTTATTCCGGGGTGCTTTCGATTTTCATGAAAGCGATCTTGCAGCGGCGCCCACCGACGATCTTCGGCGATGGGGAACAGTCCCGGGACTTCACGTACGTGGAGGATGTGGCGGCGCTGAATCTGAAGGCGGCGCAGGCCCGGCAGGTTTGCGGGAGAATGTACAACGCGGGCAATGGCGGCCGGATCACGCTGAACCAGGCTTGGGCGCTGCTGCAGCAGATCGAAGGGGTGCGGGTGCCCGCCCACTATGGGCCGCCGCGGCCGGGCGACGTGCGCCATTCGCAAGCGGATGTGACCGCGGCGGTGCGGGACCTGGGGCACGCTCCGCGGTTTTCGTTTGAAGAAGGCATGCGGCGCACGCTGGAGTGGTACCGGCGTACGAGCGGAGTGTAAGCGGGTTCACGGCGGTATCGGGTGTGCACCTGCCGGGGTGTGCCACCGGTTCGCAAAGGGGTGTTTGCCATAGCGCTGGGCGCTGGGTTTTTATGCGGGGCTCCCGCCCGTGCCGATTTTCAGGCCGGTCTGGACGCTTATCATCAGCGCGATTACGCTACCGCGGCTCAGGAGTGGCGGCCGATTGCCGAGCGCGGCGACGCCAACGCCGAATTCAACCTGGGACTTTTGTATGCTTCGGGCGAGGGCGTGCCGCGGGACTATACGCAGGCTGCCGATTGGTATCGCAAAGCCGCCGAGCAAGGTGTGCCGGCCGCGGAATACAATCTGGGGATTTTGTACACCCAGGGCCAAGGCATCCAGCGAAATCGGGCGGAAGCCGCAAGGTGGTTCAAGAAAGCCGCCGATGCTGGAATTCCCGAAGCCGCCGCCGCACTGGGCGATTTATATTCCTCCGGCGACGGCCTCCCCAAGGACTTGGCTCAAGCCGGGAAGTGGTACGGGGTCGCGGCGGAGAAAGGAATTCCGTCCGCGCAGTTCGGTCTGGGACTGCTTGATGACCTGCAGCAGGACTACCCGGCGGCCATCGACTGGTACAGGAAGGCCGCGGAAGCGGGCTACGCGCCCGCAATGACGAATCTGGGGGTGCTCTACTACAACGCCCAAGGCGAGGCGCGCGATCTGATCGAAGCGTACGCGTGGCTGGAGCGGGCGAAAGAGCACGGCGACGCGCGCGCCGCGGAACTGCTGAAGAGCACAGCCGAGCGGATGTCCAAAAAGGATATCAGCCGGGCGCAACAATTGGCGGACGAGTGGGAGCCGTCCGGCCAGCAGCGGCAGGCCCTCGACCCTAAAACGTTATTCCTGCAGCCGCAAGCGGCGCCTAGCCCAATTCCGGCAACGGCAGTGGGGGACGGCCGCTGAAGATCTCGCGAAACATGGCGAGAACTTCGTCGTGCAGGACGCCGTTATCGGCGAGCAGGTGGTCCGAAGCCGTAATGCTGACGGGGTGGCCGCACATATCGGAGACCTTTCCGCCCGCTTCCCGCACGAGCAGCACGCCGGCCGCCTGGTCCCACGGTTTGAGGCCGAATTCCCAGAAGAAATCGAGCCGGCCCGCCGCTACGTAAGCCAGATCGAGAGCGGCCGAACCGGTTCGCCGCACGCCGTGCGAGGCCATCGCCAACTGGAAGTAAAAGTGAATATTCACGTTGTGGCTGCGCTTCCGGCTGGGAAAACCGGTGGACGCAAGCGCGCTGGCGAGCCGTGCCGTGCGCGTGACGCGGATGCGCCGGTTGTTCAAATAGGCGCCCCCGCCATGCTCGGCCGTGAACAGCTCCTGCCGCAGCGGATCGTAAACGACTCCGCAAAGCAGTTCGCCCGCGCGCTCCAGGCCCAGCGTGACATTGAACACGGGAAAGCTGTGCGCGAAATTCGTGGTCCCATCCAGGGGGTCTACATACCAGCGGTATTCGGATGAACCGGGAACCCCACCGCCTTCCTCCGCTACAATCCCATGCGAAGGAAAATACGAGCGCAATTTTTCCACGATCAGCTTTTCCGAGTTGCGGTCGGCTTCGGTAATCAGGTCGAATTCGCCCTTGGTTTCGAACGCCACCCGCCTTTCGAGATAATGCGTGAGCAGCACTCCGGCTTCGCGGGCGATATCGACGGCCGTTTCCAAATAGGACATGGGCACGCCCCTGGCCCTACGATTCTTCCTGAATGTATTTGATATCGTGCTTGAAGATAAAGAGATTCGGCTGCCCGTTGCGAGTCAAGCGGATGAAAGATTGGTCGTAGTACTCGATCGTTCCGGCCACTTCCTCTCCATCGTTCATCTTTACCCGCACTTCAGTTCCGGCTTCGATCAATTGCTTGAGATACTTCGCCTCCTGGAACGTCTGTTCCGGCGGGCGAGGAGATTTAGTTTGCTTTGCCGTAGGTGTCCTCGAATTTATTGTTTGCGGGCCGCGGGCGCAACCAGGACGCGGGGAGCCGCACCAACGGGATCGCCCTCCGCATCCCCATAATACCCATTGCGCGCCGATACCCGCAATTCGGGATTCGTGACGCGCACTTCGAGCTTGTGAAACCGGTCCTTGGTGAGCGGAACGTTGCGGGGGTAGAAACCAAGCAGGTACTGCGTGCGCAGTTCGTCAACGATCGCGCTGAAGGAGCGATCCAAGTCGGTATTGAGTTGGGGAAGGAAAGTCCGGCCTCCAGTGCCATCCGCCATGAATTTCAGCGCGTTCTCCCCGCCGATGTTGCGGCCGGCATCGCTGGTGATCGGCATAATGACGATGGGATAAATCACGGCATCGGCAAGTTGAACCGCCTGGAGGGCCTGTTTGAGGGATTTGGAACTGGTGGTATCGCCGCCATCGGTAACGACGACCATCACCTTGCGCCCTTCACGGTCTTCGAGGTCCGCGGCAGCCAGGTAGATTGCGTCGTACAGCGACGTGCCGGCCTCGCCCCGGAGCAGCTTCAGGGCATTCGAAAGCGAGACCAGGCTGTGCGTGAAACCGTGGTATTGGGTGACCTGCCAGTTGAACCCGTAGAGGGCCACCGTGTCTTCGAGATTGCCTTCATTGAGCAGGACTTTTAGAAACCGGGTAGCGGATTCGGTTTCGAACTTGAGATCTTTCGCCGTGGAACCGCTAATATCGACGAGCAACGCCACGGAGAGCGGCTGGTCGCTGTGGCGCTCAAACAGCGCCAGTTCCTGCGGAGCGCCGTTGTCGAGTATTTGGAAATCGGCCTTTTGGAGATTGCCGACCAATTCCCCGGTTTTATTGCGGACCGTGGCGACGACCCGCACGAGATTGACGTCCACGCGGAAAGAGGGTGTCTGGCTGTTGGGCTGCGCAAAACCGGAGGAAAACGCGAGCGCTGCCAGCAGGGCACAGCCACCTAGCGCCCCACATCTAGCCGGCCACAGGAACATCGCGATCCCACTCTCCTTCCACCCAGACCTCGCCATCCACGAAGTGCTCTTTTTTCCAGATGGGCACGGTTTTTTTCAGGCGGTTGATCCCTTCCAAGGCGGCTTCAAATGCAGGCCGGCGGTGCGGCGCGGTGACAATCACCGCGACGCTGGTTTCACCGACCAGCATCCGCCCCAGCCGGTGAATCATGGCTATCCGGCCGATGGCGAAGGCGCCCGCGACTTCGCACCCGATCTTTGCCATCACACGGAGCGCCATTGCTTCGTAACATTCATAATCCAAGTAAAGCGTAGGGCGGCCCTTGGTGTTGTTGCGGACGGTACCTTCGAAGGTGACGACCGCCCCTTCGGAGCCGGTCAGCAGGCGGGCGATAATGGCGCGGGTCTCGATAGCGTTGCGCGTTAAGGCGAAGTAGTGGGGGCCGGACTCGATTTCGAGGAAATTTTGCGAGCCGCCGCTCACCGGCGGCAGAAACGCGAGCTCGTCGCCATCGGAGATTGGAGTGGAGAGGTCGGCAAATTCGCGGTTGCGGGCCGCGACGATGCTGGGCGCCAGCTCGCGCAAGCGGGGTTGGCGTTCGGCATAGTGCGCGAATACGCTGGCGAGATTGGCTCCCTCGGGCAGGTCGAGATCCTCGGCGGAAATGCCGACGACTTCCTTCAACATCCCGAAAAAGAGCACACGAGCGCGCATGGATTGGGGTAAGGTCCAGTCTAACAGACGGTTCCGGGCGGGCCTCAGTTGCAAGAACAGGCGCAGGGCCCGGGCTGGAGGCGAGCCGCCGGCGAAATCGCCCGCGCCGAGCCGTCGGGTTTCGGCTTGAGGAAGTACCAGGACTTCGATTGGAAAGCGCCGAGTGGCCGTTGCCGTGCGCAAAATCACGGATTGAGAACTGTACCCCTTTTACGTACTACGACGTTTAGTTGCTAAAGGAGCTATAATTAAGGAAGCATCCGTTCAACCGGTACAGAGGGGGCCTAAGTTGTTATGAGTAAGCCAGCGCAAGCGCTTGTGGGTGAAGATCCGTTGACGTATCTTCCCCGGAAATCGGTTCAAGAGTACGCCAAAGGCCGTGTGATCTATAGTCCAGAGCACGCGCCAGACAAGCTTCATTTGGTAGTACTGGGGCGGGTGAAGGTCAGCACCAAATCGGAAGATGGCATCGAGACGGTTACCCGGATCATCTCCTCCGAGGGACTATTTGGCGAGGCCGTACTGGTAGGAGGGCGCGGATCGGGCGCCCCGGAAACGGCCGTGGCTTTGGATGCCGCCACGCTGATGTCGTGGACGCGCGCGGAAATCGAGGCGCAGATCGAGCGCGAGCCGCGCCTGGGGATCGCGTTAAGCCAATACCTGGTGCGCCGGTGCATCGAATTGCAGGAGCGCATCGAGAGCATGGCCGTCCACAAGACGCCGGAGCGCGTCATGCTGGCGCTGGCGCGACTGGCTCGTTCCCTGGGAACGCCCCTGCCGGACGGCTCGACGCGCCTGGCGTCGCTGACGCACCACACTATTGCCGAATATGTCGGCACCTCACGGGAGATCGTGACGTTCCAAATGAACCGGCTGCGCCGGCTTGGCTTGGTGCGGTACACGCGGCGCTATATCGATATCTACGTGCAAGCGCTGGAACAGATGCTGCGCAACCGGGGGGTTTCGGTTCCGCAGGAGGCTGCAGCGCAAGACGCGAAGGCGCGCGGTCTGGCGGCTTCCGTCACGGTCTAAAAGCTCAGTCGTAGACGAAGTGGAATAGCTTCTTCAGATCTTCCCAGGCCTCGCGCTTGGCGGCTTGGTTATAGGCACGCAGCAGATACGAGGGGTGATACGTCACCATAACCGGGATATCCCGCCACCGGTACCAATTGCCGCGCATTTTCGTAACGCCCTCTTTATGGCCGGTTAAGGCGCGGGCGGCCGTTCCACCCAGGGCGCAGATGGCCTTCGGCGCGATGGCGACCAATTGGCGGAAGAGGAACTGGCCGCAAATTTCCATTTCGTCGGGCTCGGGTGTACGGTTGTTGGGCGGCCGGCACTTCACCACGTTGCAAATGTAGACATCTTCGCGACGCAACGGCATGCCTTCCCTTTTAGCCGTATTCTCGATCATCTGGGTGAGAAGCTGGCCGGCGCGGCCGACGAAGGGAATGCCTTGAGCATCTTCATCCTGCCCAGGGCCTTCCCCGACGAAAACTACAGGGGAGCGCTCGTTGCCAACCCCGAACACCAGCTTGGTGCGGCCTTCATGCAGCCGGCAACGGCGGCAATCGCCGATATCCCGCAGGATTGCGAGAAGCGATTCCCCAGCTTGCGGGATTACTGTCTGTTGGGGAGCAAGCCTCGGCTCCTGGCTCCCGACTTCCGGCTCCTGACCCGTGGCTTCCGGCCTCCGGATCTCGGCCCCGGACTGCCGTCTGTAGATCTCGCGCACCCCCAAGTCCCGGTAAAATTCCAGGCGCCGGCGTAGTAGTTCAGCGTCCATTCGTCGTGTGCAGGACGAGCCGCAATTTCATGGTCTCATCCAGAATGCGATGGGCAATTTCGCGCTTGGCCGCTTTCGGCAGGCGCAGGACTTCGCGGGCGCGGGTCACCAGCAGTACTTCGTTCTGTTCCGCGTCGAAGCCGATATCGGAGCCGCCCACGAGGTTGGCTACGACCATGTCACAGTTTTTCGATTCCAGCTTGCGGCGGGCCTCCTGCTCGAGGTTTTCGGTTTCGGCGGCAAAGCCAACCAGCAGGCGGTCGCCTTTCTTCCGCCCCAGTTCCGCCAGGATATCGGGAGTGGGGTCGAGCTCGAGCGAAATGCGGGCGGCGGTTTTCTTGATTTTCTGCTGGGAGACTTTGGCCAGATGAAAATCCGCCACCGCCGCCGACTTGATGACGATAGTAGCGGGGCCGAGGCGATCGAAAACCTGATCGTGCATCTGTTGGGCAGTCCGCACGGGCACCACTTCCACGCCGCGAGGCGGCGAGAGATGCGTCGGCCCGGAAATCAGAATCACGCGCGCGCCACGCGCCGCCGCGGCTTCGGCCAGCGCATAACCCATGCGCCCGCTGGAGCGATTGGAGATGAAGCGGACCGGGTCGAGCGGCTCCTGAGTGGGGCCGGCGGTCAGCAGCACGGTTTCGCCGGCCAGATCGGTGCGATGCGGCCCGGTGCGCTCAATCGCATCCACAATATCGTCCAGCTCCGCCAGGCGCCCCGCCCCCACCATGCCGCAGGCCAACCACCCTTCGCCAGGTCCTACAATCGAGTGCCCGCGGGCTAGGAGCTTCTCCACATTCGCTTGAGTGGCGGCGTGCTGCCACATATTGACGTTCATGGCCGGCGCGAGCACGACGGGGCCGGTGAATGCGAGGTAAAGCGTGCTGAGAAAATCGTCAGCCAGCCCACCCGCCAGTTTTCCGAGCAGGTCGGCGGTAGCGGGTGCGATCGCCAGTAGATCGTGTTCCTGCGCCACGGCAATGTGCTCGATGGCGTTCTCGATCGCGAAAAGGTCGTCCAGAACCTTTCGACCGGTAAGCGCGGCAAACGTCAGCGGCCGAACAAACTCCTCTGCCGCCGGCGTCATCACCGGCTGGACTGCGTGGCCACGCTCCATGAGCAGCCGGGCAAGCTCGGCCGCCTTGTAGGCCGCAATGCCGCCGCCTACGCCCAGAGCGATCCGCATATGAAATTAGAGAAGCGGTTCCGGATCGGGCTCCGGGGCCACACCAGAAACGTTGTATTTGACCAGGCCACGGCGCACTTCTTCCATGGCCACTACCGTGGGTTTTTTGGAAGAGGTCGGCAGGGCCGGCCGCGCCCCGCCTTGCAACTGCCGGGCCCGCTTCGCCGATACAATGATAAAGCGATAGGTACTCGATTCGGGATCGTCGGGAATGGTGCAATGGGCGTTATTTCGGGGCGCTTTTTCAGACATGAATCCGTTCCTGGAGAGGTATAAGCCTCATTGTCGCGCATCAGGCGCTCAGATGTCGAGTCTTATGGAGCGGCGCGGGCGGCGGGCCGGGGGCGGGGCACTAATGTTTTGGCGCCTTACCGCCGATGGTTGAAGCGTGACGCCGATGCTCAAAGAACTGGTTTTCTGGGTCGGGCTACCGGGGCTGGTGGCGGTAGGCTCGGCGGCCCTGGTGTGGATGCTCATGCAGGCGCGGATGCAGTTGCTGGCGACAAATTATAAGGCGGCGATTGCGGAAGCGGAAAAGGCGGCGGCGGAGAGCCGGCCCCGGCTGGAGGATCTGCTGGCGGAACTGCGGCTGGAGCGGCGGCAGTATCTGCGGAAGACGAGCGGGGTGGGCAGTTCGGAAACCACCATTCTCACCTTGGAACGGCTTTATTTCCGCCAGGTTCCTCTGACCGGGTGGATGCAGGAGGAGATTCCTCTGGGGGCTGGGGAGGTACTACCCGGGCAGATGCTGCTGTTCCAGGAGTTGGCTCCGAACGCCGGAGTGGGCACAGTGTCGCTGGTGCCGGGGTGAGCGCTTTTCCCCAGATGCATTGAGTCCAGATTCTATTGAGTAATGATCGCAGCCGAGGTGGCCGTGATCGTAAGGATATTGGGAAAAGCAAGAGTGAAGAGGGGCACTGCCTGGTAGCTTACCGTTACGGAGACGGTACTGCCGGGATTGTTGTTGGGAGACCAGGTCGTTTGGACACTGATCTGGCTGGAAGCCAAGCCCACACCTTCGCCTTGGACATAGCTTTGGACCGAAGCGGCGGTAGCGGGCGTGGTGCTGGTAGAGCCTCGCACGGCGGCCCAGCGAGCCCCCTGCTGGGCGATGAAGGCTGTGGTGTTATACAGAAAAACCAGATACGCAGCCGCCATCAGGCCGAGTAGAATCGTAAAGAAAGGAACAGAGACAATCGCTATTTCCGCCAGCCCGCTGCCGCGCTCGCGACGGGTCCGGTTACGTTTCACGGCTAATCTCTCGTTTGATCCGTTGCCGCCCCGATTCTTCCTCCGGTTGGCAGAACGGGTATGAGGGCTGGCGAAAGCGAACGGGCTTTCGCCAGCTTTAGGAAGGGGAACAGAGTCGCAAAACCGGATTCTCCATAGCATGGCGTCCTGCGAATTTATCGACCCGGCACTCCCCGATGGTCGCGGCTCGGAACGAATCCGATGACTGCGGCCGGACGGCATAGCGGAGCCGCGCGGATCAGCCAGCGGTCTTCAGATACGGACGCTTTTTTAGACCGCCGAGTTGACAATGGAGCCGATTTTGGAAAATACGTTGCTGATGATGTTGCTCAACTGAGGCATCGCGGCGACGGCTACCAGAGCCACCATCCCCGCCGCCAGAGCATATTCCACCAGATCCTGCCCGCGAGTATCTTTCCAAATCCGAATGAAGAGCTTCATAGATAGCCTCCTTGAAAAAGCTGCTTTCGTACTGAAAGTAACAGGAAAGCGGGAATAACCAAATCAGAAGGAATCCTTAGTTCCCTTACCGATTTGCATGGGACGAACCTGAGGTTGGGGATCATCGCGAGAACCAGTTCAATCGCAAGCTCGATTTTTTGGGCGCAGGCTTCGGGTCGCCACCGTTCCTGGCGACAGGCTGCTTGCCTTGGAGTTGAATCACCAGGTCGTGGACGCTGCGCGCAAAGCGCGAAGCCGGCGGGGCGGGCCGGCCTTCGAGCACGGCGGTTTGCAGCGTTTCGTAATCGTTTTGGAGCAGCGCGAATGGAGACATCTTCAAAGCTGTTTTCAGATCATCCGATTTCAGCCCGGTAGCCGGCGTATAGCGGGTCAGCAGCAGTTTGATGCGATTCGCTTCCACGCCCCCCTGCCGCAGCAGTTCGAGAGACCGCTTGGTGGTGTGGAGCGGGCATAATTCATTGGTAGTGATCAGCAGGATTTCGTCGGAAAGAGACGCCAGGGTCGCGCCAGGTTCCTGTACACCCGGCGTATCCAGCACAACGGCATCGTAATGCTCGCGCCAGAAGCAGACTAACTCGACAGCGGCCGGGCGATCCAGCATGACAGGGCTTGCCGCCTGTTCGGGCGCGGTGAGCACGTCGATACCTTGGGCGGACACCACGAGGTTGCGCCAGAAGTCCTCATCGAGGCGCATGCAATCGCGAATAGCATCGTCCAGGTGGAAATCGGACTTGAGGCGGAGCAGAAAGCCGACGCTGGCCGAAAGATAATCGGCATCCACCAGCAGCACCCTCTTGAGACCGGCACGTTTGAGTTCCACCGCCAGATGGACGGCCAGGGTGCTGGCTCCACAACCGGGCTTACCGGGCACGGCGCAGTATACGGTGGCGTGCTTTTGCTCCAGGGCCGGGGCTCGCAGGCGGTTCAGCCTCTCTAACAGGCCGCGGAGCTGCTCGGCGCCGCCATCGCAAAGGAATTCACAGGCGCCGCGGCGCAGGCAGCGCAGGATCAGGTCCGCATCGTTTTCCGGGTTCAGCGCCACGACCGGCATGACCGAAGCGGCTTCGGAGATCAGCAGGAGCGCTTCCTCCTGGTTAGAGTGGACATCCAGAAAGCAGATATTGACCTGGTGCTGGGCCGCGATCGAAGCCATCGTGCCGGGGCGGGGATATTCGCTCAGAATGACGGGGTCCTCGAGTTCCAGTTCCCGCAGGGCCGCCACGGTAAGCCGGGACATGGCGGCATGCGAACACACGATGAGGGGTTTCCAGTAATTTTTAGAGGCCGGGGCACTCATCGGGTCGTCTCATCCATACCATCGGCTGGATGGGGCGAAAGGCTTAGGGGGAAATTAGGAGACAGGAGACAGGAGATAGGAGCTGGTTAGAATCCGACTGTGGCTTCGTCCATTTGCGGCTGCGGGGTGGTTTTGCTGCCGCGGAGGAAGGATTGGAACTGTTCCAGGTAGAGGTATATCACTGGGGTGATATATAGGGTGAGGAACTGGGAGACAACTAGTCCGCCGACCACCGCCAGGCCAAGCGGCTGGCGGGCATCGCCGCCGGCGCCGTAGCCTATGGCGATCGGGAGAGTGCCGCAGAGAGCGGCAACCGTGGTCATCATGATCGGGCGAAAACGCAGCAGGCAGCCCTGGTAGATGGCATGGCGGGGGTCCTTGCCTTCGATGCGCTGGGCTTCCAGGGCGAAATCGATCATCATGATGGCATTCTTCTTCACCACGCCAATCAGCATGATGAGCCCGACGAAGGCAAACAGGTCCAGGTCCTTGTGGAACAGCTTCAGGGTGAGCAGCGCGCCGAACACCGCCGAGGGCAGGCCTGAAAGGATGGTGATCGGGTGGATGAAACTTTCGTAGAGAATGCCCAGGATGATATAGATGACGAGCACCGCCAGCAGAAGCAGGACGGTCATGCCGCGGAAGGATTTCTGAAATTCCTTCACGGTGCCCTGGAAGGTGGCGCTCAGCGTGGGCGGCATGCGCAATTCCTGGATCACCTGGTTAACCCGGTCGGCGGCCTGACCGAGGGAAAAACCGGGAGTGAGATTAAACGAGATGGTTACGGCGGGAAGCTGGCCGAAGTGATTGACGGAAAGCGGGCCGGCGCCGCGCGTGATGCGCACCACGGATTCGAGCGGAACGAGCGGGCCCTGCGCGGAATGCACGTAGAGTTTGGAAAGGTCCGCGGGATCCGCCTGGTAGCGCCGCTCGACTTCGGTAATCACCTGATACTGATTGGACGGAGTGAAGATGGTGGAAACCTGCTGATCGCCGTAGGCGGCGGCGAGCGCGCCTTCGATCTGCGCGGGGGTCACGCCGAGCGAGAGGGCGCGGTCGCGGTCGATCGCCACCTTCACTTGCGGGCTCTGGATCTGCATATCGGAATTGACGTCCACGAAGCCAGGCAGCGTGCGCATGCGGTTCATGAGCAGCGGCACCCACTTGTAAATTTCCTCCAGGTTGGCGCTTTGTAACGTGAGTTGATAGACGCTATTGGAATTCTGGCCGGTAATGGTGATCGGCGGCGGATTCTGCAGGAACGCCAGAATGCCGGGTACGGAGAACAGTTTGGGCCGCAGTTCGGCGATGACCTGATCCACCGAAAGCGCGCGCTGTTTGCGCGGCTTCAAGGTCGCATAGACGATGCCGGTATTGCCATCGCCGGCATAGGCAAACACGCTATCGATAGCGGGGTCCCGCTGCATGATGTCGGCCACGGCGCGCTGGTGCTTGGCCAGGGAGAGGAACGAAATATCCTGCCCGGCGATGGTCGGCCCGTAAATGACGCCGCTATCCTGGCTGGGAATGAAGCCGGTGGGCATGATGCGGAACAGGTAAACCGTGCCGCCGAGCAGGGCGAAGGCGAGCAGCAGAGTGGCGAAGCGATAGCGCAGCACGAACAACAGGGAACGATCGTAGGCGCGCGTCATCGCATTGAAGCCGCCTTCAAGGGCGCGGTAAGCCAGACCGTGCCGGGCGCCGTGGCGGTAGCGCAGATAGCGGCTGCCGAGCATGGGCGTGAGAGTCAGAGAAACGAATCCGGAAATCAGAATGGCTACGGCGATCGTGACGGAGAACTCATGCAGCAGCCGGCCCACGATCCCGCCCATGAACAGGACGGGAATGAAAACCGAGACCAGCGAAATGGTCATGGAAACGATGGTGAAGCCGATTTCGCGCGATGCCAGCAGCGCGGCCTCCCGCCGGCTCTTCCCCAATTCCACGTAGCGGACGATGTTTTCGAGCATCACGATGGCGTCGTCCACCACGAAGCCCACCGAGAGCGTGAGCGCCATCAGGGAGAGATTGTTCAGGCTGTATCCGAGCAGATACATCACGGCGCAGGTGCCGATGATGGAGAGCGGCACGGCCACGCCCGGGATGATCGTCGCCGAAAGATTCCTGAGGAAGAGCGCGATCACGAGCACGACCATGCAGATGGTCAGCGCCAGGGTGAACTTCACGTCGTCGATCGATTCGCGCACGCTTTCCGAGGCGTCGTAAATGATTTCCAGCTTCATGGCCGGAGGCATCTCGGCCTTAAAGACCGGCATGAGAGCCTTGACATTATCGGCCACCTGCACGGTATTGCTGCCCGGCTGGCGGCGGATGGCCAGCACCACGCTGCGCTGCCCGTTCATCCAGGCGGCCACGCGCTCGGTTTCCACGCCGTCGGCGACCTCGGCCACCTGGTCGAGGCGCACCGGGACACCATTGCGCCAGGCGACAATTAGCGGGCGATAGGCGGCGGCGTTGGTTAACTGGCCGAGGGTGTGGATGGTGAATGCCTGCTTATTGCCGTATAGCTTGCCGGTGGGCAGGTTGACATTGCTGGCCTGGATGGCCCTCTGCACGTCGTCAATGCCCACGCCGAGGGCGTTGAGGGCATCCGGATTGAGGTTCACGCGGACGGCATATTTCTGGCCACCGAAGACCTGCACCTGCGAGACACCGCTCGACATGGAAATGCGCTGCGCCATTACGGTTTCGGCGTACTCATCCACCTGGGAGGGCGGCAGGGTGGTGGAATAGAGCGCCAGGTACATGATGGGCTGTTCGGCCGGATTGACCTTCTGGTAGGTAGGCGGGTGGGGCATATCCGGCGGGAGCAGGCCCCCGGCGGCGGCGATGGCGGCCTGAATATCCTGCGCGGCGGCATCGATATTGCGCGAGAGTTCAAACTGCACGCTGATGTTGGTGGAACCCTGGGAGTTGCTGGAGCTCATCGAATCGATGCCGGCGATGGTCGAGAACTGGCGCTCGAGAGGGGTGGCGACCGCCGAAGCCATGGTTTCCGGATCGGCGCCGGGCAGCGATGCGCTCACCTGAATGGTGGGGTAGTCGACGCTGGGCAGCGCCGCCACGGGCAGCGCGCGATAGCCGACCACGCCGAACAGCGCAATGGCGAACATGACCAGGGCCGTCATGATCGGCCGCTCAATAAAGATGCGGGAAAGGTTCGGCGCGCTGGTGTTCGTCAGGCTCATATGCGGGGCATGCTCATAATGACTTGGAATCCACCTGGCTGGCCGGAACCTCGCGGATCCTGGCGCCGGGGAAGAGGCGCAATTGGCCGTCGGTGACTACCGTCTCGCCGGCCGCGAGGCCTTTGGTAATGGTGACTTTATCGCCGAAATTCGTGCCCACGGTGACCGGCCGCGGCTGCACGGTCTGGTCCTTGTTCACGACATAAACCATTTGGCCATCGGCGCCCGGCTCGACGGCCGCGGCGGGCACGACAACTGCCTGACTGATTGTCCCCAGAGTCATGGTGACGTCCGCGAACTGCCCGGGATAGAGCTGGCCCGCGCGGTTATCGAAGGTCGCTTTCAGGTGAATGGTGCCGGTGTTGGTATCGACGGTGTTATCGATGACATCCAGGTAGCCGTCGGCGGGATGGGCGGCATCGTCCCGCGGGATGGCGCGGACGGGGAGTTTATGTTCCGCAAAACCGCGCCGGATCTCGCTCAGGTACAGCTCGGGGGCATTGAAGCTGACCCAAATGGGATTCAACCGGTTGATGACGACCAGCGGGTTGCCGTTGTTGCCGACTAAATTGCCGAGGTGAATCAGCAGATTGCCGGCGCGGCCGGAGACCGGGGCGTAGATATGGCAATAGACCAGATCGAGTTTGGCTTTATCCACCGCGGCGCGGTCGTTATCGATAGCGGCGCGGGCGCTTTCGATGGCTGCCTGATCGGCGGCGATGGAAGCGCGCAGGGCTTCGGCGGCGGCGGTGGATTGATCGCGCTGCGAGGTCGAGGCCAAGCCTTCCTTGGCTAGTTCGCGATTCCGCTCGTCGTCGGCTTCGGCGCTCTTCAATTGCGCCTGATCTTTGGCGAGATTCGCCTGCGCCTGGCGGAGCTGGGCGGTGTCGCGGGCCTGGGTGGCTTCGGCCTGACGCAGCTCTTCCTGGTAGGGGCGGGGATCAATTTCAAACAGGAGTTGATCCTTGGCGACATCGGCGCCTTCCGCAAACGCGACTCGGGTGATTTCCCCGGTGACTTGGGAGCGGACCTGAATCACGGCGGAAGGCTCCACGCGCCCGATCGCCTGAATCTGGATTGGGATCGAGGCCTGGACCACGGGGGCGACGCTCACCGGCACCACGGGCACAAAGCCGCCCGACTGCACCTTCTGCTGCCGGCAGGCGGAGCTGAGAAGAGCAATGCCCACGACGAACGTGGTAAACGATGGCAGTCGATGCAAAACCGTGTGCCTCCCCGGCCCGGGATCGGGCCTTTCGCTAATGCTGAGACGCCTGCTGCGGGGCTTCTTTAAATAAGTATATATTCCGGCGCTACGCCGGCCTTGAATTGTTTCGCCGGAGGACAGGATGCGGTTCGTAATTGACCAGGACCTTACAAGCATCTTGCGGATCGACTGGCCTCTCACGGGGAAATACCGCAGGCCCGCTCAGGACCGCGCAGGGGTGCGGGGGCCCTCAACGGCGGGCGAATCGTTTTCGCCGGCGCAAGCGAATCACAGGATTTTGATCTTGCGCCGTTCCGGCGTTACGCTGGCCTTGTATTGTTTCGCCGGAGCACACGATCCGCTTTTCTCTCGTGGATGGGCGTAGCCCTGCTGGCCGGGCTGTGCGCGGGTTTGGGCCTGCTTCAATACCGCTGGACGGGCGAGATCAGCGGGGCCGAGCGACAGCGCCTGCGGACGACGCTGGCGGCGCGGCTGGCGACGCTGGCGCGCGAATTTAATGCGCAAATGATGGGTGCTTGCGCCGAGGCGCCGCTGGATGCAGGCGCGCACCGCATGCCCAAATCCTTTGCCGGGATGTTCCGGCGAAGCGAAGTGTCGCGGTTCCCGGACGGCGGCCCGGACGAACTGCCGGTTTCGGATAATCCGCTGGTCTTGAAATGCCCTCCCATGCCGCCGGATGGGGCGCAGCGGCTGCTGGAATTCGATCCGGCTTATCTGCGCGATAAAATATTGCCCGATTACCTGAACCGCTACCTGGCCGATTCGGGCAAACTCGATTACGACGTGGAAGTGGTGGGCGCGGCGCTTTCTCCGGCCAGCGCTACTCCGGCCAAGCCTGCTCCGGTGATCTATCAGTCGCTCGCGGACGCGGCTCATCCGATCGGGACCGCGGCGGATGGGGAGATCCCGCTGCTGGGGCCGCAGTTCGGAATGATCGCGGTCCGGGTCTCCCGATTCCGGCGTTTTCGCATGGAACAGTATCCACAAGCGCCGGATGAGCACGCCCCGGATGCCCGGCCGGAACCGCGGCGGGAGATTCCGCCCGACGCTGTATTTATCGAGCGGAACGGTCCGCGCCAGGTTTTCATCGGGCGCGCCGGTAGCGGCCAGTTGCCGTTTCCGCCAGACAAGGCGCCGCGGGAAGCCGGGATGTGGACGCTGCGCGTGCGTCATCGCGCGGGGTCGCTCGAAGCCCTGGTGCACCAGGTGCGGCTGCGCAACCTGGCGGTCTCCTCGGGGCTGCTCCTGCTCATTCTGGCCACCGCTCTGATGCTGGTGCGCTTCTCCCGGCGGGCGCAGCGGCTGGCCGAGTTGGAAATGAATTTCGTGGCCGGCGTTTCGCACGAGCTGCGCACGCCGCTTACCGTAATTCACACGGCCGCTTTTAATTTGCGGGGCAAATTGGCGCGGCAGCCGGAGCAGGTGGAACAATATGGGGCGCTGATTCAGCGGGAGAGCGCGAAGCTGGGGGCGCTGGTGGAGCAGGTGCTGCGATTTGCGAGTTCGGGGCGCATGCCGCGCAAGCCCGAACCGGTGGATGTCCACGCGCTGGTGGAACGTAGCATGCCGCCGGCGGGAGAGGACCAGGGGCTGACTATCGAACAGCAGATCGCACGGGGCCTGCCTCCGGTGCTGGCGGATACCGATGCGGCAGCCTTGGCTCTTCGGAATCTGATCGATAATGCCCGGAAGCACGGGACCTGCGCTACGGACCCCAAGGGCTGTTGGATTGGCATTGCCGCCCGGCCGGTGACCTTGCGCGAGGGTTTGGCGGTGGAAATTTCGGTTTCCGACCACGGCCCCGGCATTCCCGCCGACGAACTCCAGCACGTTTTCGAGCCGTTCTTTCGGGGAAAAGACGCGATTGCCGAGCAGATCCATGGAACCGGATTGGGGCTGAGCCTGGTCAAAAAGATGGTGGAAGCGCAGGGCGGCAGCGTGCGGGTGGAAAGCGAGCCGGGGCGGGGAGCGGCATTTTTCATTCGGCTACCGGCCGCGGCCGGGCCCGCGCCCGAATCCGCATGAGCCGCATTCTGCTGATCGAAGACGAACCTGGCCTGGTGATGACCGTATCCGACCTGCTGGCGGCGGAAGGCTACGAAGTGGAGTCCGCGGCGGATGGCGATTCCGGGTTCGCCAAAGCCCTTGCCGGCAGTTTCGATTTGGTGCTGCTGGATGTGATGCTGCCCCGCCGCAGCGGCTACGATGTTTGCCGCGATCTGCGGCAGCGGGGCGTGGATTCGGCGATTCTGATGCTCACCGCGCGCACGCAGGTGGTGGACCGCGTGGTGGGTTTGAAGCTGGGGGCCGACGATTACCTCCCCAAGCCGTTCGATCCAGCCGAATTGCTGGCGCGGATCGAAGCCCTGCTGCGCCGTCTGCGCAAAGGCCACGAAATCGCGGTGCGCAGTTTCCGCTTTGGCGATGTGGAAGTGGATTTCGAACGCGCGGAAGTGCGCAAAGGCGGCGAGCCGCTGAACCTGGCCGCCAAAGAATTGCAGCTTCTGCATTACCTGGTGGACCGGCGCGGGCAGGTAGTGCCGCGCGAGGAACTGCTGCGCCAGGTATGGGAATACAGCGCCGAAGCCTCCTCCCGCACGGTAGACGTGCATATCGCCTGGCTGCGCCAAAAGCTGGAGGACCATCCGCAGCGCCCGCGGCATATCCAGACGCTGCGGGGCAAGGGATACCGGTTCAACGCATGATGGGGCGTACGGTCCGTTCGGGCTTCACCCATTAAGATCGAGCGAGGGGAGGGAAATCGGATGAAGCGTTCCGACCTGTTACCGGCCTGGAGCCGGATCTTGCGGGGATATCGGCCGCTGTTGTCGATTGAAATCACCAAAGAATGCCCTTTACGCTGCCCCGGCTGCTACGCCTATAATGGCGAGCATCTTGGCCAGTTCGTCACACTCCGGGACCTGAACGACCGGAAAGGCGAAGAACTGGTGACCGGAGTTCTGCGCCTGGTGCGGCGATACCGGCCCATCCACGTTTCGATTGTGGGAGGCGAACCGCTCGTGCGCTGGCGCGAACTCGACCGCCTGCTGCCCCAATTGGACGCCATGCGAATCGAGACGCAGGTTGTCACCAGCGCCGTCCGGCCCATCCCGGAGCACTGGGCGGCGATCCGGTCGTTGCATCTGGCTGTTTCCGTGGATGGCTTGCCCCCGGAACACGATCGCCGCCGCGCGCCGGCTACATACGATCGGATCCTCAAACACATCGCCGGACAGTCTGTAATCATTCACTGCACGATCACCCGCCAAATGCTCCGCCGGGACGACTACTTGCACGAGTTCGCGGAATTTTGGTCAAGCCGCCCCGAGGCGCGAAAAATCTGGTTCAGTCTGTATACGCCGCAGGAAGGCGAGCAGTCGGAAGAACGCCTGCAGGCGGACGATCGCCGGCGGGCGTTGGAGCGATTGGCGCAGGTTGCCGCGGATTTTCCGAAAGTCTACTTGCCTCGCGCGCTGTTAGACGGTTACCGGCTGCCGGCCGGATCGCCCCAGGACTGTATTTTTGCCCAGAGCACAACTTGTATTTCCGCGGATCTGGAGACTCGCATCACTCCCTGCCAGTTTGGCGGAAAGCCCGTTTGCCGGGAGTGCGGCTGCATCGCTTCCTCCGGGCTGGCCAGCATCGGCCGCTATGCGCTGGCAGGTGTGGTGCCCGTCTCGGCACTGTTTTCGGTGTCGCGGAAAATCGGCGACGCATGGGGGGGCATGACACAATTGAAACAGCGCCCATGAGTAAAACACACGCATGCATTTCACCGGAGCTGGCTGAGTGGATCGGCCGGCAGCGCATCTGCGGGAAAACGGCCGCATCGTGGTCATGTTTTGCGCCTTCGCGGGCCCTCCCCAAATCGTGCGCCTCCACGGCAAGGGCGAACTGATCGCGCCTTCCCACCCGCGTTACCCGGAATTCGAGAAACTCTTCCCGGTCAATCCTGGAACTCGCGCGTACGTGCATGTGCGCATCGACCGGGTATCCGATTCGTGCGGTTTTTCCGTGCCGCTTTATGAGTTTCGGGCACAGCGCGACACTCTGAATCGCTGGGCCTTGGCGCGAACCGCGGACCAGCTCGCAGCTTACCGGCTTGCCCAGAACCGTTACAGCATTGACGGGCTCGCCGCGCTGCCCATGGCAGTGGAGGCGCCGGCGGATTCCGATTACCGCAGAAACAAGCCGGCGACGATGCCGCGCAGCCAGATATTGGCGGGGTCGTGATTATAGCGTTCGTGCCAGTGCTGCAGCACGTAGTAAGGCGGAATCGAAAAGGGCAATGTGAGTACCTTGATTTTGCCGCTGGCGGCGAAGTAGCGGCCCAGTTGCTCGGGCACGATGGCTAGAAGTTCCGTTCCCGTCAGAATGGGCGCAAGGCCCAGGAAGCCCGGCACACGCAGGCCCACTTTACGGCGGATCTTCTTCGCTTCCAAGGTCCGGTCGATCAAGCTGTGCCCCGTACCGGAAACCCCGACAGTCACATGCAGCTCCCGCTCGAACATTTCGAGCGTCAATTCGCCGCCGATTCTGGGATGGCGGGCGCACAATGCGCACACCAGGCGATCGCGAAACAGCCTCTGCTGATAGAATCCGGCGCCCATCGGGGGGATATAGCCGATGGCTAGATCCACTTCTCCCGATTCCAGCCGATCGAGAAGCGAATCCGACGGAGTCACCAACTCCACCTGCACGGAGGGCGCAACCTGCCGCAGTTTCCGCATGAGCGGCGGAATCAGAGTCAATTGCGAAATATCGGTGGAGCAGATGTGAAATACCCGTTCGGAGGTGGCCGGATCGAACCTGACGCGATGCTCGAGCGCCGTTTGAATGAGGCCCTCGGCCTTTTTCAGCAGGGCCAGCACTTCCAGGGCATGGGGAGTAGGCTCCATACCGGTAGAGGTGCGCACAAACAGCGGGTCGCGAAATTGCCGCCGCAGCTTTGCCAGACTCATGCTGATGGCGGACTGGCTGACTCGCAGATTTTCCGCTGCCAGCGACACGCTGCGGGTTCGATGCAGCTCGTTAACGATCGCCAGCAGCTTCAAATCGATATTCGCATCCGCTTGCCGTTTCGGCGTCGAGCGGTAAACCACTTTGAGCGGCCGCTCGCAAGCAGGGACAGGCGCGCTTTCGGGCGGATGAGAAGGATGCTCCGGATTGGTGAGGCCCGGAACGGCAGGCGTGGAGAGGGCTGTTGCCGCGGCGGCAAGATGCCTCTGAAAGGCTTCAGGGACTGCCTTTACTCGGTTTACCGGTCTCATCTGACGACTTCACTTGGCGATTGCACCTAACCCCGAATCACTTGCCCCAACTCTGTTTGCCGCGCGAGTTTGCATGCAAACAAAGAAACGTGCCAGGATTGTATCTCATTCGTGATATGGTGTCAATCGGCACCTTTCTCAGGACTTACGCCGCCGCAAGTTAGTCCGGCGTCTGGCTGATTGCATGCAAAGAGGCCCGGGTCCTAAGAAGCCCCAAAAGGAAATAAGGGGACATCACCATGAGACGCAGCCAGAACCGTATTCTCACTACTCACGTGGGCAGCCTGGTCCGGCCGCCCGAAATTCGCGATTTAGCGGCTGCCGCGGAAAAGGACCCGGCCGTTCGCGAAACCTACGAGCACGCGTTGGCCAACGCCATCGCGGGAGCCGTTCGCCGGCAGGTGGATGCCGGCATCGACATTATCAACGATGGCGAGTACGCTAAATCGGGCTGGTCGAGCTATGTGCTCGGGCGCATCAGCGGGTTCGAAATCCGTCCCGAACAGTTGCGGCCGCTCATCTGGCTCGGCCGCGACCGCGAGCGCTTCGCCGAATTCATCGCCAAAGACATGCCCCGTGTCCTCACCGGCGCTCCCACGGAGGCGTGCGTCGGCCCGATCGCTTACCGGGACACCCGCCCCATCCAGACGAATATCGCGATGCTCCAATCCGCCCTGGCGGAGGCCAAGGTGGAAGAAGGATTTCTCACCGCGGTCGCTCCGGCCAGCACCGCCTACGATGGAGTAAACGAATACTACCGGACCGACAAAGAGTATGTGTATGCGATCGCCGAAGCGCTGCGCGAGGAGTATCTGGCGATCTACCGTTCCGGACTGCTACTGCAGGTAGACGACGCAGTGCTGGCGAACATGTACGACCACCTGGTGCAATCCGGCCCCGAAAAGTACCGCCAGTGGGCGGAGCTGCGCGTGGAAGCCCTGAACCACGCCCTGGCTGGAATTCCGGAGGATCGCATCCGCTATCACGTTTGCTTCGGGAGCTGGCACGTGCCGCACCTGGCGGATGCGCCGCTCGATGCGCTGATCGGCCTCATTTTGAAGGTGCGCGCCGGCGCCTATTCCATAGAGGCTGCCAATCCGCGGCACGAGCACGAGTGGCGCGTCTGGGAAACCGCGAAACTGCCGGATGGGAAGATTCTCATCCCGGGCGTGGTGACTCACCACACGGTCACGGTCGAACACCCCAGGCTGGTTGCGGACCGGATTATCCGTTATGCGCGCATTGTAGGCCGCGAAAACGTAATCGCCGGGACCGATTGCGGTTTCGCCCAAATGGCATTTATTCAGCGCGTGCCGGAGTCCGTGATGTGGGAGAAGCTGAAGGCTTTGGTGGAAGGCGCGAAAATTGCGTCGCGGGAACTGTGGTAGCGGGCCGGGCCGGTGGCAGAGACCCCCGGCGCGCTTTTCGCTGCCGGTTCTATTTGCCGATCAGATGTTCCACGTCCCGATTGTTTTCCTGGCAGATGTACTCGATCATCTCGCCTTTCAACAGGGTGGGATGGGTGGTGAAGCTCCAGGGCTTGGTGTATGCCGTCGGGTCATCCACGATATTCTCGATTTCCATATGGCCCTGATCGATGCGGTGGAACCGCTCGATCACGTGGAGATGTTCGGTGGTGGGCATGCCCGATTCGTCAATCCAGGTCTTGCCGTTCAGCCCGATCGTATCCACTACAAACCAATCGCCATCCCAATGGCCGATGGATTCTCCGAGCCAGGTGGGATCGGGATCTTTGGAGTGTGGGCGGCCATCGGTGAAAATCTGCCGCCAGACGTGCGCGCCGCCTTCATAGACGATGAGCGTAAGGCCCGGACTCTGCATGATCCGGAACGGGTAGGGGGTCGTAGTCATGCGGGGCACGCCGGGAGGCAGACAACGCGCCTCGGGGTCGTCTTTCGCTTTGCTGTCCTTGCGCTCGTGATACAGCTTCTCCGCCCACGGCTGAAACGGAACCTGCACACCGGCGCCCACCAGATCGACGTTTTCGCGGATCGCGTTGGGCGCCCACGCGCCCTGAATATCCGGTTTGCCTTCGGCGTTTCGCGGCGCGGGTCCTGTAGGGGCAGTGTCGCGCGGCGCGCGCGCGGCCGGGGCAGCGTTCTGAGCGATTGCCAGAACCGAAGTCAAAACGAACGTGGCGGCGATCCGTACCGAGTACATGAATACCTCAATGCATGCAAATGGGTTCGAGGTTCAGTATACTAACGCCACTGGACCCCTGTCAAAGCAACTGCTTCGCGATTCCCCGCGGAGTGGCGGGGCGGTGCATGCAAAAGCAGGCGGCGGAAGTGCTCGCATTAGCAAGGCGATGCCACTCGATCCGGAGGCAGGCCGGTTACCGTGAAACTGCAAAATATCGGTGAAGAATCTTCTTCGAAAGCTTCCTCCCAAACCGCCCGCGCCACCCTGGCATTGCGGGAAATGCTGGTTAAAGGCCAGTTCCGGCCGGGCGAGCGCATCCGGGAAGTCCCTCTGGCAAACCAACTAAATGTTTCCCGCATTCCGCTGCATCTGGCTCTCGAGCGGCTTGCCCACGAGGGCTTCCTGGAAATGCGGCCCACGCGCGGATTCGTGGTGCAGCAGTTTTCGACCGAAGATATTTACGACGCCATCGATCTGCGCGGATTGCTGGAAGGCGCCGCGGCGCGGCTGGCCGCGCAGCGCTTCAAAGATCCGGGCGAGTTGGACCCCATGCGCGAGGCCAGCCGTGAAATTCTGGCGCTGGTGCGCCGGCCGAAGCTCACCGTGGAAGCGTTCAAGCGCTATATCGAATTGAACGAGAAGTTCCACGCGGTGTTGCTGGATCTGGCGCGCAGCCGCATGCTCCGGCGCACTGTCGATCAGGCGTGCAAATTGCCGTTCGCTTCTCCGGGCGCGTTTCTGGCGCGGCAGATCGTCTCGGCGGATCTGCACGAACTGTTTCTGGTTTCCGCCGACCAGCACGTCAGTATTGTGGAAGCCATCGCCAGCCGCGACAGCCTGCGGGCGGAGATGCTCACGCGCGAGCACGCACAGGTAGCGCGGCGGAATCTCGAAGACGCGCTGAAGAATCGCGAACGGATTCCCGATCTGGCAGCCGTGAAACTGGTGTCCTTGTAGCGGTTCAGAGAGCGGGAATCAGGGCGACGGGTTCCGCTGAGCAAGCAGTCTGTCGAGAATTTCCGCGATCTCGCACACCGCCCGGTTCTCGTGCTTCCCGGTCGCCGCGCGAAACCGCGCGTATGCGGCGGGATCCAGCAGCCGATCCACCCCCTGCGCGATCTCGCCGCGGAAGTTCCGCAGCACGATCCCCACTCCCTGCTCCCGCACCCAATCCGCGTTGTAGCGCTCTTGCGGCAGCGTCCAGGCGTTGCGCTCCACAATTACCGGCAGCCGCATGTGTACCGCTTCGCTGATGCTGCCGGGGCCGGGCTTGCCAATAAGGTAATCCGCCAGTTGCATATAGCGGGGCACTTCCTGAGTAAAGCCTTCCACGAAAATAGGCGCGCCATGCCGCGGAGCATACCGCCGCAATTTGTCCGCCAGCCGGGCATTGTGCCCGCAAATCAGCAACAATTGCCGCCCGCCGAGCCGCCGCGCAATATCCAGCATCACCGCCGCCCCTTGGCCGCCGAACAGAACCAACCCGACCGGCTCCTCCGCTCGGAAACCCAGCCGCGCGCGCGCCTCCGCCCGTTCCTCCCGTGCTAACGGTTGGAGTTCGTAGAATCGCGGATTCAGAATCATTCCGGATACACGGAACACTCGCGCCCGCTCGTGCCCCATCGCCAATGCCTGCTCGACGGCCCGATCGCTGCCGCAAACGACATACTGCGGCTGCAACGGCAGCGGCCGTTCGATCCAGAAATGTGGCGGATAATCGGCCAGGTCCGTAAGGATGGTGACAAAGGGAACTCCCGGCAGCGCACGGTCCAGGCTTTCCGCCTGTGCCCGATTGAAGTTCGGCACCAGCGAGACCACCATATCCGGCCGGTTCCGCTTCCACAGCTCCGCGAGCAGCCGGACCTGCCGCTGGTGAAAGAGCCGGATGACCGCGTGCATGCCCGCGGTCATCTGCGGCGATCCCAACGTCCAGCCCTTCTTCAGCATCAGGTTGTATAAGTCCTGCAGCCGCAGGCCTGTCAGTTTGCGAAAAATGTCGATAGAGTCGAGTAACTCCTGCAGGTTCACCAGCCGCACGTCGAACTGCCGCCGCTGCGCCTCGATTACGCCGCGCAAAGCGGTGGCCGCCGCCCGATGCCCGCCGCCCGCATCGAAGAAAACAAAATCCACCCGTTTCACGGGTGTAACTTCGGTCGAAGCGCCTCGCGGCTCCGGCGGCCCGTCATCTCGCCCCCGGCATCATGGGCGCCTTCCTGGCGTCGCCCAGCGAAAAATCCGCATCGGTAAAATTCGCCCGCTCGATGCTCTTCACCTGGGTTTTCGAAACGGCTTCCCCGCCCGCGAAAGCCGTGTACTCCACCGGGTACCCTTCAAATCCCGCCTGCGTAAAATACTCCAGACGCCCGTTCGAAAACGGAGAATTCGCCACGCCCGAAAGGAAGCTCGCGGCGAACTCCCTGAGTTTCTCTAATGCCTGAAAATCGGCCGCGTTGAAGTGCAGATCCGCCGGTTTTGCGGCGCACAATTCGGCCACTTTTTCGGTTCCACGCATACCCTCGTATTTCGTACAGGCAAACCCGTTCACGGAAGCGTTTCCTTTCGCCGTATAAGTCGTGCGCACAGCGGAAGCGCCGGCGCCTGCCCCCGCCTGTCCCATGCGCCCGCGCATCATCTGCTCGATCCGCGCCCGTTGCTCCGGCGGCAAATTCTGCAGTTGCTTCTGCATCTGCGCCATCATCCCCGATAATTGGCTCAGCGTTTGCTGGTCCAATTCGCGGTACTCGTTCCGCGCCGTATCGAGCAGCACGATCCGGTTTCGCCCGTTGTCGGTCAAAAACAGGATGGCGGAGGGATTCCCGCCCCCCGTGGGATTAATTCGCATCCGCTCGGTATCGAGCAGCACCTCCCGCTGATTTACGGAGCCGGTTTTGAGCTCCGTCTCCTCCATGCGGATGCGCACCCCGCCCCACACCGGAACAACGGCTAACAAAGCAGCAACAAGGCTCAAGTTCTTCATGCCCTTAGCGTCTCAAAAAGTACGCCCGCGGGCAAAGGTGGGGGCGGGGCCCGCGCTCCCAACCAACACATGGCGGACCGCCTCGCCGGCTACCTTCAAAATCGCGGGCCCGGAGCAGGAGCATTTTCCAATCGAAGAATGATCCTGAAATCGAGTTTTGATTCCAATGCAGCTTCACATTCCGCAGCCCGGTTGTGTTAGGATAGTCGCCAATTAATGCGATCGGGGGGGACCGAGGGTGATGAGGATTTTAGGCCCATGTCGTTATTTTTTTTCAAGGCCGCCGGGGCGTGCCTTCTTTTATGCCCCGCTGTTCCGTCGTTATTGGCCGCTCAGCCGGCTTCCGATGGAGCAACCCGTCCCGCCGTGGCCGTTTTCATGGATTTCGATTCCAAGCCGGGCGATGTTTCGGTTGCCGCAATGCAGCATGAAGTCGAGGTCCTGCTGGGCCCTTCCGGTATCGATCTAAACTGGAGAATGCTGGACGGCAGCCATGCCACCAAGCCCTCTCAGGGCCTCGTAGTCGTGCGCTTTCACGGGCATTGCAAAGTGGAGGCTTGGCCGCAACCCGGTGAGGAGCACGCCGCCGCCGGTACCCACACCCTCGGCTTCACCCACGTTTCCGGCGGCCACGTGTCGCCCTTCAGCGAAATCGAATGCGACCAGATCCGCCAGGCCCTGGCTTACCTCGCCCCCGATTCCACCCCGGGGGAGCGCCAGAAAGCTTTCGGCTTAGCGATGGGCCGCGTGGTTGCGCACGAACTCTACCACATCCTGGCCCGGACCACCTCGCATGCCGAGGAGGGTCTCGCCAAAGCCACCGAATCGCTACGCGATCTCGTTAACGCCCCGGCGATGCTCTTCAGCCAGCCGTCATCGCAGGCCATCGGCCAGGGTTTCACCACAAACCAGTAGACCGGCACTGCGTCAACTCCGCCGTTTCGTCCGTGGAATCTCGTACTTCTTGATCTTTTCGTAAATGGTGGAGCGGTCCACTCCAATGATCGCGGCGGCTTCCTTGATCCGCCCGCCCGTCTTTTCCAGTGTCTCCCGGATCAGCGCCTTCTCCATCGCTTCCAGCGTCATGACTCCGTTGGTTGCGCTCTCCAAAGCCCTCTGGGCCAAGGCGGCGAAGGCTCCTTCCTCCAGGTTTGGCCCGTGGGCTGTCACGATTACCGAAGCGTCCGGCTGCTTCCGCCGGATTTCGGCAATCATTTCCCTATATTCGGCTTCCGGCAGTTCGTAGCCAATCACAAACGCGGAGTATTGTGCTTCGCGTGCCAAATTGAGCGCCTCCTCGCAGGAGCGCGACAAGTCTACCGCGTGGCCATCCCCACGCAGGCGGGCCGCAACCGAATCCCCGTATGCACTGCCGGCCGCCACCAGGATCTTCAAGCGGGTCTTCATGCGGTCGCCCCTATACCCGGTATTGCGGTGATTCAGATCTAGGGATATTATAATACAAATTTGCCGGTTTGTCGTGAAATTATGTCCCCGTCACCACGCCCCCATCCACGCTCAGCACCGCGCCCGTAACGAACGATGCCGCATCCGACGCCAGCCATAGGTACGCGTTGGCAATATCTTCCGGCTGCCCCATGCGCCCCAGCGGCGTGTGCTCGCGCATGCCGGCCAGCACCTTTTCCGGCATCGCCTTCACCATGTCCGTGGCAATGAACCCGGGCGCCACCGCATTCACCCGAATTCCATACCGGCCCAATTCGCGCGCCCAAACGCGCGTCATCCCGATCACTCCCGCTTTGCTGGCCACGTAATTCGTCTGCCCGAAATTGCCGTACAGCCCGACCACGCTCGAGGCGTTCAGAATCACGCCGCCGCCCGCGGGAATCATCCGCGCCGCCACCGCCCGGGTCGCCAGGAACACGCCTCGCAGGTTCACGCCCAGCACCGCGTCGAACTGCTCCTCGCTCATCGTGCCCGCGATTGCCCCGTCCTTGAATTTCACCAGTTGAGCATCGCGCAGAATCCCGGCGTTATTCACCAGCACATCAATCCTGCCCCAGCGCGCCATGACTTCTTCCACCGCGGTATCCGCCGCGGCCGAATCCGTCACATTTACCTTCTGAAAAATACCGCCTGGCTCTACTTCCGCCTCCTGCACATCCCACCAAGCCACGCGGCAGCCTTCCCGGGCGAAGCGCCGCGCTGTGGCGCGGCCGATTCCCGCCGCCGCGCCGGTAACGATCACCACTTTGTTCTCGAGGCCCGTTTCGATCATGCCCGCCGGTCCCGCTATGCCCCCGCCTTCAACTCCATCGCCAGCCCGTTCGGGTCCCGAAACCGTAACAGCCCTTCATTATTTGATAGTGAAAGTTCCACCCCCAACCGTTTCAACTTCTCGCTCACATTTCGCCGCTCGAAGCCCGCCACCCGGAAGCACACATGGTCCACGCCCGGCATCCGGCCCTTCGCCGGTTCCAGGCCCAGGCTGGTTTTCGCCACCCGAAACCACACCCGCCCCGCCTTCCGTTGACCGGCCATTTCCGGCCCGAAAAGCTTCCGGTAATGCGCCGCCGATTTCTCCATATCCGACACCGCCAGCACGATGTGGTCGAAACCGATTGGTTCCACCGCGGGATCGTCCTGCGAAATCCTTGCACCGGGGATAATCGTCCGCGCCAGACCGCCCGGTACTCCCAAAAGCTGTAGCCGGATTCCATCCGGATCGCTCGCCATTCCCAAAGCGCCCCGCCCGGTTACCGGGATCCCCGCATCGTCCAGCGCCTTGCGCATCGCCTGCGCCGAATAGTCTTCCACCAGCGCGCAGAAATGGTCGATGCGCGCCGGCATTCCTCCGCCGAACGCAATGTAAGAGATGCCCGTGCGCACATAGAACCGCGGCGGCGGGTCCCGTTCTTGAAATAGCTGCGGGTCGAAAATGCGGCCGTAAAACTTAGCCGTGGCATCCTGATCGGGAACCGTCATCCCGATATGCTCCAATCCGGTAGTCCGTAGCGGCAGCAGTTCCGCCGCTCGAGCCACTCCCGCGCCTCCGCCCAACCCCGCCAGCCCCGCGGCCAGTCTTTGTACCGCTGCGCGCCGGCTCATTGCTTCATTCCCCATCGATTCCTCCAGGACTCGCTAGTATAGTATTTCGCCGCTCCGCCAGCGCAAATGTCCCGCGAAGTTCCACAAAAGCCCGCCGAACCTCTTCCTTGGTACTACCGCGACATCCCCGTCTGGATCATCGCGGCCGCTGGGGCCGCCGCGGCCGTTACCTTCTGCGCCGTCGAGTTCCGGCCTGTCCGCACCGCTCCCCCGGTTACCGTCGCCGCTCACTCCGATGCCCTGCCGCCCTGGAAAGCCATTCTCCCCGACCACCTGCCGGGACCCTCGCTCCCGGATATGCCGCCGCCCGCCATTCCCCCGCCTGTGCCCTCCCATTTCGCCCTCGAGGCTATACTTCCCCAAGCCCCCCCGGCGCCGCCCCACTCGCCCCCGCCGCCTCTCGCCATACGCTATTCCGTTCTCAAGCGCCTTCCCGATGGCAGCTTCACCGCCGTCGCTCCGCCACAGGAGCTGGCCGGCAACGAGCGGGCCGCCATTCGCTTCGAGTCTTCCGATGCCGGTTTCCTCACCGTCTTCGAGCAATCCCCGATCGGCTGGCAAAAAGCCTTCAGCTCCGAGATGTCATCCTCTTCCACCTCCACTTTTGAACCGAGCAACGCCCCCCTCTTCGAAACCGGCAGCCGCCAATTCCTCATTCTCTTTTCCCGCCATTTCGAGAACACGGAACCCTCCGGGTTGGACACCCTTTCCCCGGCCAATCCGGAAGACTCCCCACAACCCGGCTTTATCGTTCGAGCCACACCGCAAAGCCCGGAATTGCTGGCATTTACGCTTACCTTGAACTACTCGCTCCGGCCATAATTCCCGCTCTCAGTACCATTACTTCTGTTTGGTGGAATCCCTAGTTTTGACGGCTCAAAAAACACTAAGCTGTGATAGCGTTAGTCTTACGCATTCCAGGAGGAGAGCGTGATCCCCGCTATTGCCCATCGCCGGAGGCAGTATGCCCTGCCCGCTGCCGTACTGCTCGTGAATTGTCTTCTGATTCCGCTGCGCGCGCAAGTTCCGGAGGTGATCCCTCCCCCAGCGACTCCGAACAGCATCACCGGAGGTTTTGCTGGTTTCACCGGTTACCTGCGCGCCCAGGCAAGCGCCGACGAGTGCTGGACCGGCCTCGGCCAGAACACCCGCTGGGACTTCCCCAAACAAGCCGGTCCGGGTCTTCCATACACCTGCGCAACCGGTCAAGTCCCCAAGGTGAACCAGGGGTATATGTGGGGAGCCACGCTCTATAACGATCCCGTCACTCATACCAAGATCCTGTACTTTGGCACGGACGCCAATCCCGACTGCATCGGCCAGGGATTCACCGCCGCCCAGTTAGGAGAAGTACTTACCCAGGGGTACAACACCAATACCTGGGCCTGCGAGTTCGGTCAAAGCCCTTATTCGCAGACCAACTGGCACGACATTTTTGGCGCCGCTCTGCCCGATAACCTCGCCGACTTCCGCCCCGCGCGTTTCTACGCCTATAACCTCACTACTCATAAGATCCAGGACATCACTCCCAAGCTCGGCTCTAATGCCGGTTCCTGGTGCAATAATCCGCAAGGCGGCGATTCCGACGGCGGCACCCCACTGTGTGTCGATTCCTATTGGCTGTCTCTCGAGGGTGTCCATTCCGTGACGGAAACCGATTCCACCGGCCCGGATGGAAATGTGCACCACTATATCCTCGTCTCCGGCCCTGGGTTCGTCGCTACTGGCCTGGCTCTCACTTACTTTGCTCTGGATGTTACGGGCATCACTGAGGTAAATCAACTTACCAATGCCAACTGGGTGGCTAAGTATCACGCCAGCGACTATGCCGATCAGCGCCATTGGCTCACCTACAATGGCGCTCTCTATGCGCCCACCACTCTGGCCAGCGCCAATGGCGGCGCCGTCGTGCAGTATACCGGCAATTTCCGCAACATTCCCACGGTCATTCCCGGCCCGGGTAACGGCTATAACGCCATCCCGATCTGCGGCACGACCGATCAGCACGTGCCGCCGCAGTCTACCTTCTCCTGTTTCGCCTTCCAGCAAGTCGGACTGCTGCCCACCGGCACCGGAACCGATATCGCTACCCACACGGAAAATGGCGATACGCGCCTCTACGTCGCCACCTGGCCGCCTCCCGGACCGGCCGGTCTGTATATGAGCCCCGCCATTCCAGCCGGCGGCTTTGCGCAACCCACACCACCGAATCCGGTTCCGGCCTGGACCAAGGTCTGGGATGTCTCCACCAATTACGATCCCGATCCTATCGTGGCCGCCACCATCGGTATGGGCGCCCTTACCGAATTCCAGGGCCAGCTCTATTTCGGCACAATGGTTTACCCAATGGAAGGTACCTTTAACTGGCTGAATTACTATGACACCGGTCATAATCTCAGCCAGGCGGATCTCGCGGCCGCCGTGGTCAGCACCTTCCGCTCCGCCACCCTCTTCCGCGGCACCGGTTTCACCACGGGCAACCCCACCATTCAACTGCTCTATGGCCAGGCCAAATTTTCCACCTGGACCGGCACACCCGGCAGCACGACCGGTTCCTGGGTTCTGACCAACAACCGCATGGCCACTCCCGGAACCGCGCCGCTCTACGGGTACTCCGGTTTCAACAACGTGTACAACAACTACATCTGGACGATGGCCAATTTCAATAACAAGCTCTATGTTGGCACCATGAACTGGGGTTATCCGGCCGCCGATGCGGGCGTGCTCATTTTGCAACAGTCCTGGGGCCAGGCGAAACTCTTCATTAACGCGCTAATTCCGCCTTCCACCTACGGCGCTGCCTTGTACAGCTTCTCCAACAATACTTCCCCCGCGACAGCGGTTTCTACCAACGGCATCGGAAATTACCTCAATTACGGCATCCGCACCCTGATCGCCAATGGCACAACCAGCCTCCTGCTCGGCACCGCCAACCCGATGAATTTGTCCCAACTATCGGGCGCGCCCCCGGGCGGCTGGCAACTGGTCGAAGCCGTGCCCGGCTCCCAAACCGTCGGCCGCTAGTCTAACGTGGGGCTACCCACTTCGGAAAGCCCGTGGCTGCGCCTCCAGTCAGGCGTCTGCGATCTCTGGTATTGGCGCCCCGCCACGGCTCTCCCCGAGCCCCTGCGTCGGCGCGCCCTTGCCTTCCTCTCTCCCGAGGAAATCGCTCGCTACGAGCGCTACCGTGTCGCCGCGGCCGCGGAGACTTTCCTGGCCGCCCGGGTGCTGGTGCGCTCCGTACTTTCCGCCTATGCGCCTCTTCTCCCCCCGGCCTGGCGCTTCGAAACCAATCACTGGGGGCGCCCTTATATCGCCAATCCCGAAAGCCCGCCCGGTTTGCTGTTCAATCTCTCGCACAAACCCGGCGCGCTCACCTGCCTCGCCGGCCGCGGCCGCGATCTGGGCGTCGATATCGAACACTGCGCCCAGCGCCCTTACCTGCTGGAGATCGCTTCCCGCTTTTTCTCGCCTTCCGAAACCGCCGCCCTGTTCGCGCTTCCCGAACAGGACCGCATCCCCCGCTTCTACCAGTTATGGACGCTCAAAGAGGCCTACATCAAGGCGCGCGGCATCGGCCTCAGTCTGGGTCTCTCCAACTTCTCCTTTTCCCCCTCCGGAAACACCGCGACCGTGCGCTTCGAGCCGGGCTTTTCCGACGATCCCTACTCCTGGGATTTCCGCCTTTTCCGCATCCTGGAGGACCACCTCATCGCCACCGCCATTCGCCGCAGTGACACCCCGCTCCGCGTCGAGCCTCGCGACGCAGCCCAATTGGTCGCGCGCGCGCTCGCTTGAGACCGCGCTCATTCCACCAGCGCGCCCGCTCCCTCGAAAGCTTTCTCCAGTTCCTTCTGCGTCATTCCTGTGCTGATGAACAATTCCTGCCGCGCCCCCGCGCTCAGCGCGATGGCTTTCCATCCGTTCTGCACCGGCACCGTCACCCGCACCCGCACTCTCCCTTTCGCATCCCGCACGGGCCGGATCACTCCCGGAATCACCGACCGGATCTCCGGCGTGGTCTCCAGCAGAGTTTCCAGGACCTCTCGCAGCCCTCCGATGATGCTGTGCTCCACCTTGAGCCGGTCCTTAGCCGTTCGCAGCCGCATACCCGTATTCTCCCTGACACGAGCAGGTACTCCGCGCGTGAAGCGGCGGGTTCCCGCCAGCAGAATTTCACGCTTCCACCGCGAAGGAGGCTCGACCCCCTTCACTTTCCCCCTGAAACCGCCTTCGCCACCGCCCCCAGCCGTGCCTCTGCCTCCTCCGCATTGAGACGCGGATCGAGCGCCCGCACCGATTCCAGCCGCTCCCGCTCGCGCGGCAGATCCCGCATCGGATCCCTGCTCTTCGCCAGGCGCGCCGCTGATCGCCGCGCCGTGTATGCCAGGATCGCGCGCGCCTCGGCGGGCCCGGCATTCGCAACGTACAGCGCCGGCGCCAGCGTGAGCAGCGCGCTGCGCTTCATCCAGGTTGGATCCAGCCGGTCTACCGTATCCAGGTTCGTATGAATCAAAGTCAGCGAGGGCACAGCCAGCGAAATCCCGGGTATCCGTAACTCTTCCGTTTCGAACGCCACTGCATCCGTGATCGGCTGGTACTCCCAGTAGACTGTCCGCAGCGATTGGCGCCCGCCTCCCTTCGCCACCAGCAGCGGGTCCGGCTCGTGTTCCGCCGGCGCGTAGCGGTCGCGGACATAATCGGCCAGATTTTCGATCAGGTCGTCCGCGTAACTCGGCAGCCATTCCGGGTTCCGGATCGCGATGAAGTTGTTCTCGGCGCCGCGCTCGCCGCCCGCCTGGTCCAAAACAATGGAAAGCAGAATGTTTTTCGCGTCGTCCGGGTGCCCGCGAAACCATGCCTCTTCGGCGTCGATCTCCGTAGTCCACCAGAAACGGATCGTGCGGCGCGGCTTCGGGATCTTGCCGTCCGCCACCAAATGCTGGATCGTCCGCGCCAGTTCCAACAGCGTCCCGCTGCCCGAGGCGTTGTCGTTCGCGCCGGGAAACTGGTGGTCCAGGTGCGCCGCCATCACGATATCCTGCCCGCTCACCGCCCCCGGAATTTCCCCCATCACCATGCCGATCGCGCCGGGCGAGGCGCGCCGTGCTTTGGCCACCACGTTCATTGTGACGGGTCCGTTCTTCAGCAGCCGCCGCAGTTCCGCGCCGCTTGAAGGGCTGATCATCAGCGCGACTACGTTTCGCGGCGCCATGCTCCACAGGATCGCGTCCGGCAGCGTGCGCCGGCCGAAATATTCGCCGCCCGCATCGGACACGATGGCCGCCGGGTGCTGCTTCGCCAGCCTTCTCCACGCGGCTTCCGGCTCGTCATCGGTGAGCGCGATCTTGCCCCGCGCGTCCTCGCCATTCGCCCGGTCCGTATCCACCAGAGCGGCCGCGATCTCGCCATCGGCGCTGTGTTGGGCCAGCGTCGCCTGGAACTTACGCCGGCCGCCCGCTATTACCAGCCCTGCCTCCTCCTGGTCCCACATCGGCGCAGTTTGCGGAAAGCGCTCGATGCGCACATGCTCCAATCCGTACTCCCGCGCCCGCGCCGCCACCATTTCCGCGGTATCGAAAAAACCTTGTGAATTGGGGTAGCGGGCGCGCGAGGCAATCTCCGCGGTTTGCGCAATGGCGTTATCGGCGGAGATCTCGCTCAGAATCGTGCGCACGAGCGAATCCGGAATCAGCGGCTGGAGGTCCGCCGCTCCGGGCAGACCCGCCGTCAGCAGGAGAATGCTCCATGCCGCTACTGCCGCGCGCCCTATTGGCGCGCTACACGCGAAATCGCGTTTACCAGCTTGCGGTACGGCACATCTTGCCAGGAATCGAAACCCAACCACTCCCCATCCCGCCAACTTGCATAATACCAGCGCGCCAACACAGCCAGATATTCCTCGCGCTCGCGCACGGCGAGCTTGGGTCCTTCCACCGCGGCAAACACCGCGCGAAGCTGCTGGTCCATCGAAACAGGCCGGCCTTCGCGCGCTTCAAAGCTGAAACGCCGCGGCGTTTGCCAGTTGCCGCCGCGCACGAACCAAAGCTCCACCGCCCCCGCTTCGCGGGACCGCGTCACCGCCACGCCGTTCAGCCGGTCCAACTCCACTGCCAGCTCGTCCCGCAGCTTCAGCACTTCCTGCACGCGCTCAAAGCGTTTATGCTGGCGCGCGGCTTCCTCGAAATTCATCTCTTCGCTCAGCCGGTCGCGCGAACGCGCGATCCCATCGGCCAGCGATCTTCCGCCTGTGCGCAAAAATTGCGCCGCGCGCTCCACTTCGTGCGCGTATTCCGCCGCCCCCACCACCTGCTGGCACGGCCGCAGGCACATCGCCATTTCCCCATAAATGCAGCCCGGATGCGCGGGCGAAGGAACCAGGTCCTCCTGGCAGCGCCGCATTTGAAACAGGTCAAGAAACTGGTCCTCGAAGCGCTCCGCCGAGGCCCGCGTGCGGAACGGCCCGAAAAACAGTCCGCCCGAGCGGGCCAGGTGGGTGGTGATGTGGCTGCGCGGAAACTCGTTCGCCAGCACAATCTTCACGTACGAAGCGGGGCGCAGCCGGATCTGCTCCGCATAGGTTTCCGGAAAATGCGTGCGGGCAGCCTCGTAATAGGCCACGCTCGATTCCAGCGCCGACGCCGTCAGCCGGTACTCGATCCGCGCCACCGTGTGCCGCAAGTTCAGCAGGCGCGACGGCGTCTCCCGCTCCTTCAACAGCCGCTTCAGCCGCCGTCTCAGGCGCGCCGTTTTCGAAAGGTACGGCTCGCCCCGCTGTTTACCTTCATCGCGAGGCCACAGCAGGAAAACCGCGGGCGCGTCCGGCGCCGCTTCCACGAACGCATCGAGTGCCGCCAGATCGGAAACCGCGAACTCTTCCATTATTGATAAAGCCGCTGGTACTCTTCGGCCGTAGCGGGCGGCCTGCGCGCCACTTCCAGGTTCTCTTTGACGTGCTGGGGCCGTCCCATCCCCACTAGCGCCACCGCAATCCCCGGCGTCGATCGCGTGAACTGTATGGCGCGCTGCGCGGCGGTCTCGAAGCCCGGCAACAGATCCGCCACCGCCTCCGGCATTTGTTCGAGCACCCGGGTTTGCAATAGTGTGGCGCTCGCCACCGCCGCTATCCCCAGCCGCGCCGCCTGCGCCAGTACAGTTTCCTTGGGCTCTCCCCGCGGGGCCGGCTGGCCCGTGTACGCCTCCACCATCGCCAGGTTGAAGGGAAGCTGGATAAACCGGAAGCGGTTCGCCGCCCCGCCCTCTTCCGCCGCAATCGCCGCCATCCGCGGCAGGTCCAGCATGCCCGCCTTCCGGAAACCATCCCATGTCGCCGCCCCGTACCAGCGAATCTTCTCTTCATCCGCCAGGCGCTCGAGTTCCGCGAATGCCCGCCGCAGCCGCTCTTCGAAAACCGCGCGCGGCACATAGCCCAGTTGCGTCTCCGGATTGTGTAAATAGAAAATATCAATCGTGTCCACACCCAGATTGGCCCGGCTGCGCTCGATCTGGTCCGTGAGGAACCGCGGCTCCATCGAGTGCATCCCGCCCGCCATATCTTCGCGCGTGAGAAATTCCGGCACCGCTCCCGGAGTCAGAAAACCGGCCTTGGTCGAGACCACGATCTCATCCCGCTGCAATTGCTTCAAAGCCGTGCCAATCGCCCGCTCCGATGCCTGGTTGCGGTAATTGATGGCCGTATCGAAGAAGTTCACGCCGCCCTTGCCCGCGCAAATCAGCGCTTGCACGTAGGACCGGTCCGCCGCCTCTCCGGTATCCCCCAGGTACGTGCCGATCCCCAGGGTGGAAACCTGCAAGTCGAAAATGGTCCGGTAAAACCCTGTCTTGCGATATTCCTCGTGCCGGCCCACGTACCGGCGCGTGCCTTCGGCGGTTGCATACATAGCGCTACCTAATTCTGGCACGAAGCAAATCTGCCGCCTGCATCTTGCGCTGGCCCTGATGAGCTATCCCGCGCGCGCCGAAATCACTGAAATCGAACAATTTTTATCCGTAGCTTCGCCAAGCCGCGGACAGCCGGATCGCACAACATGCTACAACGGTTTAAGAGGTACAGAAAAACGCTGTACCTGCCGATGGTTCCTTATAGATGAGCATCTTTGGTTGGCTGGTTTCTTTCAGCTTAATAGCTCCTTCGGCAAACGTGATTACGTTTGACCACGATTCCATAGGTAATATCCCCGCGGGTTGGACGGTGCCGATGACCGATCGCTCGGTTCCGCCAAAATGGCAGATTCTGCGTGATCCTTCCGCGCCCACCCCGCCCAACGTGCTGGGGCAAGTCTCTTCCGGCCCCCGGCAGGATCGATATGCCCTGGCGGTCGTCAACCGGATCTCCATGCGGGATGGCGATCTCAGTGTCCGCTTCAAACCGGTCTCCGGCCACAATCAGGCCGGCGGTATCGTCTTCCGCTATCGGGACGAGAAGAACTATTACGCGCTCCTCGCCAACGCTATGGGGGATGACGTAGCCCTCTACAAAGTGGAAAATGGCCAGTCGATTCCCATTACGCCGCGTGGTTCGCCGCCGTCGGATTTCCAGGTAAAGCACGATATTCACCAGAACGCCTGGCAAATTCTCAAGGTTTCCCTGCGCGGCAATCAGTTTCAGATCTACGTCAATCACCGCCGCCTCTTCCGCGCACAGGATGCGACTTTCGCAGGTCCCGGCAAAGTCGGCCTGTGCACCGTCTCCGATTCGGTAACATACTTCGACGATTTCCGCGCCAACCCGCAGTAACCGTAGTGGCGCAGGCGCTTTCGCCTGCCAACTCTCTATACTATTGAAAGGGCGCCGCGGTGATTGATTCGCTCCTCAACCTCCTACTCCGTTGTTCCCACAGCCGCCTCACGCGCCCCGTCACGCCTGTGAGCAAGGCTGGCGTGCCCCAGGGTCAAACGTACGTCGTCTGCCTTGATTGCGGCAAGCAGTTCGCTTATGATTTGCGCGAGATGCGCGTCGGCAAACCGCTTGAAAGCACGCCGGAAACCGGCGTCCTCCATCCCGATATGCCCGCTCCCCATCGCAACCTGAAGTACGCCCTTTGGGTTTCGGTGCCGCTGGCGTTTCTAGCGGGGGTTTTCTGGAAAAACGACCGCAAGACTCGAAATAATAATCGGCCCGCCAAGCCGTCCTAAAAAAGAAGGAGTACCTCCATGCGGAAACTTTGTTTCGCTTGCCTGGCGGTTGCCGCCGCCTTTGCACAACCGCAATCCACGGCCCCCGCTAAAGCCCCCGCCAAGGCAAGCTTCGAAGTGGCTTCCATCAAGCCCTCGGGCCCGCTCGATCCCGCCGCTATCCTGTCCGGCAAATCCCATGTCGGCATGTCGGTCGATAATTTCCGCGTGGATGTCGGCAGCATGTCCCTGCTCAACTTGATCTGCCTCGCTTACAAGGTGAAGCCGTTTCAGATCACGGGTATTCCGGACTGGGCCCCCAGCGAGCGCTTCGATATTCTCGCCAAACTGCCCGATGGAGCATCCAAGGACCAGGTGCCCGAAATGCTCGAATCCCTGCTCGCCGAGCGATTCAAACTCGCCGTCCACCGCGATAAAAAGGATCAGCCCATTTACGCGCTCGTAGTCGGCAAGAACGGCCCGAAACTGAAAGAAGCCCCTTCCGAGCCGGCCGCGGCCCCCGAAGCCCCCGCCGCAACCGAACCCAAGCCCCCCGCCAAAGGCGAGCTCACGTTGGGCAGCGGCGATCAGCAAATCAGCATCCGGCGCGCGGATAAGGGCGCCGGCATGGTGCTCAGCACCAAAGAGACCGGCGCGGTCCACGTCACCGTGGAGAACGGCCTCATCGACATGCAATTCGAGCGGATGACGATGGCCTCGCTCATCGACACTCTCTCGCAGTACCTCGACCGCCCGGTGGTCGATGAAACCGGATTGAAAGGCGCCTATCAGGCGAGCCTCCGTCTCAGCCTGCAAGATGCTATGAGAACCGCCGGAAAAATGGGTGTCAACGTGCCCATGCCCCCGGCGCCCTCACGCCCCGGCGTCCCCGGGCCGGAGACGGCTTCCGATCCCGCGGGCGGCTCGCTGTTCACCTCAGTCGAGCAACTCGGCCTTAAACTGGAGGCCCGCAAGCAACCCTATGAGTTCCTGGTAATCGACCACCTGGAAAAAACCCCGACCGAAAATTGAATAGCGATCCGCCGCACCAATTCCTCCCGCTCTCCGGTCTATCGAAAAAGCGCAATCGCGAATCGCCTGACGGCCTCGCGCATCGGAGTGTCGAGCGTGGCAAGGGTTCGGCAAGCACGCTGCCAGGCGGCGCGGCATCGCTCACACTCCCCTTCAGAAAACGGGAAACCGCATCCCTGGTTCCTCAGTGCGTCATCGCGTAAATTACGTAATTGACGCCCAGCCGGATGCCCAGCGCCGAGTACTTCTCGGGGTATTCCGGTTCGTCGGCCCATTCCCAGGAATCGCCCACGTCGGAGTTGAACGACATCGCCACCATAATCCGGCCCTTGTCATCGTAAATGGCCCGCCAGTGAGCCACGGCGCCTTCCGATCGGCCGCGCTGTTGCCCGCGAACGCCCCACATGCCGGGAATCCGGTAGCGGTCGTCCAGATCGTAAACCGCATGAAAGATCGGGTCTGAGTTCTCGATCTCCACAATCGGCCGGTCCGGAAACACCTCCTGCATGCTTTCGTTGAAGCGGTCCCATTCGTCCGGTCCCCAGAAATCGTCCAAATAGAGGAATCCGCCGCGCAGCAGGTATTCGCGCAGCGTCTTCGCCTGGCTTGGCGTCAGCTTCCAATCGCCCATTTCGCCCGCGCACAGCCAAGCCCAGTCGTAGATATCGTCGGTGTCGTCGGGGTTGACCGGTTGCTCGAGCGAGCGCACGTGCAGGCGCGTCAGCCGGCGCAGCGCCGCCGCGAAGTGCCGGTCGGCGCGGGGATAATCCTGCGTCCAGCTCGTGCCGCCTTCGCGCCAGTCCAGCCGGCCCCAGCGAAACCGCGCAAACCGCGCGTAAGGGTGCTGCGGGTACATCAGCCGGCCGAAAACCCACTCTGTCTTCTCAAATCCATCGGCCGGGACGGGGATGTTGTCGTACCCTTCCATGCTGATGTACTGGCGCCACGGCTTGGTAAAAGCGTACAGGGCCGAAACACAGACCAGCCCTACCGCCAGGCGCCAGATATTTCCACGGATTTTCATTTCCCCGTCCCGGCGAGCTTACTCGCCTATTGTTGCACGCCCGCTACACGATGGGCGAACACCTGCACATTGATGTTGGAATTTTTGTCCCAACCATGGCCCTGCGCTGTGAACTCGCCCGCCGATTTGCCGGAGCCGTCGAACACCAGCATTACGCCATCGGCGCCGTCTTGTTCGGCTCCGCTGAGGGCCGCGTTGGAGGCATGGTTGAACCACATGTAGCTTTTCCCGCCGCTGCCCGGAATCTCACGGCCAAGGCCCCACACGCCGAAACCATAACTGACCCCGCCATCCACCGGCAGATTCAGATTGGTGAAGTCGATTTGCCAGACGCGCAGAAAAGCGCCGAAATTATCGTACAGCGCCGCGCCCGCCTTAGTCGCGTCCGCGATCCGCACGTTCGGACTGCTGGTCTGGTCGCTGCCCTCGGAAAGCTGCGCGGAAGCCGCCGGCGTCAGATCGCCGTCGGCGCGTCCGAAATAGAGCCGCACGTCTTCATAGAAATCGCCCAGGTGATCCGGATCGGTCTCCGACAGCCCGGGAACCGCCCAGGTGCGGATCGAATCGATCACCCATTTTTCGCCGGGCGCCCCGATCGTGAAGTGATCGCCCATGAACCCGGTATCGCCGGAAGCCCAGCGCACGTTGCTGCGGGCCGCGCCGGAAACGTTATTTAAGTTGACTTGCGGCAAGCCCCGGTTCACCACCAGAGCCGAATCGGCAGCCCAGCCCGCGGAAGTCAGGGCCAGGCATCCTGCAAACGCGAAAGCACATCTTCCTTTGAGCATCAGTAGCAATTCTCCCGTGTCTTAATTCTACAATTAGCCGCCCTCCCGCAGACCGCGCGCATCCGGCAACCGCGCGCGGCGGAACGTGGCGGGGCGGACGCCGCCGCCTGTTAACCGCGCCCCCGCGCTCTGGGCATGGCGGCAGCCTTATTGCTCGTACCAGCAAAGCACTCGCAGGGCGCGCAGCGTTATTCCAGCGGCTTGGCCGGCCATCGCCGTCTTCGAGCGCGAAGTGGACCGCGCCCGCGTTGGTGTTCTCCAGAAGCCAGGCGCCGTCAGGCGCAGCACGTGGTAGTGCCAGCCGGGTTGGAAACGAAAACTGCAGCCAGGCGGGGTTCACCACTGCGCCGGTGCTCTTCCGCCGGAACAGTTTCCGTTCGAGCGGGTACTCCTCGCCTCGGCGGCGCGCCGCCCGGGTCTCCGCCGAACCGCCCGTGGCACGCTCCCAGGCCAGCAACCCTTCGAGAACCCTGATGGTCGTATGGAACGAAGAGCGCACCGAGCCATTTTCCGCCTCGCAGTTCCACCCTCCGTCGGCAAGTTGCTCGTCGAGCAGCCGCGCGACCACACCATCGACGTCCTGATCGAAGTAGGCGCCCAGCACGACCGTCAACCCGTTGATGCACGTTCCACCTCGCCGCTAAAGAATGGCTGCCCGGCGTGTTCCCAGCGGCAGTTTGCGCGGACTTGCGCCACCGCGCGGCAAACTCTGGCGCATCGCGGAATCGAGCAGCCAGTCGAGCACAGGCATGCCTTACCTCTCACCTCCCAGCGCCGCGCGCGCTTTCTTCGGCAATCGCGCCAGCACCAGCTCGTAGGACTGCTTCAAAAGCCGTCTGATTTCCGCGGCCGGCAGCGCGTCTTCGTGCTCCAGCGCAATCCAATGCGCGCGCGCCAAGTACGGCGCCGGGATGATGCCGGGCTGTTGCGTCAGTTCGGCAAACTCCTCGGGCGTGCATTTGAGCGAGAGGCACACATCGCCCGGTTCGAGCGCCGCCACCGCGTAGATTTTGCCGCCCACCTTAAATACCAGGTTGTTGCCCCACTGCACGCTTTCGGCAGTATGCGGCAGCGCTTTGGCCAGGCGGCGTAGCCAGTCGATATTCATGCGGCGCCATTCATGACAAAATCCGCCACCCGCCCTGGCCGATGACGAGAGTCGCCTGGCTTCCCAGAAACACCACGCCCGCATCGCCCGGCACTCCCGCCGGATCGATTTCCGCGATAAATCGCGCCTCCGGGCAGAGCTCGCGCGCGACTCTAAGCCACTCCCAGCTCGATACCCTGCAAAACGCAACCTGCCCGATTCGGCCCGCCTGCCGCGGCAAAAGCGCCCGGCTGCGGAGGGCCCGGCAGAAAGCCGGCGCGCCCATCCCGGTCAAAAAATCCCTGCGGCCGATCGTTCGCCGCACACCCACCATGGCCCGCGCCATCATCGCTGGCATAATAGCATTGATGGCTGACTATCGCGCGATCGAAAGCAAGCTGCTGAGCGTCCTCGAAAGCGCGCGGCGCCCCGTGGCCGTGACCTATGGCGATACGGCTCCCGCCAATATCCTCATGTTTACCGGCTCCGAGCCTTCCTCCTGCAGTTTCTGGCGCCTCGCGGCCGGCGGGCGTTCCTTCTACACCGTGCCTTCCGATCACTTCAATTGCCCGGTGGGAAGCTACACGCACAACACGCTCACCCCGGAAAGAATGCCCGAACTCGAGCAAACGCTTGGTTTGATGACCGGCATCGGATATATTCGCATGGAAGAAATCCCCGGAGTGTTTCAGCTCCCGGTCACGCCGCGGTTTATCACCTATACACCGCTCGCCGATACTCCCGGGACGCCTTCGGCCGTGCTCGCCTCGGGCAAGCCCGGCCGGATCATGATGCTGGCGGAAGCGGCCAATCGCGCCGGCGCGCTCTCCCAATTGCCCCTGCTCGGCCGGCCTACTTGCATGGCCTTGCCGGCGGCGCTCCAAAACGGCATGGTGACCAGCGCGGGCTGCATCGGCAACCGTGTCTACACCGAAATCGGCGATGACGAACTCTACGTGGTGCTGCGCGGCGAGGACCTGGAAAAGATCGCATCCGAGGTGGATACCATCCTGGCCGCCAATCAGGCGCTCACCGGCTACCACCGGGAACGCCGCGCCACGTTAACCCGAATGTGAGGAACCGTCCACTCCCGCGCCCGGACCAAAGGTATAATGAAGGTACGGTGCGGTGGCTGTGTTCGCCAGGCCCTGGTGGCGCATCCGCGGCGAACGTATATGACAGCCTTCCAGCCTTCCAAGCCGGTTACTATTCTGGCCGTAGACGATGATCGGTCCGTACTGGATCTGCTGCGGGAAACCCTGGATGCGGCCGGATATCGCGTGCTGGCCGCGACCGGCGGCTGGGAAGCCATTCGTGAGTTCGAGTCCGGCGAAGATGTAGAACTGCTGCTCACCGACGTGATTATGCCGGACCTTACGGGCCCCGTGCTGGCCGAACGGCTGCGCGCCAAGAAGCCCGGTCTGCGCGTCCTTTTTATTTCCGGATTTCACGACGCCGACTTGGTGCAGCGCTTCGTAACCCGCAAGGGCTTTACGCTATTGCCGAAGCCGTTTACCGTAACGGCGCTGCTGCGCGTGGTGCGCGAAGCGCTCGAGCCCGTCCGCAGCTAACCAGGTGTTCGCGTTCGCGGTCACTCGCCGATTTTCACCAGTTGCTTGCCCAGGTTCTCCCCTTTGAGCATTCGGATAAAGGCTTTGGGAGCGTTCTCCAGGCCGTCCATCACGTCTTCGTGATGTTTCAGCCGGCCTTCCCGCAGCCAGGTGGTCAACTGCTTGAGCGCTTCGTCGTAGCGATCGGCGTATTGGAACACCAGAAAGCCCTCCACCTTGGCCTGCTTGATGACGAGTTGGTGGAGCCAGCGCGGCCCCATCTCCGGCTGTTCGGAGTTGTACTCGGAAATCTGTCCGCAAACCGCTACCCGCGCCTTGGTATTGATTAACTGCATGACGGCGTCGGTAATCGGACCGCCCACGTTATCGAAGTAAACATCGATGCCGGTCGGGCACAGCTCCTTCAGCTTGGCGTAATAATCGGTGGAGCCTTTGTAGTTGAACGCGGCATCGAAGCCCAGCGTCTGGGTGACATATCGAACCTTCTCGTCGCTGCCCGCAATGCCGATGGCGCGGCACCGTTTGATTTTGGCGATCTGGCCAACCAGCGAGCCCACCGCTCCGCCGGCCCCGGAGACCACCACCGTTTCCCCCGGCTGTGGCCGGCAGATATCCAGTAAACCGAAATATGCCGTCATGCCGGGCATGCCGAGCACGTACAGCCATGTCGGCGCCGGCGCCACGTCTGGATCGATGCGGCGCAGGGCCTTTACGGTGCTGATGGCGTACTCCTGCCAGCCCAGCATACCTTCCACCAGGTCGCCTGCGGCCAGCCGCGGATCGTTCGATTCCACCACGCGTCCTACGATGCCGCCCACCATCACTTCGCCAATCTGCACCGTATGCGAATAACTGCCGTTCTGCCGTATGCGCCCGCGCATATAAGGATCGACGGAAAGATATAAAGCGCGCACCAGCACTTCGCCGGGCCGCGGCCGCGGCATGGCGGATTCCACCAGCCGGAAATCCGTTTCCTTCGGCAAACCCACGGGGCGCGCTGCCAGCACAATCTGACGATTGACCCCGTCCATGGTTAAAGCCTAGCAACTCTTTCCCGCTTGCAAGATACCGCTGGTACGCCCGCTCACGCTCGAATTTTCTCCATAGGGGTTTGCACACGCGGCGTAGCGGGTTTTTTACTTGACCGGGCCGCGCCCTTCGGGAGAAAGTACGAAAAAGAGGTACATGGATGGAAGCTCCTAGCTTGCAAACGACACCTGAATCCAATCCTCGCTTTCGCGTGGACGTGCGACTGCACGATCTGCTGATGAACCGGACTCGCGCCAGCCTGCTGGCCAGGCCGGAGCAGCCCCAGACTCTGCCGGAACCGGTATATCCCCAGCGCCCCGAACTGCTGAACGTGCCCGATCCGGATGTCCTGCCGGAAAGGCGCAAATGGACGCCGCCGCTGATCTACAAGGCCATGCGCGGCTGGCTGTTCCCTTACGTGCGTTCGCGCGTTTATCCGGGGGATTTTCACCCGATTATCGCGTACCTGTTCACCGAGTGGAAATGCAATCTGGACTGCCATTATTGCTGGGCGTTCGACAACAGCGTCAAAGGCATGACCGAGGACGTGGCGCGCCGCTCTATCGACTGGCTGCACGATCACGGCTGCCGTGTGCTGGCGCTGATGGGCGGCGAAGTGTTGCTCCGCCCGCAGTTCGTGCACAAAGTGGTCTACTACGCCACTAAGAAAGGCTTCTGGGTTTACATCCCCACCAACGGCCGGCTGCTGCGTCCGGAAGTGATCGACAAGCTGGGCGATGCCGGAGCCGCGATTTTCAACCTGGCCGTCGACGTGGTGGATGAAAAGCCCGGTTTGCCCAAAGCGTTAAATCCGATTCGCAAACATTTCGATCACCTCGTGAAACGGCAGTTCCGCTACGGTTATTCGATGTTCTTCAACATCAACATCTGCCGGAACAATACCGAAGACGTGAAGCGGCTCACCGAAATCGCCTACGAGCACCACATCGCCACCGATTACCACATCAACGAGTCGCCCATGCTCGATCAGCCGCACTTCAAGCACATGGAGAACAACCCGACGTTCATCACGCGCGAAGATTGGCCCATGGTGGATGCACTGGTGGATTGGCTGATCGAGAAGAACCGCGCCGGCTACAAGATGGTCAACTCCTGCCAGCGGCTGGATGAAATGCGGAAGTTCATGCGCGGCCAACTGCAGGACTGGAACTGCCGGGCGGGCCACAACAACGTGATCATCCGGGTGGATGGCACGCTGGCGCCCTGTTTCCCCATGTACTCGGCAACCTACGATTGGGGTGTGGTGGGCAACCACCGTTTCGAGACGAATCAATTGCGGGAAATGAAGCGCGAGTGCCAGCCGCACTGCTTCTCCACGTTGAATCACAACCTGGCGTACTGTTATGACGCCGCGCGCGCGATTAAGTGGGTGGCAAAGCAAGCCGTACGCGGTTTCCAGGGAACCAGCGGCAGTTTTGAATAACAGGGCGATCGGGGCTGCCGCGCCGGCAGCCCCGATGCCGCCCGGCTATTCCTTCGCGACCTCGATGGCGATGCGGGTCAGTTCGTTGCGCACGCGCATCAGCGCCGATTTCAGGGCCAGCCGCGTGGAGCCTGCGCCCGCTTCCGCCGCGATTTGATCGAATTCGCGGACCAGAGCCAGCCCGCGCCTTTCCGCTTTCAACAGGCGCTGGTGCAATTCGGGCTGCCCGCCGGGTTGCTCCTCCGAAGATTTTTTCCCAAGCGCGTCGCGCATCTGGGCGACTGCCTCGGCCACCTTGCGCGAATTATCCCGGTTCAAGGGGATCTCCTCGCCGTTGAAGCGCAGCACGCCATTTTCGATGGCCGGCGCGATCGCGCGATAGGTCCGCGGGGACACCCGCGTCAATTGTGAAAGCTCGAAATAGGCGGGGCCGAATTCTTCGAGCAGCCGGATCGCGCGGTCCGCTTCGGTCCGGCACATTTTCAGGTATTGCGGGCAGAATTCCTCCCACGTTTCGCAACACTGTAGATAGATCTTTTCTTCGCGCAGATGGCGGATGGCCTCCGCTTGCGCCGCCGAGCAGCGGCCGGCAATCACGCCAAACGCATGGCCCTGACCCAGGATGACACCCAGTTCGAGCATGGCGGCATCGCCGGCCGCCCGCTTCGGAAGCAGTTCTTCACTCATCAATTCTCCTGTCCACCGGTGCGATCGCACCGGCGAATCAAACCAGTTTTGTTGAATCTAAAAGGGAAACTCGAAGGCGCACCGGTGCACTTCACCCGTCGAGCCGGTGGCGGAGGGCACAACCGCCCTTCCCCACCTCCACCTTCTCATGACACCCTGCGAAAACCGCGTTCTCGAAATGGGCGTTTCCGGGCCAACTGCTTTGCCGTCAGCCGGTAAAAAATATTTTCGGTTCTCGTGACCGAAGAATCCGAGCGCCCCGCCGCGCCGCAAATTCGGTTTGCTGTGTCCTAAGGTTGCCATTGCGCGCGAATCCCCCTTGTTGTATTCTTTCTTCCATTTGCCGGTTGCCCGGCTAGAAGGAAAAGGGAACAACGAGTTATGCAAGAGTGCGGCAGTTGCCGGCGCGAAGTTGCGCCGGACATGTTTTTTTGCGCCTGGTGCCGCCAATACCTGGGCAGCATTGGCAAGGGCACAAAGGCCAACATATTCGCGCGATGGGTGGCGTGGGTCATCGATCCCGGGATTGCTCTGCTCGCCTGGGGCATCGCTACCGGCGTTCTCGCAGCGATCTCTCACGATCTCGGCGCAGCCTGCGCGATGTTGTTTCCGGTCGCCTATTTCATCTGGTTTCTGACGCTGCTCCGAAAAGGGCTCACGCCTGGAAAGCTGCTGCTGGGGCTCCAGGTCGTGGACCAGCAAACGGGTGAGATCCCCGGTTTCGGAAAGATGTTTCTGCGGGAGATTATTGGCCGCTTCCTCAGCGGTCTTTTCCTGGGAATCGGATATTTGTGGGCGTTGTTCGATAAGAATGGGCAGGCGTGGCATGACAAGCTCGCCGGCACCGTCGTTTTGAGACGCTCACAAGGCGAATACACGCGGGCTAATCGGGCGAGCGCGTAGTTCACGCCAGCCGGTCGAGCGAAGGCACAATCGAATCGGGAGGCGGTCCTATCTCCCATCGGGCGTTGGCGCGGTTGCACCAGCAAACCCGGTAGCCGAACGATTTGGCTCCCGAAGCATCCCATGCGTTGGAGGAAACAAACAGAATCTCGCCCGCCTCGAGCTCCAGCGCTTCCGTGCCGAGCGCATACACGCGCGGCGAGGGTTTATAGGTCCGTACGCGGTCCGCGGAAATGATTTCCGCGAAATACGCTTCCAGGCCGTTATGTTGCAGAGCGGCCGCGAGCATCGCGGGCGAGCCGTTCGAGAGGATCGCCAGCGGCTTTCCGCGCAGCCGCTCGAGCGCCGGCTTGGCGTCCGCAAACGCCGGGGCCACCATATAGGCCTCGATCAGTTTTTCAAACCGACCCGCGGCCAGCGCAATCCCAAGCTGCGCCGCGGCGGCGCGCAGCGCCTCTTCCGTAACCTTCCGAAAATCTTCGTAGCGCTCCATCAGCGACCGCAGCCACGTGTACTCCAGTTGCTTCCGCCGCCACAGTTCGGAGAGCGCCGCCAGGTCTCCGCCGATTTCCGCCCCCGCCCGCCCGATCACGGCATGTACGTCGAGCAGAGTTCCGTAGGCGTCAAACAGGTAAGCGCGCGGCTCCGGCATCCTTTCGATGTTCCCCCTGCTCGATGTTACTGCAGCCGCAGCTCAGGCCGGCGAAAACCGCACGGAGGCCGGCCGGGGCAAGAGGATACCGGGCGGCCTCTTCCCTGGTGTTACGCTGAATTTCATGGACGAGTGGCACTTCATCGCCGAGCGCAAAATCCGCGAGGCCATGGACGAAGGCGCTTTCGACCATCTGGAAGGCCAGGGCCGGCCGCTCGATCTGGTTGAGAATCCTTATGAAGATGCCTCCCTGCGCATGGCGCACCGCCTGCTGAAGAACAATGGGTTCGCACCCGCCTGGATTGAAGAAGCGAAAGAGATCGATGCCGAGTACCGCCGGCTGAGCGCTCGTCCGGAGCGCGCGGACAAGGAATATCGCGCCCGCGTGGAGGCGCTGAACCGGCGGATCCTGGTGTTCAATCTGAAGGCGCCGGCGGCCAGCGTACATCGCCAGCCGTTCCGGCCATGAGCGCTCAGGGCGCGGCTGCTTTGGCGAGGATCTCGTAAACAGGCTGATTGTCCGCGTACGCGCGCCACTCGCGAATCAGCCCATCTTCCACCGTGGCCAGCCAGGCTGCGGGAGTCCGCTAGCGATTGCTCGCGGGCAGTTCGCCAAGCCAAACGGTTTTACCGGAGTCATCGGTATAGAATATGGGATTAAAATCCATGAAACGTTTTTGCCTCATTGCCCTTGTGGCTGGCTGCGCCTGGGCGCAGGCGCCGGCCCAGCCGCCCGCGGGGTCCACTCCGCCTCCGGCCTTGGAAAACGGCCTGTATGCGGTCATCAACACTTCCATGGGCACCATCACCGCCCAGCTTTATGAGAAGGAAGCGCCGATTACGGTGCGCAATTTCGTGGCTCTGGCCCGCGGCACCAAGCCTTGGAAAGATCCCGATACCGGAAAGATGGTCGCCAAACCCCTCTATAACAACATCACCTTCCACCGCGTGATCCCCAACTTCATGATCCAGACCGGCGATCCCACGGCCACCGGCTCGCACGATTGCGGCATCACCATTAAAGACGAGATCGTGCCCACGCTGAAATTCGACCGCCCCGGCCGCCTCGGCATGGCCAACATAGGCCGCCCCAATACCGGCGGCTGCCAGTTCTTCATCACCGAAGTGCCCTACCCATCTCTCGACCCGCCCAACGGCGCTTACACAATCTTCGGGCAGGTGGTGGAAGGCCAGGATATTGTCGGCAAGATTGCGCGGGTGCCGCGCGATGGCAATGACAAGCCGCGCACGCCTGTGAAGCTGATCAGCGTAACGATTAAGCGTGTTGGCCCAGCGCCCGCGGCGCCGGCCGCAACCAAGGCCGCGCCCAAGAAAGCCGCAGCGAAAAAGTAGCCTTCCGGGCAGAAGGCACCAGTGAAATCGATCTTCACCACCGAGCGCAGGATGCCGTGGCAACGATTCGCGGGCTCTCCGCGAACAGTTATAAAATAGTATGAAATGCTCGAAGATACCGACGAGTTTTATCGCATTCAGAAGCTCCCTCCCTACGTTTTCGCCGTCATCAACGAAATGCGCGCCAAGGCCCGCGCGGCCCAGATCGATGTCATCGATCTCGGCATGGGGAACCCCGATGGCGCCACCCCGCGCGTGATCGTCAATAAGCTCGTCGAAGCTTCCCGCAACCCCAAAAATCATCGCTACTCGCAATCCCGCGGCATTCCACGGCTGCGGGAAGAAATCACCCGCCGCTACGCCGCCAATTACGGCGTGAAACTCGATCCGGAAAAGGAAGCCATCGTCACCATCGGCGCCAAAGACGCGCTCGCCCACCTGCTGTTCGCCACTATCGGCCCGGAAGACGTGGTGGTCTCGCCGAATCCGGCCTATCCCATCCACCAGTACGGCGTCATCATGGCCGAAGGCCAGGCCTGCATGCTTCCCATGCCCGATGCCGCCACGTTCCTTGAGCGCCTCAAAGACCTCTACCGCGCCTCCGCCCGCAAGCCAAAAATGCTGCTCATCTCCTTCCCCCATAACCCCACCACCACCTGCGTCGATCTCGATTTCTTTCGCGAGGTGATCTCGCTTGCCCGCCAACACGGCACCATGGTCGTGCACGATTTCGCCTATGCCGATCTCTGCTTCGATGGCTACAAGGCCCCCAGCATCCTCGAGGTCGAAGGGGCCTCCGAAGTCGCCGTCGAAATCTTCTCCATGTCGAAGAGCTACAACATGGCCGGCTGGCGCGTCGGTTTCTGCCTGGGAAACCGCAAGATGATCGCCGCGCTCGCGCGCATCAAAAGCTATCTCGATTACGGCGTTTTCCAGCCTATCCAGATCGCCTCCATCATCGCCCTGCGCGAGTGCGAAGAGGAGACGCGGAAGATCTGCGCCATTTATCAGAAGCGCCGCGACGTGCTCGTCACCGGCCTCCGTCGCGCGGGTTGGCACGTCGAACCGCCCCGCGGATCGATGTTCGTTTGGGCCCCGGTGCCCCAGCCGCTCCGCTCCCTCGGCTCCCTCGAATTCTCCAAACTCCTGCTCGAAAAAGCCCTGGTCGCCGTCTCGCCCGGCGTCGGTTTCGGCCCCATGGGTGAAGGCCATGTCCGCTTCGCCCTGGTCGAAAACGAACACCGCATCCGCCAGGCCACCCGCTCCATCGGCCAATTTTTGCGCCAAAAAGTTTCCGTGCCCGCCGCCTAGACTGCGGCCAACCGGCGGGTCACACTCAAGTCCGGCATCTTCGCCGAATCCGAAATGATTCCCGGTAAAAATCCCACCGGACTGCCAATTCTGACGAAACGAACCCAATTCCCGCACCGCCGGCGGCCGAAACCCAAGGGGCTGATCCTCGCCCACAGGCCACCGCCCCTCGCACCGAACCGGCCCCCAGCCCGGCTCATCTCCACCCCGACCCGCCTGAGCCACCCCCACCCCTGCTCCAAGATGCTGCTTGCCATCCGATTACAAATTGCAATATAATTATTGCGAAATGCGATATAGCGGAGCGGACTCACGGAACTGCCGCCCGATAAAATGCGTATTTCCCGAAGGAGCCGATCCCACCTATGACAGCTACTACTTCCCCCGATGTGGGGCAAATCCATGCGCTGCTGGCCGAGAATGGCTATGAAGTCTCGGAACCGGCTGCCGGCACACTGAAAATCACCGAGGTGCAAAGCGGCGTCAGCGTCCAGGCAGTGCTCGAGGGCGACATTTTGTACCTTTCCCTTGTGTGCACTGTTGTGCCGCGCACGGCCATCACTCCCGAGATCATGTTTCGCATGCTCGCTGCCGATAACGGCATCTCTACCTCGTACTTTCAGCTCTATGAGATGGGCGGTGACAAAGTCGCCGTCACCTTGAACAATTTCTGCAAGCTGCTGGACATGGGACCCGAGGACCGAGACGACGTTCTGTCCTGCGTGCATTTCCTACTCGTCGACGTGCTCTCAGCTCGCCGCCTGCTGGGAACTAGCCTGGGACAAGCTGCGTAAAGCAGCGTGATGGAAGATGCTGCGTAAAGCAGCGTAGAAGAAGCTGGAAGCAGTCTGTAATCCTAGAGAGAGGAGCATATGCCGTTTCTAACCGATATCTTCAGCCGCATGGGCCGCGTCGTGCGCGGCCAGGCCAACCAGGGCGTGGATGTCATCGAGGACGCCACCTTCGAGGCCACCGTCAAACAGACCGTGGCCGATATGAAAGAAGAGTTGAACCGCGTCGTGCGCGCTTCCGCCGTCGCCATGAGCAACTACAACCGCCTGGATGCCGAGTACCAGAAGTACGTGCGGCAGTCGCAGGAGTGGAAAGACCGCGCCAACCTCGCGCTCGATAACAACAACGAAGACCTCGCCAAAAAGGCCCTGGCCAAAAAAGCCGAATCCGATAAGCAGGTCGCCTCCATGCAGCAGGCCGTTGAATCCGCCCGCGCCACCAGCGAAAAGCTGAAGTCCCAGGTCGCCGAGCTGAAGGCCAAGATCGATGAGGGCGAACGCACCGCCACCACCCTGGTCGCGCGCAAGAACGCTGCCGCCGCCCAGCGCAAAGTATCCGAAGCCATGGCCGGCGTCGGCAATGCCGATAACGCTTTCGCCGCTTTGAACCGTTTCGAGGAGTCCGTATCCAAGGAAGAAGCCACCGCCAAAGCCTTCGATCAGCTCGCCTCCGCAGGAAAAGATGACGATCTCGAAAAGCAGTTCGCCGCCCTCGGCAGCAAGGGCGTCGATGCCGAGCTGGAAGCCCTGAAACGAGAGCGCCAGTTAGGCAAACCGGCCGCCGCTCCCTACATCCCCAAGGAATTGCCGCAAGGCGCAACTCCGGTAACCACCGCCCAAACCAGCGGGGAGAAGGCCAACATATAGCTGGGGGCGGGCCATCGCCTGCCTAACTACCATGACCAGTTTCATCATCCTCGCGATTCTCGTCGCGCTGCTCATTTGGGTGCTCATGCAGCTTTCCAGGAAAAAGGACCAGCCGGAGCCGCTCGCCGGCAGCCTTCCCAAGCCCGATCTCGCCAACCTCAAAGTCACCGACGCCCGCGCCGGAGACATGATCTCCGTCAGCGGCGCCGGCGACGATTTCAGCGATCTCGATTTCAAAGCCGACCATTACACCCGTTTCGACGCAGGCGCGCATCCCTGGGTCGAACTCAGCGGCCCCTACCGCGAGCGCACCGTCTCCCTGCGGATCGCCGAACGGGAAGGAATCGAATCCGACGAGATCGATGTCGCCGTCCGCAAAGATCCCCGCAAACTCACTCTCGAAGATCTCGGCCTGGCCGAAGAAGACCTCGCCCAGATGGACGAGCGCCAGAACACATCGGACTCCTTTGAATTCGATGGAAAAGTCTGGTACTACCGCCGCAGCCGCGAGGTCCGGGCTTGGCGCGATGGCCAGACCAGCCGTCCCACGGCATTCTACTATTGGGAGTTTCGCGAACAGGATGGCAAGCGCCTCCTGACCGTCCGCAAGCTCGAAGGCGAACCCTTCGCCGTCGGCCTGTATACTGAAATCCCCGCGGGAGATGTCACCGTCTACCGCGGCAGGTAGGGGGCCACGAGTAAAGAAGAAGCCATGTCCCGCAACAGTTTACGGCTCTCCGCCGTCTTGCTTACCGTTCTGATCGTGATCGTGGCGTTCCACGCTTTCGATCACCTGCCGTCGAGCGTCCGAGCGCAGATCGATGCGCAGCGGAAAGCGCTCGCCGCCGCCCAGGCGCAGGTTGCCGCGGCGCAGCAGAATATTACCAGCCAGGAGCAGGCCAACGCCGCCCTGTTCCGCGATCTCGCGCCGGCCCGTCAGGTGCCCGCGCGCTTCGGCCAGGTCTCTGGCGAGCTGCAATCCGCCGCCCAGCAGATGTCCGAGCTCACCAACCTCGAAAAAGACGGGCACTACAACGATCGCCAGCGCGCCCAAACCCTGCTTGCCAGCGAGCGGAAACTTCTCGATACAGCCCGCGGCCAGATTGCGACTATTCAGTCCGATGTTTCCGGCTGGATCGCGCGCGCCCACAATCTGCCCGCCGAAGTCGAGCGGATGGATCGGTCTCACCACGCCGTCGATGCATTCGATCTCGCTCCTCTCAAGACCGATGTCACGCGCGCCGAAACCGACTGGCCCGCCAAGAAATCCGATCTCGATTCCCGCCTGGCCTCCGTCACCGGCCTCGTCACCCAGGCCGATTCTCTCTGGCAGTCCACCGCCGCCCAGCGCGCGCAGGCCAATAAGCCCCCGCCCGATTTCGATACTGGCGCCTTCCTCACCGCCGCCGATCAACTCGAGGCCGATGCCGCTTCCCTTCCCAAGCAGGCCGCCGAGCTCGATACCCTTACCGGCCAGCTCTATAATTCATGGGATAAAGTACTTGTCGATATGGAGGAACGCGGCCACGGCGAGGACCGCGCTTACCGGCAGAAGATCCGCACCATCAATACCCGCCTTGCCGACGCCACCGCCAAAAACGGCACCGTCACTTCCGGCGAACAGTGGGTCACAGTCTCTCCCGCCACCTACAACGCCATGCGCAACGACCTCGGCATGGCCATCGAGCACAAGCCTGCCGGCAAATACGATTTCGAAGCCGACCGCGTCCCGCAGCCCGCGGGCTTCGCCTATATGGCGCCGCCCTCCCAAGGCTCCAATCAGTACGGCTACTGGGATCATCGCGGCGGCGAAAGCTTCTGGGTCTGGTATGGGCAATACGCGCTCTTGCGCGACCTGCTGTTCAATCACAGCTACCGCCCGCTGCCGCAGAGCGATTGGGACGGCTATCGCTACTCCCGCGATCGGGGTCAAACCTACTACGGCCGCGATTACGAATCGCAAGCCCCCAAATACGGCACCAACGGCACCACCACCCAGGATCGCTACGCCGGCAGCAACTACGCCCGCAACGGCGGCTTCCGGGACTCCCCATACGCGAGCAAGCCGGGTGGCTATCGCAGCTCTCCTTATGCCAGCCCCGGCGCGCGCAACCCCGATGAAGATTCGAGCCCGCGCGTGTTCGGCAGGAACCACTCCGCCCCCCGGCCTTCCTTCCGGCCCCCATCGGGCGCCGGCCGCCGCTTCGGCGGCCGGCGCCGTTAAGCGTTAGTGGATCGGCTCGGTCCAAACCGTCAGCGTCAACGCGTTGTCGTCCACCGCCCCAAAACCGCGGCAGCGTGCCTGAGGTCATCAGTTTGGTTTCGATGTGCCTTGGAGTATTTCTCTGCCGTATATAGCGTCATACCGGCGAGGAGAACCTCACGATGCACGAAGATTCTTACGCGTGCCGTGCCTGCTGGCCCTGCTGCATGGCCGCCATGCGCTCTTCCTGCCGCCGGGTCAGGTGCGGCGTGATGCCGAGCAGGCGCTCGACGAGCATCAGTTGCCCGCGATGATGCATCTCGTGCTCCTTCGCGCTGAGCAGCATGTCGAAGCGCGTCCGCGTGGGCGGCTGCGCCCCGGCGGGGAAGGCGATCACCTGGCTGAGGTAATCGTCATTCAGCGTTTCCACCCAGCGGGCGTGCTCTTCCCCGGCTTCGCGCAGCCATTGAACGATCTCGGCTTTGCTCCGCGGCTTCGCCTCCTCCGCCGCGCGCTCCGCCCAAAACTTGCCGAAATCGAAGCCTTCGAACGACGTCAAGTTCGCGAGCTGCCGGTTCACGCCCGCCGACGCCGCGATGTGGACCAACGTTTGCGCCACGGTGCGCGTGCCCGGCGCGGGCTGGAAACCGTACTGGTTCTCCGGAATGTCTTCGGCAATCTGGATCGTATTCTGCCGGACCGTCCGGAAGGACGATGCGAGTTCTTTGGGTCCGTAATAGGTCATGCCTTCGATGATTCACCAAAGGCGCCCGCCGCTTCATTAAATTCTGTGACGCCCGGATTAAAATGGGAGACCACGGAGGCCCTATGCAACCCAAGCTTTCCCGCCGCCAACTGATGGCCGGCGCCGGAATCGCCGCCGCCGCCGCCGAGGCCGCCCCCCGCGAAGCCGCTAAACCCGCCCCCATCTGGAGCCGCGAATACACCGCCAAAAAGACCGGCAAAACCGGCGAGGTTTCCCTCGCCATGTTCCGCAAACGGCGCGCCGCTCCCAAAGCGGGCGAAGCGCCTCTGCCCGTGCTGTTCCTCGTGCACGGCTCTTCCATCTCCTCCCGCAACAGCTTCGATCTCACGATACCGGGCCAGGGCGAGCGCGGCGAATACTCGGTGATGAACACCTTCGCCGGTTGGGGCTTCGACGTCTGGACGATGGACCACGAAAACTACGGCCGCTCCAGCCGCACCAGCGGTAACTCCGATATCGCGAGCGGCGTGGAGGATCTGCGCGCGGGCATCGATCTGGCGCTCCGCGAAACCGGCGCGCGGAAGGTCCATATGTGCGGCGAATCCTCCGGCGCACTGCGCGCCGGCGCCTACGCCATGGTCGAGCCCGATCGGGTGGACCGCCTGGTCTTCGCCGCATTCACCTACAAGGGAGAAGGCTCGCCCACCCTCGCCGAACGCGCCAAGCAGCTCGATTACTACCGCACCCACAATCTCCGCCTGCGCGACCGCGCCATGATCCGCAGCATCTTCACGCGCGACAAACCAGGCACTAGCGATCCGGCCATCGCCGAATATCTCGCCGATCAGGAGCTGAAGTTCGGCGACCAGGTGCCCACCGGCACCTACCTCGACATGACCGCGCACCTCCCCGTGGTCGATCCGGCCAAGGTGCTCGCGCCCGTGCTGCTGGTGCGCGGCGAATACGATGGCATCGCCACCGTCAACGACCTTTCGGAGTTTTTCAAGCAGTTGCCCAATGGCGACCGCCAGTTTTCCATTCTTCCCGGCATGGCGCATTCGGTGGTCCTGGGCCGCAACCGCCGCATCTTCTGGCACGCGATGCGCGCCTTTCTCACCATGCCCGGAACTGAGGTCAGTTGATCTTCTTCCGGTACTCCGGATACAGCGTCTCCGGCTTGCCGATGGCGGCGTCGCGCGGCACACCGTATTTCTTCGTCATCTCGTCCACGAAGGGATTTTTGCGGGGATCGTAGTGCGGCACGTCAGTGCTGGGCGTCGCTTCGAGCGCGCTCACGCACGGCGGGCCGATGGGCGAGACCGGCGCCGCGCTCAGTTGAAAGCTGCGCGAGAGAACCCACGGCTCGGCCAGGTAAATTGGGTCCTCGATCACGGCGAGGATGGTCAGGATATCGGCGTGGCGGTAAAAGCGCATCGTGAGGGTCGCTTCATCGCTCGAAGGCGCGCCGGTCTTGCGCAGAAAGCCCGCTTTCATGTGCGTGGTGTAGGTGACCAGGGTGTTGCCTTCCCATTTGCCGGTCGTAAAGCCGGAGCGCGTGTGCAGAGCGTATTTAGAAGGGTGCGGGCGCCCATCCATCCAGATCACCAGCGGCGCGCGATCCTCCCAGGCGCCGATAGTGTAGGAGATCACGTTGCCTTTGAGTGGATCGGTTTCGCTCCAGATCTTCAACCCGAACGGCCCCTGCACCATGTAAAACGCCGGCCAGCCCTGGCATTGCCGCTCCGGCATGGAAAGCTGCGATTCCGAATAACTCAGGGCGCGGATCCGCCCTTCTTCATTCAGCGGAATTCCGGTGAAATCCACGGGAAGACCATCGCCGGAGAGAAACTCGTGATTGCGCGCCGCCCACGAGCCGGTGAGTTCAAATTGCGCGGCAGCCGAGCGGCAGGCGAGCGCGCACAGCAAAGCCGTGATTAACGAGCGCGCCATCGAACCGATCGTCACCTGGCTGAACAAGGCGTGGGATCCCATTTCGAGCCGCCGGCCTCCTTTTTGAATTGCGAACTCACGATGAACGGCTGCGACAGATATTGCGGATCATCCACCACGGTGGTCACCAGCATTACCTGCCCGCCATCCGGCGCCGGCGCGAGATCGAAGTATTCGGTAACCACGGCGTTCTCGCTGTACGGCACGCCGTTCTTGCGCAGGTAGCCCGCGCGCAGATTGGTGGTGATTACTTTCAGCGATCCCTGCCGCTCCCATTCGGCGCGCGAGTAGCCTTGCCAGGCGCGCTCGCCCGCCGCCGGCGCGCCGGAACCGAAGTGAAACAGCCGCGTTTGCATGCCGGCATCGCTTTCGACGCGCAGCGTGTTGTCGTCCCGCCAGGTGATATGGAAACGCGCGGCCAGCCGCATGATGGCCGCGGCGCCATACGCTTTGCATTGGTTACCCGCAGCTTCATCCGCCGCCGGGTCCCATGCATCGGCCAGCTTGCGGGCTGCCTGGGTCATGGGCACAGCCTGGTAGTCGCCCTTGTGAGGGGTCACCATGCGGAAACGCCAGTCCTCGGTGACGAGCGCCACCCAGTAGCCGGTGAGGTCGATGGGCGCGGATTGTTTGGCCGCCTGCGGCTGCGCGCCCAATTGGGCGGCGGCAACGAGCAGCGCCGCGACGGAGGCTCTCATGGTTTAGTTCCGTTCAGGCTGCGATACACGGCATCCACGAAATCATTCGTGGCTGTGCCCGCGCCGTAGCGCCGCATGTATCCGCGCGCGGGCATCGCCGCTCTCACCTGTTCGAGCGATAGTCCTTGTTTCATCAGATCCCGCACGCGGTCGCGGATGATAACCACCATGTCGCGGTAATCGACCACATCCAGTTGGTCGCAGATGCGGCCATGGCCCGGAATTACCAGCGTTCCCGCTTCGCGGGAAACGATGGGCACCGAAGGAATGGCCGTGTCGACGAGCTTCTGGAGCGCCGCGATTTCGCCTTGAATGCCGCCGCCCCTGGCGGTATCGATCACGGGGAAGCGCGTGGTGTCGAAGACGTCGCCGGCCATCACCACATCGGAGCGGCGGAAGAACACAATCGCATCGCCATCGGTATGGGCGGCCGGCACGTGGAAGATCTCGATGCCCTCATCATTCAGATACATGTATTTGCGCGGCTGATCGAAGGTTTCCGTCGGCCAGGCCTCCACGGGAAACGGCGCCGATTTACCGCTCGGGCCGCTCATACGCGCCAGCACCCGCTGAGCCGAAAGAATCGAGGCGGCGCCTCCCAGAAAATCGGCGGCGATGCCCGCTCCGCCGTTTCCGGTGAACAGCGTCTGCCCGGCTTTGGCGACCACGGCGTTTCCCCCTACATGATCGGCATCCGCGCTGGTATCGATGATGTAGCGAATGGGCCGCGGAGTGATTTTTTGGATTGCCGCCACGACCGCGGCGGCGCTCCCGGCGGCGCCGGTATCGACCACCACCGCTCCATCGGCGCCGACCTGAACACCGATATTTCCACCCGCCCCGGCGATCATGTAGAAGTTCGGCCGCACCTGGAGAACTTCCAGATTTCCGTCCGCTTGCGCGAGCAGGGCGGTGGCGGCGGCAACGGCCGCGAGGGCGCTAAGGGCGCGCATGGCAGGAATCATTCTACTCGTTTGCGACAATCGAGGGGAATGCCCTGCCTGCTGCTCATTGCCGTTCTACTCTTCCCGCGAGTCGTGCTCGTGCTGATGTTCCTGCTCTCGAACTATCCGCAGCGGGCGTTTCATTACATGTGGGTCTTGCCGCTCGTCGGGTTTCTCTTTCTTCCGGTGACCACCATCGTCTATGCGTGGGAAGTCAACTCCGGTTTCGCGATGGAAGGCGTCTACCTGCTAGTGCTGATTGCCGCAGTCATCATCGACGTGGGCGGCTGGGGCGGCGGGGCCTATCACCGGCGGCGCGTGTAAGCGGTCAGATCACTTTAGTTGCGCCGGCATCCATGTCGATGAGCGCCCCCTGCAGCAGGCGGCCTTCGGGACTCACCACGAACGCCGCCAGCGCGGCGATCTCTTCCGGCTCGCCGATGCGGGTGATGCGGTTCATCTCGACGATTTTTTGTTCGGCCTGCTCAGGCGGAATGTTGTGCTCGGCGGCCTGCTGCGCCAGCAGGCGGCGCAAGCGGTCGGTGCGGATGCTGCCCGGATTGATGGCGTTCACCTGGACGCCATCGCGCACGCCCACATCCGCCATAGCCTTGGTGAACGAGAGCAACGCCGCATTCACCGAGCCGCCGATGGTGAAATAGGGTCCGGGCATGCGCCCTCCCACTCCCGAGATGTTCAACACGGATCCGCGCCGCTCTTTCAGATGCGGCCAGGCGGCCCGGGTGAGGCGCACGGCGCCGAAGAACTTTAACGCGAAACCATCGGCCCAATCCTCTTCGGTAAGTTCGAAAAAATCGCCGCGTTTGGTGGCGCCGGCGTTGTTGACGACGATATCGGGGGGGCCGAACTCCCGCAGGGTGAATTCGACCAGGCGCGCGGCCGCGTCGGGGGGGCGGAGATCGAGGGCCATGCGGGCCGCCGTGCCGCCCCGGTTGAGGATTTCCGCCGCCGCGGTTTCGAGCAGCGCCGCATCGCGCGCGGCCAGCACCACGCGGGCGCCTTCGGCGGCGAAGCGCTGCGCGATGGCACGTCCGATGCCGCGGTTCGAGCCGGTGACGATGGCCGTCTTTCCGATCAGGCGTTTGTCCATTGTCGCCTATCGTACCGCGCGTTTCGCGCCCTGCGCCAGTTGTACGGGAGAGGTCTGTTCAAACCGGGCGAACTGCATCAGGATAATCCGTTGGAGGACCCATGTACCACCACGTGAAACAGTTGATGTACACCGTTCGCATCGGCACTCCCGATCCCCGGTTCGGCAACATGCTGCTCGAACAGTTCGGGGGCGCTAACGGCGAGCTGGCGGCGGCGATGCAATACACCGTGCAGGGGTTGAACTGCGACGATCCGGAGCGCAAGGACCTGCTGATGGATATCGGAACCGAAGAGATCAGTCACCTGGAAATCGTCGGCACGCTGGCGCGGATGCACCTGAAGCCTTCCAAGCACCATCGCAGCGCCGCCGAGGCCGAGCCGCTACTGGCGATCGCCGGCGGCGGGGGAGTGGATCTGCGCAACTCCATGGGCAACGCCTGGACCACCGATTATCTGAAGATCACCGGCGAACTGGACGTGGACCTGCGAAGCGACATCGCCGCGGAGGCGCGGGCCAAAATCGTGTACGAGCGGCTGATCGATTTTTGCCAGGACCCTGACAGCATCGACGCGCTGAAGTTCCTCATGACGCGCGAGATCACGCACATGAAGGCGTTCACGCTGGCGCTCGAAAGCCTGGGCAAGCCGCAGTATTCGATCGGTCGCATTCCGCCGACTCCGGAACTGGTAACGCAGTACTTCAACGATTCAACCGGCATCGGCGACCGTGGAGAATCAGACGCGCGCGGCCCCTGGAACGAGGGCGGCGACTGGGAGATGGTGGAGGCCCCGGCGTTCCAGGAACTCGCATCGGAGCTGGCGGGCACCAGAACTACGGGCGACGGATCGCCGCGCGGGCGATAACTCATAACAACTGAAAGGAGACCGACGATGGCGCAAGTAAAAGCACTGCTGATCGACGAAATGAAAGATCTGCTGCATGCGGAGAATCAGATACTGACGGCGCTGCCGAAGATGGCGGGCGCCGCCAAAACCGCCAAATTGAAGGAAGCCTTCCAGAAGCACCTGGAGCAGACACAGGGGCAGGTAGAGCGGCTTAAGGAGGCTTTTGAGCTGCTGGGGTCGAAGGCCGAGGCGACTCCCTGTAAAGGCATGCAGGGCATCATTCAGGAGGGCGACGACACGATAAAGGAGGCCGGCGGCAAGGACCAGATCACTTCCGATCTGGCGCTGATCGACGCCGCGCAGAAAGTGGAGCACTACGAAATCGCCGGCTATGGCAATGCGCGCACGCTGGCATTACAGATCGACGAGCGGGAAGTAGCGCGGCTGTTTGAGCAAACGCTGGGCGAGGAAGAGAGCGCCGATCATATTCTGACGGAGATCAGCAAACCGTTGCTGCACCAGGCGCGGACCGAAGAACTGACGGGGGCGAAGGGGACGCGGGGCACGGCCAGTTCGGGCAGCGCGCGATACGCCTCGTGAGCGGCTCTGACTGAGATGCGGCGCCGATTGCCACCGCTCGCTCGCGGCCGCGACCGCTCCCTCACGGTCGCGGCTCCGATCGGGCATGCCAAACTAAGTTTATGGCAACCGGCGCAATTCCACCGGCGGCCGGCCGCAAGGTCGCGCCGCTTCCCGAGCGGAGAGCCTGGAAGGCGCTCCAAACCCATTCCAACCAGGTGCGCGGAATTCACCTCCGCCAGCTTTTTGCGGACGACGCGAAGCGCGGCGAGCGCCTCACGGCGGAGGGGGCGGACGTCTTCCTCGATTACTCGAAGAACCGCGTAACCGACGAAACGATGCGGCTGCTGCTGCAGCTTGCAGAAGAATCGGGCCTACGGGCGCGGCGAGATGCGATGTTCGCGGGCGAGAAGATCAACATCACCGAAAAGAGGGCCGTGCTGCACACGGCGCTGCGCGCTCCCAGGGACGCGGTTATTACCGTGGATGGGCGGGACGTGGTGCCGGAGGTGCACGCGGTGCTGGATAAGATGAGCGATTTTGCGGACCGCATGCGCTCCGGCGTTTGGAAGGGGCATACCGGGAAGCCAATTCGCAATGTGATCAATATCGGGATCGGCGGCTCCGATTTAGGCCCGGCAATGGCGTACGAGGCGCTGCGGTATTATAGCGATTCACATCTGAATTTCCGATTTGTCTCGAACGTGGACGGCACGGACTTCGCCGAGGCCGTGCGCGGGCTCGACCCGGCGGAGACGCTGTTCATCGTTTCTTCGAAGACCTTTACTACGCTTGAAACCATGACCAATGCGCACACGGCGCGGGCGTGGTCGCTGGCCGGACTGGGCGGCGACGCCAAGTCGGTGGCGAAGCATTTCGTGGCTGTATCGACGAACGCGAAGGAAGTGGCCGCTTTCGGCATCGACACCGCTAACATGTTCGAGTTCTGGGACTGGGTAGGCGGCCGCTACTCGATGGATTCCGCGATCGGCCTTTCCACCATGTTGGCGATCGGCCCGGAGCAGTTTCGCGCCATGCTGGCGGGCTTCCACGAAATGGACGAGCACTTCCGCACCGCGCCGCTTGAACGGAACCTGCCGGTGCTGCTGGGCTTGCTGACCGTGTGGTACACCGAATTCTTCGACGCGCAGACTATCGCGGTGCTGCCGTATGAGCAATACCTCAAGCGCTTCCCGGCCTATTTACAGCAGTTGACGATGGAGAGCAACGGCAAATCGGTAACGCTTGATGGCCATAAGGTGACTTACATGACCGGCCCGATTTACTGGGGCGAGCCGGGGACCAACGGCCAGCACTCGTTTTATCAATTGATCCACCAGGGGACGCGGCTGATCCCGTGCGATTTCATCGCCTTCGCGCAGACGCTGAACCCGCTGGGGCGGCATCACGACATGCTGCTGGCGAACGTTTTCGCGCAGACCGAAGCGCTGGCATTCGGCAAAACCGCGGAGCAGGTGAAGGCGGAAGGCACGCCGGAGTGGTTGGTGCCGCACCGGGTGTTCGAGGGCAACCGGCCCTCGAACACCCTGCTGATGGACCGGCTGACGCCGGAAACGCTGGGCAAGCTGGTGGCGCTTTACGAACACTCGGTGTTTACGCAGGGCACGATCTGGCAGATCGACTCATTCGATCAGTGGGGCGTGGAATTGGGCAAGGTGCTGGCGCAACGCATCATTCCGGAACTGGAGAGCGCGGCCGAGCCGGCGCTGGGGCACGATAGTTCGACGAACAATTTGATCCGACGCTATCGCGCGATGAAGCGGAAGCAGGGCGGGCGGAGCGACGGATAGAGAAGGTGCCATGGCAGACTGGTTCGCCCGCCCCGTGTTACATGTGGCCGATGTTGCGGGCGAGAGTCACTGAGGACGGAAGTACCGCCGAGCGTGGTTGGCCACGGCAGCGTCGTGGCGGTATAGAGGCCCGTTGCGAGATTGCTCCCAAAAATGGGCACGAGCGAGCCCGAGGCGACCGGCTGGACATAGGATGCCGCGTTGACAACGCCACCGGTGGCGATGACCGGCAATTGCGCGAGAGCCGAAGAGCAGGTTGCCGCCATCAGGAATGCGATCATTCGCGGACGAATATGCATAGGCCTACATTCAAAGACCCGCCCAAGCACATTTTCACTACAGTCGAAGCGACGTGGAGAAAGGGCAGGATACGGCCAAGTGGCGGTGACGCGGATCACTGCCGATCATAGATCTATGCGGCGGGCTGTGTGGGGTGGCGGCCTCAATCTTGCCGCAGCACGCGCGCGGGATCGATGCGGCTGGCCCGGTGCGCGGGCAGAAAGGTGGCAAACGAGCCGGCGGCGGCGAGAATGCCGGTCATGATGAGAAACGTCCATGGGTCGATGGACTCGATTCCGGTGACCAGGCGTTGCAAAATGCGGGCGGCGGCGAGAGCGGCGGCCGCGCCGGCGAGGAGACCCAGTGCGATCATGCCCAGGCTTTGGCGGAAGACCAGAGCAAGCACGTCCGCGGCGGTGGCTCCGAGCGCCATTCGCACTCCGAACTCGGGGACGCGCAGGCTGGTCAGATAGGCGAGCACGCCATAAATGCCGCTCGACGCCAGAAGCAGGGAGACCACGGCGAAGATGCCGAGCAGCCACATCAAGAAGCGCTGGCGGCCGAGGCTTGCCGCCTCGAGTTGCTCGAGCGTGCGGACCTCATAAAGCACCTGATCGTTGGCATTGCCGCGCAAGCGGTGGCGCAAAGGTTCGACCAGAGTGAGTGGGGGGACTTTGGTCCGCACCGCGATGGACATGAGCGAAGACCAGCGGCGCGTCCAGGCATCGGGGATTTGAGCGAAGGGGTAGTAGAATTGCGCGCGGATCTTGGCCTGGTCGTCGCCGGCCAGGCCCCAGTAGCGGACATGGCCCACCACACCCACAATCTGCAGGGGGCGTGGGCCCATATCGGGAATCCAAAGCTGGCGCCCGACTGGATTTTGGCCGGGAAAGGCGCTTTCGGCCAGGACGTCGTCAACCACGATGACCGGCGGGCTCCCCAAGCGATCGTGTTCAGTGAACAAGCGGCCGGCGCGCAGGGGAATGCCCATTACGGTGAAGTAATCTGGAGTGACGCAGGTGGAGATGGCGACGGGCTGCCGGTTTTCGGGAGGCACGGCGGCGTTTGGCCAGTAGCCATTTTCGTTGTGGCCTTCGCGCAACGGGACGGTATCGACGGCCGCCGCAACTGCGACTCCCGGAACACCGCGAGCGCCTTCGAGCACCTCATCCCAAGTCGCGCGGATACGGTCCGGATAAGGCAGCACGGAAGGGGAAAGCGCCATGCGCGCGGTGAGCACGTTATGCACGTTCACGCCGGGATCGAGCCGCGAAAGCCGCACGAGTGTGCGCCCGAGCAAACCGGCTGAAACCAGCAGGACCACGGCCAGAGCGATTTCGGAGGCGACGAAGGCGGCGTGCAGGCGGAGTGGGCCGGCGGTGAAGGCGCGTGCGCCGGAGCGGAGCGTGCGATCGACATGGCGAGTGGGGACGCGCAGCGCCGGAGCGAGTCCGAACAGAAGGCCGCCCGCCAACGAGACGATCAGAGCGAAGATCAGCACGCGCCAATCGAGATGGACCTCGTGGGCGCGGGGAAGATCGCCCGGCCAGAGTTTCAGAAACGGGCGAATGCCGGCAACAGCCAGAGCGATTCCGAGGGCTCCTCCGCCGAGGGCGAGCACGGCGCTTTCGGTGAGACACTGGCGCACGAGGCGGAGGCGGCCGGCGCCGAGGACGACACGCATCGCTAACTCGCGCCCGCGCGACATGGCCCGCACCAGCAGCAGGCTGGCCGCATTAACGCAGGCGATTAGAAGAACGAAGCCGGATGCGGCGGCGAGCAGCCATAGCGCGGACTGCACGCCGCTGACATCGATGCGCAGCGGCTCTACAACGAGAGCGCGGTCGCGGTTGGTATCCGGATACTGCGCCTCGAGGCCGCGATCGATGAGCGCAATTTCCGCCTGCGCCTGAGCCAGAGTAGCTCCGGGACGGAGGCGGCCGAAGGCGCGAACGGGGTGCGCCAGGCGGTGCTGTAGAAACTCCGCCGTGTCCTGCCCGAGCGGCGTGTACACATCCGCTTCTCCGTCCAGCGCGAAGCCCGGCGGCGCGATACACTATGGTGTAACGCTTGGTATCGAGGACGAGAGTGGTTCCGATGGCAGCGGCGGCGGCGCCAAAATGGCGCTGCCACAGGCTGTAACTCAGGATGGCGACCGGCGTTCCGCCGGGCCGGTCTTCGGAGGGCAGAAACTCTCGGCCGCGGAACAGGCGCACACCGAAAAGAGAAAAGAAATTAGAGGTGATTTTGCGTTCGGCTGCGTACTCCGCTTCGCCGGGTTCGCTCAAGGTGGCGCTGTTGTATAGCAGCCCGGCGAGTTCGAGCGACCGGGCGGCCCGGCGGCAATCGAGGAAATCGGGATAGGCCAGAAACTGCACGTTGTAACGCGAGTTTTGTTGGCGTCCGAATATGGACACTAACTGCCGGGGGTCGCAAAATGGGAGCGGTTTCAGAAGCACGCTATCTACGACAGTAAACATGACGGCGGTAGCACCGATGCCCGCGGCCAGCATGGCCAGCGTGATGGCGGTGAACCCGGGTTTGCGGCGGAGAGTGCGGAGGGCATAGCGGAAATCCTGGCAGAAGTCTTCGAGCCAGCGAGTTCCGCGGGCATCGCGGCAGCTTTCCTTCACCTGCTCGGGGCCGCCGAGCGCGAGCCGGGCCAGGCGTTGCGCTTCGGCTGGAGGGAGGCCGCGCTGTTCGAGATCGGCGGCATAGCGATCGAGATGGAAGCGGAGTTCTTTTTCGAGGTCCTGCTCGAGCTCGCCGCGATGGCGCAGACGCCGCCACCAGTTCATTCGGCGGCTCCCGGGGAAAGACGAAGAATCAAGCCCACGGCTTCGGCGAGACGGCGCCAGCTGGCGGTTTCCGTTTCCAGTTGCGCGCGGCCTTTGCGCGTGAGCCGGTAGAATTTGGCTTCGCGGCCGCTTTCGGTTTCCCGCCATTCGGCGGCAAGGAGGCCGCGGTTTTCGAGGCGATGCAGGGCCGGGTACAGCGACCCTTGCGGGACCTGGACGACATCGCGGGAAACCTGCTGGAGGCGCTGGGCGATGGCATAGCCATGCACCGGCTCGAGCGCGACGACTTGGAGGATGAGAAGATCGAGGACTCCCTGGGGGAGATCGGATTTTGGCGGCCGCATTCTGTATACCTCGTGCTTCTACATTTCTATCACGAGATATGTAGAAGTGAAAGGGGTGAGTGGACCTTTACTCGACAAGGCCCATTTGGCGCATGAGCGGCGGGGTTTGCAGCCCCTAAAGTTTCGGGGGGACTCCGCCGATAACGATCACAGCAATGCTGAACGGCAACCAGGCCGGGCAGGCGGCCGCCTTCCTTCTTTTGTGCGCCGCGGCTGCCTTTGGCCAGACGGGAAGCGCCGGCGAGGTGAGTTGGCCGGGTTATCTGGCGGCGCATAACGGCCTCTGGTTCCACGCCGATTCGCTCGTGGGGCCTTGGGTACTGGCGGAGTATGTGCCGCCCGAACTGTATACGATTCCGGCGGTTTGTCCGTTCGTTTCCGGCGGCTTCGTGTGCGTATACACGAGCGGCGACTTCGTAGGCGATTTCTATTCAGGCTGGGGGTGGGACTGGGGATTTCGGCGACAGTTCCATCGGCTGCCGGACGTCATTGTGGCGGGCGGCGGATTTGGGGCGAATGGGGCGCGCGCCGGACCGCGCGCGCAACAACGCAGCGAGGCGCGACGCGGGCAACGATCGGAGGCGCGATCGGAGCCGCGGTCTGAGGCGCGATCGGAGCCGCGGTCTGAGGCGCGATCGGCCGCCGACTAGCGGCGTTTTCCGGCGGCCGCGGCCACACCGGGGCGGGGCGTTGAGGCGGCATGGGATAATCGAGTGAGAGCATCCCCGCGACTGCATGGACCGTCAATTCATCCGGAATTTTTCTATCATTGCGCACATCGATCACGGCAAGTCCACGCTCGCCGACCGGTTGCTGGAAACGACGGGCGCGCTTTCGCAACGCGAGATGATGGAGCAGGTGCTCGATTCCATGGACCTGGAACGTGAGCGCGGCATCACTATCAAAGCGCACGCGGTGCGGCTGAATTACCGGGGTGAAGACGGCCAGGACTATCAATTGAACCTGATCGATACGCCCGGGCATGTGGACTTCACCTACGAAGTCTCGCGGAGCCTGCAGGCTTGTGAAGGCGCGCTGCTGGTGGTGGACGCATCCCAGGGCGTGGAGGCGCAGACACTCGCCAATACCTATCTCGCGCTACACCACAATCTGGAAATCATTCCGGTGATTAATAAAATCGATCTGCCCGCGGCAGAGCCGGAACGGATTCGCGAACAGATCGAAACCATCATTGGCCTGGATGCGCGCGACGCCATACTGGCCAGCGCCAAGCAGGGCACGGGCGTGCACGAGATACTCGAAGCCATTGTGCACCTCGTTCCCCCACCCAAAGGTTCGCCGGATGCGCCGCTGCGCGCCCTGATCTTCGATTCCTGGTTCGACACCTACCGCGGCGTCATCATTCTGCTCCGCGTGGTGGACGGGCGGCTGCGCCTGGGCCAGAAGATCCGGCTGTGGTCGAACGGACAAGTTTATGACGTCGAAGGCCTCGGATACCAGGCGCCGAAGGCCACACCCTGCAACGAACTGTCCGCGGGCGAGGTCGGCTTCCTCTACGCCAACATCAAAACCGTCTCCGACGCCCAAATCGGCGACACCATTATCGACGACGCCAACCCCGCGCCGGAAGCCCTGCCGGGCTTCGAAGAGATCAAGCCCATGGTGTTCGCGGGCCTGTATCCGGTCGAATCGCACGAGCACGGCCTGCTGCGCGATGCGCTCGAAAAACTTCGTCTCAATGACAGCGCCTTTATCTTTGAGCCGGAAAACTCGGTCGCGCTCGGATTCGGTTTCCGCTGCGGCTTCCTGGGGCTGCTGCACCTGGAGATCGTGCAGGAGCGTCTGGAGCGGGAATTCGATATCGACCTGATCACGACAGCGCCCGGCGTCCGGTACCGGGTCACTACCACGGATGGGGCGCTGATCGAAGTCGACAACCCGACCAAGTTCCCCGACCCGTCCGGCATTAAACAGATAGAAGAGCCGATTATCGAGGCCACTGTGATCACGCGCGAAGAGTTCCTGGGAGGAATCCTCAAACTGCTCGAAGAAAAGCGTGGCGTGCAGAAAAAATTCGAGTATATCGGCGGCGGCCGCGTGCTGCTTGTTTATGAGCTGCCGCTGAATGAAATCGTGCTGGATTTTTACGACCGGCTGAAATCGGCTTCCCGCGGCTACGCTTCTCTCGACTACCATCTGGCGGGTTACCGCGTTTCGCCTATGGTGAAGCTGGACGTGCTGGTGGCGGGAGAGCCGGTGGACGCGCTTTCCATCATCGTGCACCGCGATTTCGCCTACGAGCGCGGCAAAGAGTTGATCGCACGCCTGCGCAAGCTCATTCCGCGGCAAATGTTCGAAGTGGCGCTGCAGGCGGCCATTGGCAACAAGATCATCGCGCGCGAAACCATCAGCGCCATGCGCAAAAATGTGCTGGCCAAGTGCTACGGCGGCGACATCACGCGCAAGCGGAAGCTGCTCGAAAAACAGAAGGAAGGCAAGAAGCGGATGAAGCGCGTGGGGCGGGTGGAGATTCCGCAGGAGGCATTCCTGGCGGTATTGAAGGTGGGACAGAGCGAGGAAGGCGAGTAGAGCTGGGCGCGGGCCTTTCGACGTGATCGATGACGAACGCCTCCATTGACGCCGGTCTTGTCAGTTACCGGCTGGCCGAGACTCCCGCCCAGCAAATCCGCGAGCGTGCGCATAGTGTCCGCTGCGCCCTCGATCCAGCCTCTGCCCGGCCGAATATATCTCGAACTCCAGCAGCGGTGGCTCTAAGTTTCGGACCGTTTTTCGCGACAGTTAACGAGTAGACTGGCATCTGTCGCGTTTGGCGGTGGAACTTCAGGTGGAAGCGGTCCGCGAGCAGCGGCCGGAACATCTCCAACTTCTCCTCAAGACTGGGATTTCCTTCCGCTTTAGCCTCGATATCGTAACGATCGGTCGTCACCCCAACCTGGTCCGCCGAAAATCTGCCATGCCTTGAGGTTGTACGCGGATTGGATGAGCATATTTACGGACAGATTGCGCGCGGAAAACCCTCCCGCGATAGCCTTCATACCGCCGCCGCGGCCATCCGATCTGTTGGGCCTAATCGAGACGACCTCAAACCGCGGAGCGGCTTGCCCAAAACAAAGACCCGCCACCAGGATTGCCGGTGTGACGCTTCTCACACCATGCCCGTTGCAGTATAGACGGAACCGAGGTCCATTTCGTTGAGCCGCGCGATCTCACGGCCGGGCACTCTCAGCAAGCGGGTTGAGGGTTTCACCCGTCAATTATCGCGGCGATATAGTAGGACAGTATGCGGCGCACTCAAGCTCTGGCGCTTGCCTGCGGGGCCGCGGCGGCTCTGGGTGGATGGGCGCTGGCCGACCGGCTCGAAGACACGCTCTACATTCCGCTGGATCATCCGGCGATTCAGTATTATCAGCAGCCGCACGATGCGGTGGCGCGGCTCGAAAAGCGCCTCGAAAGCGGGCAAGTGAAACTCGATTACGCTCCCCACGGCTGGGGCTATTTACCGGCGCTGCTGCGCGAGCTGGATATCCACATCGATTCGCAGGTGCTGGTGTTTTCGAAGACGAGCATTCAGACGCAGCACATTTCGCCCCGCACGCCGCGCGCGATTTATTTCAATGACGAAGTGGCCGTGGGATACGTGCAAGGCGGCGACGTGCTGGAGTTGTCCGCGGTCGACCCTAAGCTCGGCATCGTGCTCTACAGCCTAGATGCGGAGCAGACCGCGAAGCCGCAATTTTCGCGCCGCGACGATTGCCTGCGCTGCCACCAGGGGCCGATCACTATGGGCGTACCCGGCATCTTTGTCAGCTCGCTCCATCCGCGGACCGAAGAGAACCGCGACGTACATGGCGCCTCGTTCATCACCGACGACCGCACGCCGCTGAAGGAGCGCTGGGGCGGCTGGTATGTCACGGGCACACACGGCTCCGAAACGCACCTGGGCAATAATGTGAACCTGGTGGACCCGCTTGATCCGGGCGGACCGGGCGGCCCAGAGACCCAGAATGTCACCAACTTGAGCGATTATTTCGATACTTCGCGCTATCTCGCCGGGACCAGCGATATTGTGGCGCTGCTGACGCTGGAACACCAGGTACGCATGACGAATCTGATCACGCGCATCGGCTGGGACGCGCGGATTGCCCAGCACGACGGCAAAACGGACGACGCCGCCAATCGGAAGCTGGATGCGGAAATCGAGGACATGGTTTCCTACATGCTGTTCGCCGAGGCCGAGCCGCTGCGGGCGCCAGTGACCGGAGTATCGAGCTTTTCTAAAACGTTCCCCCAGCGCGGCCCGCGCGATTCCAAAGGCCGTTCGCTGCGGGATTTCGATTTACAGACGCGACTGTTTCGCTATCCGCTATCATACATGATATACAGCTCCGCGTTCGATACTTTACCGGACAGAGTAAAGGATCGCGTGTACCTTCGGTTAGGACAGATACTTTCCGGAAAAGACCGGAGCGAGGCTTACGCGCGGCTAACGGATACGGAGCGGCGGGATATTCTGGGGATTTTGCTGGAGACTAAGAAGGGGTTGCCGCGGGATTTTGGGAAGTAGCGCGTTCAGAAGTGGAGCCGGATTACCGCTTCGATCGATCTCGGGCCGCCGTTCTGGAGCATGGGAGCCAGCCCGCTGGCGGGACTGCCGTTGCCCAGCATCAGATTCAACATAGAAGTGGACTGGCCGAAGTAAGGACTATCCAGATAGCGCTGCGGATCGGCGAAATTGGGGTGATTCAGCGCATTGAAGGCTTCGAAGCGCAATTCCAGATTGCGGCGGTCGGCCAGGCGGAATTCGCGCCGCAGCGCAAGATCCAGTTGCCACATGCCGAAACCCGCGATGGCGTTGCGCCCGAGGTTTCCGGGAGTACCGGCGGCTGGCGCCACGAAGGCTTGCGGGTTGAGCGATTTCCCGCCCGGCGCATTCGCATCCAGAATCCACTGGGGCACGCCCGGGACCACATTCGGCCGGAAGGCGTTCATGAAACTCACACCTGCGTACTGCTGCATGTCCAGCACCGTGATGGGGAAGCCGCTGCGCGCGCGCAGGTTCCCATCGAGTGACCAGCCTTTGGCCCAACCCCAGCCTTTGGCCCAACGGTTGACAAGGCCGGGGAGCGCCCAGTTGAAGGAAGCGGTGAGCGAATGGCGGAGGTCGTAATCGGAGGAAGCGAAGTCGCCCGCCGGAGTCATTCCAGAACCGGCCCAGACCAGGAACGAGTCGCTCGAAACGTTATCGAAGGAATGCGACCAGGCATAGGAAACCAGGGCCTCGAAACCATGCGCTACACGGCGCCGGTACTGCGCGACGAAGGCGTTGTAACGCGAATAGCCATTGTTGGTAGTGAGGGCGTCCCAATCGGTCTCGTCGCTTCCCGGCCCACCCACTTCGCGGCGGATCAAGTCGTAACCGTGCGACCCTTCGTAGCCTACTGAAATCTGATCGGCCGCGCCGAGGCTGCGTTCGATCGAGACGTTCCACTGCACCACTCGCGGCAATTGAAGATTGGGCATGAAGCCGTAATTCAGATACGTGGGAAACGGGCTGTTGCGTCCGGTTTCGAACTGGCCCGCCAGATTCAAGGGGCCGCCATTGATCAAGTCAGTGGCGATGCTCATGCTCGAATCGTAATAGATCCCCACGCCCGCGCGGATCACTGTTGCCTTGCCGGGGCTGAACGAAATGCCGAAGCGGGGCGCGAAATGGCCATAGGGTCTGAGCCATAAGGGCCGGGGCTCCGGCAGGACCAAATCCCGGCTGTAGTCCAGAAAAAAAGCCGGGGTGCCGCCCATGGGCGGCGGCGGGCTATATTCCCAGCGCAGGCCGCCGATGATTGTGAGACGCGGCAAGGGGCGCCACTTGTCATGAACCCACGCGGAAAACTCGTCGACCAGCGTGGATTGATTCACGGGCGCCGAATATCCTTTCCAATAGCTCTTGACATCATCCAGTGATGCGACGCTTTCGGCGATCATGCTCGCGGTTGAATTGGCATCGCTGCGTACCGGCTGGATGCGCAGGAAATCGGCGCCGATTGCGAACGCGTGGGCGGCGCGCTTCCAGGAAAGAGACTGGGTGCTTTGCCACTGGTGCTGCCAGCGGTTGCCTTCGTTGCCGGAGATGACATCGGCTACGCCATCGATATCGAAACGAACCAGGTCGCCGCAACCGGAAGAGGGGAAGACGAGCGCGGCTATGGGCTGCAATGCGCATGCGCTCGCGCCCCTCCAGAAGGAGGAAGCCTTGGTGTCGGAGCGATTCAGACGAACGTCCAGAATCAGTTCCGGCGCGATGCGCCAGTTCAGGCCCGCCGTCGCGCTCCAGGAGCGGAAGTAGAGGTGATTGATGGTCGTCGTGCCGAACTGATTGGTGGAAGGCGAGTCGCTGAAACGCGCGAACAGCGAAAGACTGCCGCCGATGGAATGATCGAGGCGGAGGCTGGCCGCATCCAGGCCGCCGGGACGGGAGTTGGTTCCCTGCCATGCGGCGAGACCATTAAGACCGTTGCTTAACGGCGGCCCGTTGGGAATGGGGAAGAGGGCCAGGGCCGGCTGCGACCAGGCGGGGGCGGCGGCGCGCGCGTCTAGAGAAGGAACCGGCTCGACCCACGTGAATGGCTCCAGTAAATCGATGTGTTCGTAGCCCAGAAAGAAGAAGGTGTGGCCGCGCCAGAGCGGGCCTCCGAGCGAGCCATCGAAGTTGTTTTCCCGCGCGGCCGGACGCGGATCGCCGCCGCGATTGGCGAACCAATCATTGGCGCCGAGCAGTTCGTTGCGGAATGTGTATCCGGCGGAGCCATGGAATTCGTTTGTGCCGGAACGGCTGGTGACCGAAACGGCCGCTCCGGGCAAGCGGCCGAACTGAGCGGAGCTGCTGGAAGTGCGGATTTCGAACTGGTCCACCGAGCCGACAGGGATCAGGGAATCGAGGCTGCCGAAGGCGCTGAGCACGGGCAGAGAGCCGCCCGTGATTTGGGCGGGAAGCCCTCCGGCGCTGACGCCATGGTTGGCGGAGATGCCATCCACGGTGAAAAGATTGGTGTTGGGGCGCTGGCCATCGGCAACGAACTGGCCGGCGTCGCCGCGCGTTGCCGGGACGACGGTAGTTCCCGGCGAAAGTTCGACCATGCCGAGCAGACCGCTGCCATCGAGCAGCAGTTTGTCGATTTCGGTGTGATCGAGCCTGGTGGCTACGGCTACGTCGGTGCGGTCCGTGAAAGCGTCTTGCTCCGTACCGGGCTCTGTATCTTCGACCGTAATGGTTTCCTGCACGCTGCCCAGAGAGAGAGCGAAATCGGCGCGTCCCGGCCGCTCGCCATCCACGCGCACATGAAAGCGAATCATGGTGCGGAAGCCCTCCTTGCGCACAGTGATCTTGTACGAGCCCGCCGCGAGGGGGCCGGCCGAATAAGCGCCATCGCTTTGCGAAACGGAGCTGTAACGGAAGCCGCTATCTTCGTTCACTACGCTGACGGACACGCCCGCGGCGCCGGCGGCTGAAGGGTCAGTGACGCGGCCGTAAATATAGGAGGATTGCGCGGGCATAGCCGCGGCGCACATCAGAAGGAGAGTGATGAGCGATAACGCGCGCCCACGGGTCATTGCCGGATTCCTACTGCATCAAGAGCCGCTCACATTGTTGCACGGATAATTGTACCTGCGCCAGAGCAGCGAGAAAATTGCGGGGCAATTCCGGGCGCTGCGCATCGTCAGAGGCCGCGAGGCCAAGCAGCGCCGCGAGCAAGGAATCAACCTGCTTGCCCGAAATAAACAGAGTATCCGTGGCGGCTTGCCACGACTCGGGCGGAGACGCGGGGGCGGCGGCATCCACGGAGGCGCCGTTCAGCAAAGGACGAAGCACGGGGGCGGCGGCGCGGCGGATAGTGGCGAGCTCGCGCGCCAGGGCTTCGGCATGTTGGCGGGCGAGAGAGCGCAGCAGCATTTGACCGCCGCCGCTCAACCGGCTTTCGGCATCCGCCGGGAATTCCGTGGCCAGGCGGTGGAGCGCGTAGACGCGGGCCATGGCGGCTTCCTGGCGATCCAGCAATTGAGAGCTGAAATTCTCAAACTGACCATGTCCTCCCAATTGCGCTTCGAGCAGCGTTTGCATGGGCGAGGAAGGCGCAGGCGATTGGGGCGCGGCCGGCGGCTCGGGCGAGGGGGGCGCGGCATTGGCGGCGGGCAGCGGGAATTGCAGATCGATATTCGGCAGCGAAACCAAGGCCTGGCGAATCTCCCGCTGGCGGGCGGGAGAAACGCCCGTTCCGCGAACTACCACGCGCGGCCCCTGGCGGGAAACCTCGACTGGATCGCCCAGATCCGCGCCCAGATCGTGCAGCGCAGCCACGGCATGCAGCTCATTGGCCAAAATGGTTTCCGCCGGCGCCGGTTCTTGGTGGGGAGCGGAAAGCCGCTTTGTTCGTTGCGCGGGAGCGGCGACCGCGGGAGGAGGCGCAATTTCGGGCGAGGGAGCAATGAGTTGCGCCTGGGGGCCCGGGAAACCCGAACCGGCGAAGCGATCCCACGGATGAAGGCTGAGGGTGGCGGCTACGGCCGCCGCCGAACCCAGGATCCAAGCCGTCCAAGATCGGCGTGAGCCGGACTGCGCGAGCGGCCAGCGAAACAGGGGACGGCGATGCGCCGCATCGATGCGGTCGAACCCGCCCGAAAGATCCGCCCAGGGGCGCGGCGGCGTGGAGACATCCGCCTCGCGCAAACGGGCCCGGTAGCGGACGCAATCGCCCACTGTTTTTTCGAGTTCTTCCAGTTCGGCGCGGCACTGCCAGCAGGCCTCGACGTGCTTCCGCACCCGCCGCGCCTGGCGCGCGGAGAGTTCGCCATCGAGGTAAGGCAGCAGAAGCTCAGTTTGGGGATGGCGCAATGGTTCGCTCATCGCGCGGCTCCTAGTCCGGCGGTCCCATTCGCGGCGACCCGGCGCAGACGTTCCATGGCGCGCCGCAGAAACTCACCGACGGCGGAACCGCTGATTCCGAGGGCCGCGCCGATTTCCGGATAGCGCAGGCCTTCCATGCGCAGCAACAGGCAGCGGCGCTGCTGCTCGGAAAGGTTATGCACGGCCCGGTGAAATACCAGCAGGCGTTCCCTTTCCAGCAGTTCGCGCTCCGGATCGCCCGAGTGCGGCGACGTGGCTGGAAGAGGCAGTTCCAGTTCGGGATCGAACGGCAGTTCCGCATCCTGCCGCGCGCGCACCTTCAGCCCATAGTTATGCGCCACGCGAAATATCCAGGCACGCGGATTCTGAATGGTTTCGCCTTTCCGCAGGGTGGCGTAGAGCCGGAGGAAAACCTCCTGCGTGGCGTCTTGCGCTTGCGGGGGATGGAGGCCGAGGGTGAGCAAATAACGGTAGACGTCCGAGCGGGCCTCTTCGAATAGGGAGGTCACCTGATCGCGCAATCTGGCGGACGGGCGCTCGTAGGCGGCAATGCCGGTCAGTTCCTTCCCAATGGAAAGAATCGCCATTTTCTCAATCCAAAGACCCGCGAGCGGTGATTTCGACTACACCCGGCGAAAAAAATTCCGCGGCAGGGAAGTTTCAGTGTAGTGGATTGCGGGGCGCGCGGGTCTTTGGGAGGAATTGGGGAGAGGAAATGGGAAAACGAAATGGCTAAAGCGGCGGTTTGCGTTTCAATCGTCACCTGCAACGACGAGCAGTACATCGAGCGCTGCCTGGAGGCAGTGCTGGCGCAATCCGGCGTACACCTGGGAGTGGCGGTGGTGGATAATGCCTCCTCCGATAAGACACTGGAGCTTGTAGGGAAATTCCGTTCGCATTTGCGGCTGATTCGGAACCGGCACAACGCCGGTTTTGCAGCCGCACAGAATCAGGGTATTTTTAGTTCGGAAGCGCCCTGGGTCCTGGTCCTGAATCCCGACGTTTTGCTCCAATCCGATTTTGTGGCGGAATTGCTGGATGCCGCCGCGAGCGATCCGCGGGTAGGCACGGTTTGCGGAAAACTGCTGTCGATCGGGAAAGGCTTCACGAAGCTGGCGGAAGCGCGTATCGATTCCGCCGGGATGTACTTTACGCCGGCGATGCGGCACTTCGATCGGGGTTGGCGCGAGGTGGACAAGGGCCAGTATGATCGCCGCGAGTACGTTTTCGGCGCCAGCGGGGCAGCGGCGCTCTACCGGCGGGAAATGATTCGCGAGATTTCGGTGGAGGGCGAATTCTTCGATTCGCAATTTTTCGTCTACCGCGAGGATGCCGATGTTGCCTGGCGGGCGCAGCTTTTGGGCTGGCGCTGCCTGTATACGAACACGGCTGTGGGATATCACGTCCGCACCGTCACGCCGGTTAACCGGAAAGCGATTTCGCCAGTCTTTAACATGCATTCGGTGAAGAACCGTTTTCTGATGCGCATCAAGAACCTGACGCCGGGAGTATGGAACAGTTGCTGGGCGGCCATGACGATGCGGGACCTGCTGGTGATTGGCGGCTGCCTGGTGCGGGAACCGCGCTCGCTAGAAGCCTTCTGGCGGGTGGCACAATGCTGGCGGCGCGCCCGGCAGCAACGGCAGTGGATCATGAGCAGCCGCCGCGTGGGGGATGAGGAACTGGCGCGCTGGTTTCAATTCGAGCCGGCGGCTATCCCCGCCGAGCCCGGCACGGGGGTTCGCTGGTCTACCAGCCTGGCTGCCAAATAGGAGGATTGAGAATCCAGCCGAGGCGGCAGCCGTTCGCCATCGATTCTCTGAGCTTCTCCCGGCCCAGGAGACAAGTTGAGTTGTAGCCGCAGCATCGCGGTAACCCGTCATTCCACTTGTTCGGACGTGACGACAATTACTCCCTCCACAGTCCGCTCGATCCGGTAGTAAGGATTCTGCACGGCAAACTCGAAGAACTTGTCGTCAGAGAGTTACGGGAGGGTGAGTCTAGCCGCAGCCGGCATATCTTCCTTTACCAGGAGGGCGGTCATTGGATATCCGTTTTCAGTATAGTCGGCGCTACGGCGGCGGACCTGCCCCACAACAACGGTTCAAGATCCGCCACCGTGTCGAAGCAGATTAGCGGCGGCTGGGGTCTTTTGCGGTGACGGCGGCAGTGGTGGCACAGGCGCCCGCCGTTAGCGTGAAGCTGCCAAACAGCCCACCCTGGTTAAATACGTTTCCAGTGATGGTCGTGAGGCCGCTTCCGAGCCAGGTCGAATCTACGCAATTGGTGCTTTCGCTGTAAGCGGTGGCGTTGAATACTCCGAGCAGAAGCACGTAGCTGCTGCCGTAGAGCGGTAGCGGGCCGCACCCTAACAGGTTCTGCGTATCGCGGGCGCCGGAAAGGCAGAGCGTCAACGGGAGCGCCGGGCTGCAAGCCGCGGGGGTAATGCTCCAGGTTTTCCCGAAGTTATCGCAAGCAGTGATTGTAGCATTCGGGGTAAAGTCGATTGCAGAGGCAACCGACACAAACAGTAGAAGCGCCACACAAAGCAGCGCCGCGTTTTTCAAAGGGAAGTTCGCGTTCAGCATCACTCATCTCCAACGTGTGTATTTTTGGGGAACTACTCATCAGCATTTGTTAATCTCACGCCATTCGGAGACGATGTCAAGGAATGTTTTGCACCTACATGTATAGTAAGGTGAGATCAAAAGCAACAGAAGTTTCGATGAAAGACCGGGAAGTTCCCGAGATGAAGTTCCCGAAACTACGGTACGGCGGAGGAACTCCGTGGGCTTGTCAAGTATTTTGTGTAAACGCCATCTCCGTCGGCTTTCG
>DATGKM010000028.1:0-21114 GCA_035294665.1 Bryobacteraceae bacterium | reverse complement strand
GCCGCTGTGCTGCGGACGATTTTCGCGACGGGCGGCTCCGGCGGGATGGCTACGGGGACCAGTAGAATGAATGGGGCATTTCCAAATTACGATTGGTAGAGAAAAACGGGGCAGGTCACCCGTGCTCTTTCCGAATGGGGGAGGAACCTTGGAAGGCAAAATCGAAATCCCTTCGCAGCTTTGGGCGCGGCTAGCCGCAGCCGCCAAGGGGCGCGGTTTTGAGTCACCCGAGCGGTTTGTGCTGCACTTGATTGAGCGGGAACTCGGCAAAGATCAGAGCTCCTCTTCCGATACCGAAATTGCGCAGAAGATGGAAGAACTGGGATACCTGGATTTCGGGCGGGATATCTAGATTCGGGTGTTCTACAGCGGCTCCGATTGGCTGTTCTACAATAGACCCAGGAGATTTACGGGATGCTCGCACGGAGGATTGCCGGCCTGTGCCTTCTCACGGCTATGGGGCTGTTCGCACAGGATTGGACGACGGCCGTTTCTTTGCCCAACGTCGATTTGAGCGGCCTGAACCCGGTCCAAAAGACTAAAGTTTTGAAGCTGCTGCGCGAGACCGGCTGCTCCTGCGGCTGCAGCATGAAGATGGCTGAATGCCGTATGAAAGATCCGGGTTGCGCGTACAGCAAAGGCATGGCCGCGGCTATTGTGGACGCGATCAAGCAGGGCAAGAGTGAAACCCAGGCGCTGGCCATTGCGAAAGCATCGAAGTGGGGGCAGGGCCCGCCCGATCATTCCGCCACGCTGGAGCCGCCGGTTTCGATCCCGCTTGCGGGCGCGCCGGTTCGCGGGCCTGCGAACGCGCCGGTCACCCTGGTCGAGTTCTCCGATTTCCAATGCCCGTTCTGCATTGCCGCAACGCCGCAGCTGGAAGCGGTTTTGAAGGCCTATCCTTCCAAGGTGAAGCTCATCTTTAAGGAATTTCCGCTCGACACGCACGCGCAAGCGGCTTTGGCCGCGGCAGCGGCGTTGGCTGCCCAGAAGCAGGGCAAATTCTGGGAAATGTATGACGCGCTGTTTGCGCAGAAGGGCTACCTTTCGCGAAAGGGCATTCTGGGATTGGCGGCCGGACTTCATCTGGACGTAAACCGTTTTCAGGCGGATCTCGATTCGGCCCAGATCAAGCGGGCCGTGGAAAAAGATATCGCCGATGGCGAGCGCATCAACGTGGATTCCACACCCACGCTATTCATAGACGGCCAGCGCTTCAACGGCCCGGTAACGCTGGCGGCGTTGAAGCCGATTATCGACCAGGAACTGAAGCATCCGGCCAGCGCGTATCGCATGCAGGCCGCCGCCGCGCGGTAGGCCAAGCTAAGCGGTCGCGACCGCTGCGCCCGCGCGGGACTCTTTCCACAGTTCGATATACGGGCGCAGGTTGCGCATCATAGTCCGGAAATCGTTCAGCGTGAGCGATTGCGCTCCGTCGCTGACGGCCTTCTCCGGGCAGGGGTGCACTTCCACAATCAATCCGTCGGCGCCGACAGCCACCGCGGCGCGCGAGATCGCCGGCACGAGGCTGCGCTTGCCAGTCGCGTGGCTCGGATCGAGAATCACCGGCAAATGGGTCAGCTCGTTCAGCACCGGAATGGCGGCGATGTCGCAGGTGTTGCGCGTAGCCGTTTCAAACGTGCGGATGCCGCGCTCGCACAGAATCACGTTGGGGTTCCCGTGGGCCACGATGTACTCGGCCGACATCAGCAGTTCCTTAATGGTGCAGCTCATGCCGCGCTTCAATAGCACAGGGCGACCGCATCCTCCGAGCGATTTCAGCAGAGCAAAATTCTGCACATTGCGCGCGCCGACCTGCATGCAATCGGCATACTCGGCGACCAGGTCCACATCGCGGTCGCTCATGATTTCGGTAATGACGCCGAGACCGGTCGCCTCCTTGGCTTTGCGGAGCAGTTTCAAGCCTTCGAGCTCGAGCCCCTGAAAATCGTAGGGCGAAGTGCGCGGCTTGAAGGCGCCACCGCGCAGTATGCGCGCGCCCGCCGCCGCCACGCCTTCGGCGGTCTCCATGATCTGCTTTTCGTTTTCCACGGAGCAGGGGCCGGCCATAACGATGAATTCATCGCCACCGATCTCCAGGCCATTCACGCGGATCACGGAGTGCTCGTTCTTAAATTCCCGGCTGACGAATTTATAGGGCGCGGAAATGCGCACGGCGCTTTCCACACCCGGAGTGGCTTCGAGCGATTCCAGGCAGGCGGTTACGTCGCCCACTCCCACGACTCCGATGACGACGCGCTCTGCGCCTTCAATCGAATGAACCCGGTAGCCGAATTCGCGAATACGCTCGCACACGTGTTCGATCTGCTCGCGAGTGGCATGAGGCCGCATGGAAATAATCATGGTCTTGAAACATCCTCCGCGATAAAAAACCCACTCTTGAGCGAGTGGGTTGCTATGAATTAGTCTACGAACCAAACATTATACCCAAGCTAGGTGAACTCCGCAAGCAACGCGCTGATTCTTACAGAGTTGCGCCACCACCTCAGAGCGGTGTAACTTTATTGCCAGCGGGCTTCCACCGGCTGCGAGCGCGGGCTCTCGTTGCCCATCCGATCGACTGCCGAAACCTCGTAACGGTAGCTCTTCCCCATTTGGACGTCCTTGTCGGAAAAGGCCGGAAGTTCCACGTCGCCTACTTTCCGGAAGGGTCCGCCGTCCACCGAGCGGTACACCCGGTAGACGGCGAGGTCGGGTTCGGTATCGCCGTTCCACGAGAGTTCGAATGAATTGGGTGCGGCGGTGATTTCGAGGCCCGATGGGGTTGCGGGTGGAAATATATCCATGGTCGCAATCGTCACTGCGGGCGAGAATGGGCTTTCCGCTTCGTGGTTGTCTGACTTGACCACCGTCTGAATTTTGTATTCATAGCGCTGCCCGAACTGGGAAGTGTTGTCGGTCCAGGGGGATAGCGGTGCTTCGGCCACTTGCACAAATTCGCCTGCGCCGGTTTTGCGGTAGATGCGAAACACGCTTCCGGAACCGTTCCAAACGAGGCGAACGCCAGAGGCGGTGTTTTCCGCTTTGAGATTCGAAGGCGGTTGCGGAGGCGCTACCACGGGCACGGACGCGAACGACCAATTGGAGGGCTTCCCGTTGGGGCCGATGGCGCGAACTCCCACGGTGACGTTTTTGCCCATCCAGGCCGCGGTATCGGTTTCATATTGAAAGGCGCCGTCCTTGGTGGAACCGCTCGCCAGCCTGCGGGCAGTGGCAGCCCACGCGTTTTCGTCGAAGCGCTCGCCGGTTGGGCCCACGCGCACATCCAGGGTGAGCACCGACTGAATGGGCATACCTTCCGTGGTGAGCGTGGGCGCGCCAAAGCGAATCACAAGCCGCGAGCCAAGCTGGTTGGCTGAAAGACCGGTGACCGGGCTGGGAATGTTGGCCAGGGGGGGGAGAGGCTGCCCTTCGTACCCGCACCCCGACCACAGCAACACAGCCACTGCCGGCAAGAATTTATGCATGAATTTCCAGCGTAGCGACATTTCGAGCGTAAAGGGGCGGCCGGTTTCCGCGGTATTCTAGTTGCGTTATGGCTGCTAACGCTCCCGCTCCCGCTCGCCCGTTGGGTTTCGCGACCCGCTGCCTGCATGCAGGCTACACACCCGAGAAGACCACGCTTTCCCGGGCCGTTCCCATTTACCAGACCACGTCGTACGTTTTCGAAAACTCGGCGCACGCCGCGGCTCTTTTCGGATTACAGCAGTTCGGCAACATCTACAGCCGCATCATGAACCCAACCAACGCGGTGTTTGAAGAGCGGGTGGCGTCGCTCGAGGGCGGCGTTGCGGGACTCGCAACCTCAAGCGGACAGGCGGCACAGTTCCTGGCGATATCGAGCATTGTGGGCATGGGTGAGGAGGTGGTAGCCTCCAGCACGCTTTACGGAGGCACCTATACGCAGTTCGACGTAAGTTTCCGGCGGATCGGCATCAATGTGAAATTCGTCGAGCCGGACAACCCGGAAAACTTCCGCAAAGCGATCACTCCCCAGACCCGCGCCATTTACGGCGAGACCATCGCCAATCCACGCATGAACATTTTGGATATCGAGAAGGTGGCCGATATCGCGCATGAAGCCGGCGTGCCGCTGGTGATTGATAACACCATGGCTTCGCCCTATCTCTGCCGGCCCATCGAACACGGCGCCGATATCGTTCTGCACTCGGCCACTAAGTTTCTGGGGGGCCATGGCAACTCAATCGGCGGCATTATCGTGGATAGCGGCAAATTTCCCTGGAGCGACAAGTTCCCCGCCATTACCCAGCCGAGCCCCGGCTACCACGGCATGAAGTTCGGCGAGACATTTGGCAATCTGGCCTTTCATTATTAAGGCGCGCGTAGAGGGCTTGCGCGATTTCGGCCCGTGTATGAGTCCGTTCAACTCATTTCTCTTCTTGCAAGGAGTGGAGACTCTGAATCTGCGCATGGAGCGGCACAGCAGCAATGCACTGGCGCTGGCAGAGTGGCTCTCGAAGAATCCAGCCGTGAGCTGGGTGAAGTATCCGGGACTGAAATCCAGCGCGTACTATCCCCTGGCTCAGAAATACCTGCCGAAAGGCTGCGGCTCCATTCTGACGTTCGGAATCAAAGGCGGGGTGGAAGCCGGGCGGAAACTGATCGATTCCATGCAACTGTTTTCCCACCTGGCAAACCTGGGCGATGCCAGAAGCCTAATCATTCATCCCGCATCGACTACGCATCAGCAACTCTCGGACGAGCAGCAACTCGATGCCGGAGTGACAAAGGACCTGGTGCGGATCTCGGCAGGGCTGGAAGACGTAGACGACCTGATCTGGGACCTCGACCAGGCGATTCAGGCATCGCAGAAGTGACTGTGAGTGGGTTAGCTTCGGCGCGTACAGGCTTGTCGTAATCGCTGGAAGGGCAGGGTGCCGCTTCACTCGCCAAGAATCGGAGGGTGCTTAGTGCAGGGCGCCACTTTGGGAGCGGCAGTGAGCTGGTCGATCCTAGTCGCGCTCGGCCTGTTGTGAAAGGTGACCCGGCGAACGCGGAGTAAGCGGCGGCGCCAAGCGGTGCCGCCCCAGTGAGTGCCCAGACCAGTGTGTGAGTGTCTGTCAGAACTTCCACCGTCCCTCGATCCAGTCTTCGGCTTTGGCATCGCTCATGGGCTGCCACCAGTCATCCCCGGCTGCCACGAGCGGTTCTGAGCGGGCGATACCGAACGGAAACCCGATTTGCGGCGGGCGAGGACTAATTCGGCCACCGGTTCTCCACGCCGGGCGATGACCACGGTCTCCCCCTCCTCAACCAGTTCGAAAAGCCGGGAGAGTTGGCCGTTGGCCTCATGCGCAGTCACCTGCACAAGAACAACTTAGCCATCTTCTGAGCTGAATTTCGAGACGAAGAATTTGGCCGGCAAGGTACAGTGGACGTTGCCGGCGGCATGTTCAACGTGGCGGAACGATAGTCTCTGCACCTGGCAACCAAATTCTCTTGCAGTCAATGACTTGGGACGATTTCCGGCTTCACCTGATTTCCCATTTTTTGGCGGCGAGGCGGAGGCGCGAACGACAGGCGACAAAGGCGGCAAGAGTGGTTGGGTCGGGATCCCCGCAAGATTAGCTGCTAATGCGCGGAAGCCGGTTTCAGTGCCACCATCTGCATGGCCCAGCCGCTCGTAGCGCTGCCGATTGCTGAATAAGCTCCCGGATTGCCGACTGTGTCGTCCTCAACAAGGTTGCCGTCTGCAGTTAGCCGGGCCGTAAATCCTGTACCTGCTGTGCAGGCAGCATCTCCGAAGCAGAAGCCGTAAATCACGTCACCAGCCCCGGTCGTGGTGAGATTGCCGCTGGAAACTGCACCGGCATTGCCGACGGCGCCCGCTTGGCCGTCGATCGGGCTGGTTTGATTCAGGCCAGCATATTCCGTGATATACGCTTCCAGGTAGCTGGGGCCGGAAAGGGTAACCGTGACCGTGTCAGCGCCTCCCTTGATGTTTTGGGCGTAGTAGACCCGAGTCCCGACACCTCCCGGAGAAACCAACTGGGTTCCTGCCTGGGAAAAGGTGTTGCCTTGGGAATCTGTGACAGACATCGACGCGATCCCCTGAATGAAATAGAAGCCAACCATGATCAGGTCGCCCGGAAACGTGCTCTCCGTGAATGTAAGGGAGAGCGAGGTGGCCGTCGTTCCCGGCGCCCATTTGGAGGTTGCCTGCACAAAGTGACCAGCGAAAACGGTTAGCGTGAAAGTGGCCGTACTGCTTCCGCCGGCGTTGGTGGCGCTGAGTAGTATGGTGGAAGTCCCCGCCGCTGTGGGGGCACCCGAGATCAAGCCGGTGGCACTGTTCAGCGTGAGGCCTGCCGGCAATCCCGTAGCTCCATATAAAGAGGGGAAATTGCTGGCTGTGATCTGATAGGCGAAAGCAACCCCAACGACTCCGCTGGCTATGGCGCCGCTCGTAATTACTGGCGGGGCCACATAGTTGAATCCGTTAGTTAGGCTGCCACTTTGGCCGTTTACCGTCACCGTCACCGTGGCTGCCCCTGCGCTATGCGCCGGAGAGGTGGCAATGATCGAGGTGCTGCTGGCGACCACTACCTTGGTGGCGGCCGTACTGCCGAAAGTCACCGTGGCTCCGGAGGCAAAGTTGGTGCCGGTGATGGTCACCGCTGTACCGCCTGCCGTGGAGCCGCTATTGGGCGAGATGCTGCTAACCGTGGGCGGAGCCGCCAGGCTAACTATAGCGGTTTGGGAAACTCCACTAGGCACGGCGGCGGGAGCTTGGTTCGAATAGGCGCTTTCCTCACCGACGCTATTGACGGCGGTGGTTACGTAGTAATAGTTTTGACCATTTTGAATATTATTGTCCACATAAGTGGTCACAAGCCCGACGTTTCTCACCAAGGTGTAGGGGCCGCCGGAGGTAACCCCTCGATAAACGTTGTAATGACTTAGATTCGAGGATGTGCTGGCTGTCCACCTCAACAAAACCGAATTCAATGCGGTAGCGGTGAGGGTAACACTTTGGTCAGTGGAAACAGGTCCCGCTAAGGCTGTAAACGTCGTCGAGGTTGCCCCGGCCGGCACGGTGACTGAATTGGCTGGCACCGGCAGCAGTGAATCATTGCTCGACAACAAAACCTCGGTGCCGCCAGCCGGTGCCGCCCCACTTAATGTCACCGTGCAAGTTGTGGCCACTCCCGATTCAAGACTGCTGGGAGTACACGCCAGATGAGACACCGAGACGATCTGGCCGAAAACAGCACCGGATGATAGAGCGGCGACGATAGCTAGCAAAACGATGCGCCCCCGTCTTACTTTTCTCATGGGCTTAATGCAATTAATAGGACCTTATTCTATTTAAATGCTCGAAATGCCCAAAGCTGAAAATGGTGTCAGGTGCGCCCATCTCGCCTTGCAGGAATGTAAGACATTCGAATAATCACCGATAGGGATTTAACATTGTACCCAGGATTCGTATCTCTGCCCACTAAATCCCTAAGCTGTGCCAGGTTGGCCGGGGTTAGTTATGTTATGTATGGAAAAGCGGTCGACGCGGTAGCGGCAAGCCGAAGATCGCTAACGAGACAAGGCGTAGTGATAGCATTATGTAGACTTGGGAGTTTGGGAGGGGGAGACGACAAGCCGACTTCGAGCCGACCCCCTGCACGCGGGTAAGCAAGGCGCTGGGTGAGAGCTACCCCAAGGATATTCGCGGAATACCGCCGGGAGGGTCGGGGCCATACATTTTCCGAGTTCTCGAAAGCTACGCCGTCTACCGAGAAACTAGTGAGTAACGCCCCGGCTATGGCTCGCGAACCCACATGCTGGAATAAGGAAAAAGGCCGGCGCCCGGCACGATTCCGGTATTCTCGGAATCGTGCCTGAACTTCCGGAGACTACGCCTTGCGGCGGCCGCGAATCACCAGCAGCGCTCCCGAAACCAACGCCAGCGCATTCACCGCCGAACCGGCATCGATCTCAGGAACGCTGATTCTCGCAAACGCCGCACCAGTCACACCCATCAACAGCAACGATACAGCAACTAACGTTTTCAAAAGTACCTCCTAACTGTCTCAGAATAAGTCAAGGGGGATTCAAGTCAAGCTCCATTTCCATGGCAGTTTTCGCAATTGGTTCTAGTACTGTCGGAAGGTTCCTACCCGCTGTTCGGCCCTCTGTAATGCGATGAGCAGCAGCACGAACAGAAATCCGCCTAGCATCGAAAAAACCAAGCCACCGTATCGATGGTGAAATGGGCCGTCTACAAAGCTGCGGTTAATGTAGGCTCCCAAAAGGGAGATTGTCACAATTCGGACCGCATTCTTAAAAAGCGCAATCGGAATCGTCAGAAGGATCACGGCCAGTCGCGATAGGCCCGACCGCAGGTAGACATATCCCGCGATAACAGCGATCATTATCAAAGCCATGCTGGAATGGATACCGCTGCATTCTGGACCGACCTCGAAATTCAGATGCGGAAGGCTAAACACCATCCCCTGCCGGAACACAGGCACCCCCGAAACCCGGAGGATTGCATAGCTCAGTGATGCTGAGCCGCTTTGCAAACCAGCGGCAACCCGGTCCATCCAGCCTGGAGGGACCGGAATTGCCAACAGCAGGCAAGCTAGCGGGTACAGAGCCGCCCTGATGGTGTTGAGGCCGTAGCACAGGTAGAAGGCACCCAGCCATATGCCAAGCAAAGCAGCAACTACAATTGGCGGTCCGTCCGCACTGGCTTGCCTGCCCTGATCCTGTAGAAGGATCCCAAACAGGGTCGCCGCAACGAAAAGGGGGATTCCCGACTTGGCTGAATACCGGGATTCCGTGAAGATCTGTGCACGTCGCCAGAACAGCAGGAAGGCACATGCCACAGGCGCAACGATCACTTGCAGGTAGCGGTCGTCGTGTAGTGCCAGGTGGAATGCGGCCCGCGCTGTGGGCAATAGGGCGAAAAGGCCCATCACACAAACCGCCGCCATCAAGAAATGGCGGGCTGAACTACTGGAAGGCATCGGCAGTACGCGAGTTCCCACCGGATGACACCTAATTCAGTGAACGCGAGACGCCGGTACCGGCGCGTGACGGAAAGCTCGCCGCTTTGCTTATCCCCGGACAATCCGTTTCCGGAAGATGGCGATCAAACCGAAAACCGCCAGCATATCGGCCGCCAAAAGAGCCGGGCTCGAAGGTTCCGCCATCGTAACCGACATAAGCTGCTGGGGTGCGCCACACGTCCCACCGCAAGCGCTCGAAGGTGCCGGAGTGACGCCATTCCAGGCGTACAGCGTCACGTTCGAGTAGTCGCTCGCTGTCAGGTTGTTTGCCAGGATATACTGTCCCGCGCTAGCCAGAATGTTTCTGGCGGCGGTCTGCTCAGCCGCTGTCAGGTCGTCATATTGCGAACCGGGATAGAGTGCTTGGTAGTCGAAAACCCCCCACATGGCAAAACTGACTTCGCCAGCAAGCGTTTGGCCAGCCACCGTACTCTGGTCGATGGACAACAAGTCTTCGGCGAGATACGCTTCCACGGCATAGGCCTGCGATTGGTTGAGCAGTACGTCATTGGGATTGGTGCTGGAGCAAGTCCCGGTCGGGCAGAAATACACGGAATCAAAGTTGGCCAGTCCCGGATCGGAGCCGCTAAACATTTGGTAGTTTTCGCTGGAACCATCCGGTGCATTGATGGTCGGAGCGTATTGAGTCAAGTAGGACGAATACTGGCTAAGCTGGCCGAGGTTGATTTCGTATGCGGTCCACGTTTCGTTGATGTAGGTGTTATCGGCGAAATCATCGCAGATCACGTCGGTGTTCGACACCCCGCCTACCGTGGCAAGATAAGGGCTGGTATAGACACCGCCCATCACCGCGCCCTGCACACCGGTCATGTCAATAGTCGTTGTCGGGGGCGCGGCGAAGGAGCCGAATACACAACATAGCAATGCTGTACCTGCTACCTGCCAACTCCGGATCGTCATCATCACTCATCTCCTCCGGTTATAGATGCACCACAAGGTTTTACTCAACTTCGCCCCCGATTCGCTCCCGTAGCACATCCTTGGCCATTCAGTAACCACCTGGAAAGGCAATCTCGTCCTAATTACGGCCTACCGGGATAGTTGAGAAGTTTCGCGGAATTTCGGGACTTTGCCCGGAAATTCCGAGCAGGACCACACCGAATCACCGTTTAGTACTCACGGTACTTTTGAAGGGTTTGGTGGCGATCACGCTCTGTTACAATTTCGGCGGTAGCCAATCAATGAAGAGTGCTTTGGTCGTGATCGGTCTGGTCCTGTTTTCAAGCTGTGCCTGGAATCCCGCGGAGCAAAAACTCAAGTACCTGAAGAGCGGCGAGCGCTACTTCGCTGCCGGCAAGTACCAGGAAGCCGTAATTCAGTTCCGCAATGCTACTCACGCCGATCCCAGGTTCTCGGAAGCTCACTATCGGTTAGCTCTTGCATACCTCGCTTTGGGCCAAGCGGATGCCGCTTATGGCGAGTTGAAAGACGCGGTGGATCTCGATCCGGCGAACGTGGACTCGGAGCTACAGCTCGCCCGGCTGATGCTTGATCGCCGGCAATACGACCAGGCTCAAGCGATTGCGCAAAATCTCCTCAAATCCAGCCCGAATAGCGCCCGAGCCCATTCCGTCCTGGCCGAAATAGCAACGGCGAAAGGCGACATCGGTGGCGCCGCGCGGGAAATGGAAAAGGTGGTGCAGCTTGACCCTCGGCGGATTGAAAACTACCGCGCCTTGGGCGCTGTGTATGGCGCCGCCGGACGTTTGGCCGATGCCGAAGCCGCCTACCGCCACGCCGTTGCTATCGACCCCAAATCGGTTCCAGCCCACGTCGCCCTGGCCCAATTCTACCTCTCTCAAGGGAACGTCACCGGCGCCGAGGCCGAGATCCGCACCGCCTGCGGACTGGATTCCCACGCCCTCCAGCCCCGCCTGTTTCTTGCCCGCATCTTCCTCCTCTCCGGCCGAACCACCGAGGCTGAAAAGCAATATGCCGAACTGAAAACTCTGGCCCCGGACGATCCGCAAGCTTATCGCGCGCTCGGCCTATTCTACCTTTCCACTAACCAAAAGCAAAAGGCCGCGGCAGAGTTGCGCTCGGTACTGTCCCGCAAACCGAAAGACTCCGTAGTCCGGACCGCCCTCATCGATACGCTGATCGATCTGAACCGCATCCCCGAAGCCGCCGCTCTGGAGCAAAACACCAAGCAGAACGATCCCGCAGCCTGGCTCGCCGCCGCCCGTCTTCTGATTGCCCAAAAAAAGTACGAATCCGCCGAGCCGCTGTTGGAGAAAATAGTCGGGACGGAACCGAAAAACGCCCAGGCATATTATTACCTCGGCGTAGTCCAGAGATCTCTGGGACGGTCAGATGCCGCCCGATCTTCGTTCAATCAGGCGCTGACGGTTGCTCCCAAAATGCCCGCGGCGGAAACCGCTCTCGCCAATCTGGATCTCGAACAGCGGCGTAACGAAGACGCCCTGCATCTGGTCGAAGAAGCGCTCCAAAAAGATCCGGATTCGGGCCAAGCCAATCTCGCCCGCGCCCGCGCGTTGCTCGGCCAGGGAAAGACCCGCGAAGCCGAAGCGGCCCTCGAAACGGCCTTGCAAAAGGTTCCGAATTCCCCGGCGGCGCTCGCCATGCTCGTGAAGCTTTCGGTTTCGGAGGGAAAAACGGGCGCTGCGGCGCAACGGATTTCCGGCCTTCTCCAACAGAATCCCCAGAATGCCGGTCTGCACCTTCTTCTCTCCCTGTGCTACTTCAACTTGAAGCAACTCGATCAAGCGCAAGCCAGCATTCGCCGAGCGATCGCCTTGGACCCGAACACGCCGGACGCCTTCACCGTTCTCGCCAATATCGATTTCGCCAAAGGCTCACTCGAGGCGGCCAAGCAGGATCTACGCAACGCTATTGCCGCCCACCCGCATACCCTCTCAAATTACATGGCCCTCGTCCGTCAGTACGAAAGGGAGAACAACTGGGAGGAAGCCAAGAAGGTCTGCGCACGCGCACACGATATCGACCCCGCCGCTCCCGCCGTAACCGACGAACTGGCGTTCCTCTACCTCGAACATGGCGGAGATGTCAATCTCGGGCTGTCGCTCGCGCAAGCCGCGAAACAGAGCCAGCCGGATTCCCCCATGACCGCCGACGCGCTCGGATGGGCCTACTACAAATTCGGCTCTCTCGATCTTGCCATCAAGGAACTCGCGGAAGCCGTTCGCAAGGTCCCGGAGAATCCGGTTTACCGGTATCATCTCGGTATGGCCTACCTCGCCACCCACCAGTCCGGCCTCGCCCGCCAGAACCTCGAGGCAGCCCTCCAAAACCCGAATTTCCTGTATGCCGCGAGTGCCCGCCAAGCCCTCGCAAGTTTCAAAATGGCCCGTTAAACTCTGCCGGTCCCCACTGAGTATGGCGACACCCGCAAACTTCATGCCTGCGCCCTGGTGAAAGTCTATAGCCGCACGCTGTCTCTCGAGTTCGTTGTCGCATCCGGCGGAGAATGATGCTCAAGGCGGGAAATTTAGAAACTGCTACAGAGTGCGTACTGTAGGACACTAACTTGGTGGCATTCCGGACTGATGCACCACGCAAAGCTGCACATCGGTTTCGGGAAAGACTGAAAGTACGGCGCTGGAGAAACCCGCCAAGCCATCGATCCAGCAACCGGTTCTGCCAATCTGTAATTTGCTCCTGCAGTTGTTCGGTGGCGCGTGAAACGAACTGGGGCGAAATCTCGATGCCATAGATCTGTTTGACATGCTCTTCGATCCTCGCGTGGTCGTGCCGCGGTTTTTCGGAGTAGCGCCAATGCGAGAGTTACCGCTGCCGCGACCTTCGGGGGCGTGCTTGGGTTAGCCAAGGTGCTCTTCCATTTCGAACTCCAGTAGAGCCTCGAAGGTCTTTTTCACCAGGTTTGCACGAGCGTTTTGGAGTCGAACGCCTTGGTGCCGCCCCCGGGCGCGGGCTTGAGCGATCAGGAGTTTCTTGAGCACCGCGGGGTCCGCGATAAGATTGCCTAAATCGGGAACTTCTGCGTTTCGGTTCATGGAGCGATTTCCTTTCTTCACGCTTTCGATTTCGCTCCACGGTGCTTCGGCGCTTGGCAGACCAGCGGCCGGCCGGTTGTTTTTGGGGAGAACTGGGCCTGCCCCGTTTTTCTCTACCAATCGTAATTTGGAAATGCCCCATTCATTCTACTGGTCCCCGTAGCCATCCCGCTGGTGAGCTCTGAGCTGGTTTTGGCGAATTCCGCCGGCGTCCGGTAAGCCAGGCGGCTGTGCGGCCGGTCGCTGTTGTACGCAACCCTCCAGCGTTGAATAACGTCTCGCCTAACCATCGCACTGCTGCGGACTAGCGGGACAATTCATATCGGAACTCATCACGATTTAGGGCGTTCAGCCGGGTACCGCTGAAAGCCTAGTTTTCGCCTCGCGAACTCTGCCGGTGGAATCCACACCTCCGGCAGAGTCCCGTTGCGCAGCAGAATTCCCAGACCGCGCGCATCCAGTTTGTCGGTGTCTCATCCACGCTCACGAACACCGAATAACGCGCGTGAGCATCACACCCGATATACTGTTTCACGCCGCAGTACCTCCTTGTGTTGGCTGCACTAGGCTGATTTTGACCGATCAGCCGCGGAGTTGCTGCGGCGCTCTCATACGATCACGCCAAATTTTCCAAAATCTTTCGTTCCGAATCAACACTTTACGGGAATGCGCGCTCTGGCGGGGGCCGCGCGGCGCATAGTTTGGGGGTAGGAGGATGTACCGAATTTCAATGACTCAAGCAGACATCGATCAGGCGATTCGAAACCAGATCGGCATTGATCCCGAAGCGCCACTGCCGAACAACCCGGAGATTGCACAAGCTCTGGCGAATAGCGCCACCGGCGCGGCTGCCGCGGCAGCCAATCTCAATTCCAACCTCACGCAAATCTATCTGACGGGTTTTCAAAACTGGGCACAACAGGTGTTGGCTGGGAAAATTCCCAATACCAACCCTCCGCAGCCGCCCGCCGCTTACTTGGCCGTACAGGCTTCCGACGGTTGGACGTACGTGATTCGCGGAACCGATCCGGTGTGCGCCATGCCGCCGATTCCTTCCATCCCGCAGCCGGCCGGCGGGATGGTGGTGGCGATCGGATCGCGGATCGCCAACACCAATTTTTGGGCCGCACTGCCTGCCAACGCGAATGTGCCGAACGGCTATACCACACCCCAACCGGCCGCTGCGGCGGACGGCACAGTTGGTTTTTTCAGCTTCCTGGCGTCTCCGTTCGGGGGGTGGTGGGAGCGGGTCGGTTGAAGCGATGAAACTGTTCTCTGTCTCCATTCTGGCCGCGCTTGCTCTGGCATTGGCAAGTCGCGGATCGGCGCAGCAACTCACCTTCGCGCGACAGGTGGTCGTCGGAAAACGCCAGCCGCTCGAACTCTGGTTCGTGACCGGTTCGGCAAACGGTTCGCGTCCGCCAAGTACGGCGGCCGTGTATCAGATCGCCATGAAGCATGGCGTTTCGTTCCTGGACGAAACGGTGGCGCAGTACCGGCTCAACCTCAAAGAGAATCGCAGCCTGGCCGCGCGCTTTTTTTCCTGGGGCAGCTACTTCGAGCTGGGCGCGACCGAATTGGTCAATTTGCACGTAATCCAGGCAAACAGCCAGGTCAGCATCGGCCTCAACGTGGCTATGGGCATTGTGAATGCCCTGCTGCCCAGCGTGCAAAAGAGCATTCCCTCGCCCGATCCTTCGGTATTGGTGCGGACGGGTAAATTGGTGATGGATGCCCAGGGATCCGTCTCCGGCCTTTTTTGGGCCGAACAATCGGGCGTGCGGGGCTTTGTCGATACCGCCCCATAAGAGGGCGGCGGCGCTGCCGGCTTGAGATGACCTAAGGAACGTTTACCTGGATGGGCAACACCTGGTTGGTTTGTTCTACTCTCAGAGTAAGCACTCCGGGCTTCGCGCCGGCCCGCGCCCGCAGCGTCAACACACTTTTTCCTGCCGCTGCGATGTTTGCCTGATCGAGGTTCGCCTCCACACCCGGGACCGATCCGTCCAGCAAGACGGTAATCGGGCCGGACGCTCCGTTCGTAATGGTTACTTCCGAGGATTCTCCGGGCTTGATCGTAACCGAAACCTTATCTATCTTTACTTGCTGGCTGAACATCTTCTGCATCTGCTGCAGATCGGGAAGTACCGGAGGTGCCGGCGGCGGAGCGCCCGGCGTACTCGGTCCGGGATTCAGCTTGCCGAAGGGCGTTTGCTTCAGCGCATCCTGATCCACGTACCAATACCATTGGCCATCCACCAGCTTCCAGGTGCTCGGGGAGGGAACCTTCATCGGCTTAGCCGGAAACCCGGGCATCACAATGTACTGCTCGCACAGAATCACCGCCTTGGCGCGGGTGAAGCCTTCCGAATAATGAATCTCGCGAATTTCGAAGCTCAGGTACTTAATTTTATTGGCGCTGTAATAGTAGTCCTTGGTATCCTCGGCGACCAGCGCCTCCGCCTGCCGGAACTTGCCTTCCACCTGGTCCTGGTAGAACTCGGTGATGCGCGCCCGCAGAGCGCGATCGACGTCCTCAGGGGGCCGGTTGAACAGATCCGCGGGCGCTTGAGCGAAACACGCGACGGCGCAGAAAAACAGCGCGATGGGGCGGAACATGCTGCTATTTTATCTGACGCCGTTTGCCAAAAGCGCCGGCCGCGCCGCTTAAATGGCGTCTACCGAATAGGGCGCTCCCGCGGCATAGCGTAAGCGTGCGTGCGCAGGCGGCCCACTACGCCTGCAACATGACCGCGGCCGATGACGAGCACGTTCGCCCCGTGGAACTCGGGATGGCATGCACCACAGCCAGTGCCCCCGAATTCGGCGGAACGGCACATTGGCAACCTGCCTGCCTTTACCGGAAACTGTTATGCCCGAAAAAAAGACCATCGAGCGGGCGCGGCAGGATGCCCGGGAAGGCAAGGCGCCCACCACGCAAGCCGGAGAATTCGTGCGGGAAGAGATCGAACATATCCGGAAAGGCAAACATGGAGCGCGATCCCCTAAACAGGCGATTGCCATCGGCCTTTCCAAAGCGCGGCGAGCCGGCGTGGATCTGCCGCCGCCCAAGCCGGGCCGGACATCGGAGCGCACGCGCAAGCAAGCCGAACGCGACTTAGCCAAAGCAAAAAGCGGGCAAGCCGGGAAGAAGCCCGCGGCGAAGCGCTCGCGAGCGGTCGAAGGCGCGCTCCAGCGCGAGAGCCGGCAGGCGGCTTCGCCTGAAGCGCTGGCCAAACAAGCCCGCGGCGCGGCCGCGGCACGGAAGAAGCGCGGGACGGTGATGCCGGTGAAGCGGAAGCACGCCTGATTTTCGAGGGCGCTCTCGACAACCTTTTCGGCCGCGAACGCGGCGGCATTCAGCGGCATCAAGCCTCTTTACCGCTGCGCGCCGCGGGCGTCCCTGAGCCCTTGCCGGGGCCGCCTTCAGCCAGCCGCCGCCGAAGCAGCGCCGGCATGCTTGCCGCATCCGGTACAGCCAATACCTCAAAGCCCGCGGCCCGGCCGCTCGCGATGCCGGGCGCGGAATCTTCCAGCACCAGCGGGTTTTGCGCGGCGAGTTGCCGGGCGGCGAACAGGTACGGGTCGGGGGCGGGTTTGTGGCGCGCGGTGTTTTCGCCGGTGATCACCGCGTCGAAGTAGTGGCGGATGCCGCCAGCGATGAGGGCCGGCTCCACTTCCACTCGTACGCTGGTGCTGACTACCGCCAGTTTGCGGCCGCGACGGACTTCGGCCAGCATACCGCTCAGTTCCGGCAGAAAAGGCGGCTGCTCCAGCCGCTTGCGCAGGCATTCGCGCTTGACCGGATATCGCTCCCAGAGGGCCTCCCAATTCCGCGGCGGATCGGCGCGTGCCGCAATCAGCGGAATCATGTCGCGATCGGCCACCCCCAGGTAGTGGTCGCGATAATAGTCCCATTCCACCCGGATATCCAAGGGGGCCAGCGCCTCGGTCCAGCAGGCCCAATGCAGCGGCTCGCTATCCAGCAGCACACCGTCGAAATCGAAGAAGATAGCGTCGAAATCGGGCATGTTTTTCGAACGCTCCAGGCTAACACGCCGCCCGCTATGTGCTATGACTGAATCTGAGAACCGAACAACCATATGCCTACCGAAGAAGAGTTGAAAGCCGAAATCGAGCGGCTGCGCGCCGAAAACGAATCGTTGAAGCGGCCGCGTGGCCAAACGTCGCTGCGGGTGAGTGAAAAGGGGGCGCTTTCGGTCTACGGGTTAGGGCGCTTTCCGGTGACACTGTACCGCGAGCAATGGGAAAAGTTGCTGGGTATGGCGGAGGAAATCCGGAAATTCATTGTGGAAAACGATCGTCTGCTCAAAAGGAAGGAATAGCGGGGAACTCCAGACGGGGCGCTCTGGGTGGAAGAGCCGTTCGCAATCGGGGACGTAGAAGGCGTCCTGCATCGTCCGGAAGCGGGTACTGGAGACGTGCTGGTGCTGGCGCACGGGGCGGGGTCGGATTGCCGCGCTCCGCTGCTGGTGCGCCTTTCGCGGGCTTTGGAAAGCTCCGGCTTCACGGTTTTGCGCTACAACCTGCCTTACAGGCGCGCACGGCCGAAAGGGCCGCCATTTCCGGGTGGGGCCGCTCGCGACCGCGCGGGTATCGAGCAGGCGGTTGCAGCCGTGCGCCCGTTGGCATCCGGGCGGCTGTTCCTGGGCGGCCATTCCTACGGAGGGCGTCAGTCGGCCATGTTGGCCGCGGCGCGGCCGGGGATTGCCAATGGCCTGTTGCTGCTTTCTTACCCACTGCATCCGCCCCGCGAACCGGAGAATCGCCGCACCGCATTCTTTCCGGAGCTGCGCATCCCGGCGCTGTTTGTGCAGGGCACCAAGGACCCGTTCGCTTCCATCGAAGAACTGCGCGAGGCCATCGCGCTCATTCCCGCCCGTACGGACCTGCTGGTGGTGGAAGGCGCGGCGCACGATCTTTTGCGCGCCGCCGGGTTGGCCGTGGAAATCGCCGCGCGTCTGGCGGCGGTGTGCGCCTGAAATTGTCCGGCCCGGCGATCTCAGCGCTTAGCGGCCGGATACCAGCCGCAGGTCGATCACTACAATACCTCTCGCTCGGGTCATTGGCGTCCGGTGGCAGTGCGTGATTGAGCGAAAAGTCGATGCGGATGTCCCCTCCGAGCGCGGGCGCCTCCGCGAGTTGTCTCCTGTAAACGTGCTCCGTCGAAGTTGAAAAGGACTCGGGCGCCAGGTCTATTCCGTTCGCGCAAGCCGATAGGGTTAACACCCCGAAAGCTTCTATAAGGGCCTCCGGCACAAAGACGGTCAGGGAAATGCCGGCCGGTTCCTCAATCGAGGCGCCTTCAAATCGCACGGCAAAGTTCTGTTCTGTCCAACGCCATCCTCCCTGCTCGGGCTCGTGCCACCCCCTGCCCAGCAGCAGGTACGTGGCCTGCACGGCGAACCGGCTGCGGACCAGGGTGAATGCGCGCTGCTCGCCGATGGCGCCAGTCTCACCCGGCGCGCCGATGAGTTGGTAGTCGCAAATCTCCCAATTGCTCCTTTGGAGTAGCCGGCGGAATCCAGCGTCGGAAAGCAGCCAGTAATTGGTGCTGGGTGGCCAGAAAATCTTTGGTGCGATTGCGGCTTTTGCGGCATCCAGTCGCTTGCGGAATTCGGCCGCGCGGTTCGCGAGCAGAGCGATGTCCATCGTTTCCCTTTAGCGGCCGGATACCAGCCGGTTTTCCGCCACGGTCCTGCTGGAAAACCACGTAACCGCCAGCGCGGTCAAAATCACCACCACGCAACCGATCACGTTGTACCAGAGGAAGGAAATTCCGGTGAACAGGAAAGCCCCGAACACGAAGGCTTCCCCCAACAGCATGCCCCAGAAGGCCCCCGTGCCGCGAACGCCGCGGAAAAAGAACGCGAGCACGAAGACGCCCAGCAGAGAGCCATAAAACAGCGATCCCAACATATTCACGGCCACGATCAGCGAACCCAGCCGGTGCCCGAAGCCGGCCGAAGCTACGGCGTATGCTCCCCAGAAAATAGTGGCCCATCGCGAGGCCATCAAATAATGATGGTCGCTGGCGTTGCGGCGGAAATGGCGCCGGTACAGATCCACCATGCTGACGGTAGCCAGCGAATTGATCTCGCCGGCGCTGGCGGACATCGTGGCAGCGAACATGACGGCGATCACCAGGCCCACCAGGCCTGCCGGAAGATAGCGGGTGACAAAAGAGAGGAAGATATAGTTGGTGTCGCTGAACCCGCGTTCGCCGCCATTGGCCTCCACTAGGCGGGAAGCCTCGCCGCGCGCGGCATCCAGGTCGCGTTGCGCGGCCCGGTAATCGGCGAACTGGCGGCGCTCCGCCACCGGATCGCCCGCGTGGCGCGCCGCTATCAGGCGCGTGGCCGCTTCCTTGCGCCGGCCAAACGCCTTCTCGTACCTGCTCTGGAGACTGGAGAAAGCCGCCGTGTGCTCAATGTGCGCCAGTTGCGGCTGCTCGAACAATATAGGCGGCTGCACGAATAAATAAAACACGAACACCATGGCCCCGATGAACAACACGAAGAACTGCATGGGAATCTTGGCGATCGCGTTAAACAGCAGGCTCAGCCGGCTTTGGGCGATGGAGCTGCCGGTAAGGTAACGCTGCACCTGCGACTGGTCGCAACCAAAGTAGGAGAGAAACAGGAAGGTGCCGCCGATCAGGCCGCTCCAGAGCGTAAAGCGGTCGTTCCAGTCGAAGTTGGTGGTGACGGCGTTCAGCCGCCCGGCCGCGCCTGCCAGATAAACGGCGTCGGGAATCGAAACTGATTTCGGCAGCAGCACGAAAACGGTTACCAGGGAGGCGACCAGTCCCAGAAAAATGATAATCATCTGCTGCACGTCCGACCACGTCACGGCCTTCACGCCGCCCAGCGACGTGTACATCACCACCGTGATTCCCATGAGCGCGATCGTGACGCGGTCGGGCCAGCCCAGAATGGCCGACAGCACAATCGCCGGAGCGTAGAGCGTGAGACCGGCGGCCAGGCCCCGGCTGCAAAGGAAAAGAACGCTGGCCAGCGCGCGCGTCTTCGCGTCGAACCGCTGCTCCAGGTATTCGTAGGCGGTGAACACTTTGGCGCGATGGAAAACCGGGACCACCGTGGCGCAGAGGATCACCATGGCGATGGGCAGGCCGAAATAGAACTGCACGAAGCGCATGCCATCGATATAGCTTTGGCCGGTGGTGGAGATAAACGTGACCGCGCTCGCTTGCGTCGCCATGATCGAAAGCGCCATGGCGTACCACGGCATGGTCTTGCCGGCAAGCAGAAATCGATCGACCGTGTCGCTTCCGCGGCTGCGGTACAGGCCGTAGGCGACGATCAGAACCAATGTCCCGAACAGGACAATCCAGTCGAGCGGGCTCATGGCAACGCCAGGGGAAATGTGTACAGGGCGGAGAACAGGTAACAGAGCGCAATGATCGCAGCCAGGTACAAGAGGACCCCGGCATAGACGCGCCGCCAGGTGCCCAGGAAGGGCGGCGGCTCGTCGGGAACCTCGCGCAGAGCCGGCATGACCGGAGTGTAGCACGGCCCGTTTTGGGCTACTTGACCCAGCGGCTGATGGCTTTCACCCACTTGCGCGTGCCCCGCCGCGTTTCCGGCCGATGTAAGATGATCCGGAAAGGAAGCGGCTATGCCCGAATCGTTGAAACCCCCATTCCAGCGCAGTGAACGCCTGGATCCGGAAGTGCGCGCCTTGCTGGAAGCCATGGATGCGCAACCGGCGCCTCCCCTCGAAAGCATGGATCCGATCGAAGCGCGCGCCGCCCGCGGCGGCGGACCCATGGCCGCTATGAACGGCGAGCCCGAACCGCTGGGTCGCGTAGAAGACATTTCGATTCCGGGCCCCGCGGGCCCTCTCGCGGCGCGCGTGTATGCGAACTCGTCCGGCGGCGCGCGGCCCGGGCTGATTTATTTCCATGGCGGCGGATTCGTGTTCGGCAACCTGGACACTCACGATACCGTGTGTCGTTCGCTCGCCAAACAATCGGACGCGGTGGTGGTCTCGGTGGATTACCGCCTGGC